>JAYSXW010000001.1:0-2273 GCA_043716935.1 Pseudonocardia sp.
CGCACGACACCCCGTCGGGCGTCGGCGGCAGACGCGGCGAGCCGGGCAACGAGCATGATCGAGGGAGCCACCCTCCCACGCTATCGGCCCTCGTCCACCCACCCGGGCCCTCCATTCGACACGCGGGCACCGATGCCCCGACTCGCGGGGTCAGCGGCGGCGGGCCCGGCGCAGGCCGAGGCGGAGGCGGTTGCGGTTGCGGGCGGGTTGGGGGGCGGGGCCGGGGCCGGTGGGGCCCGGGGGGCGGGTGGTCGACCTCCCGTTGGCCAGCACGCGCTGGACCTGCGAGTTCTCGTCGCCGAACCGCCGCACGGCCCGGGCGACCGCGCTCGCCCGCCCCGCCACCCCACGCCGCAATGGCGGGCGCAGCCCGAGCCGGCGGGCGGAGCGGGCGGCGCGGGCGACGGCGCGGCGTTCCCGCACAGGCACGTCCCAGGCCTCGGGGTGGTGGGCGAGCCAGCGGTGGCGGTACGCGGTGTAGGGGATGAGGACGAGGTAGGCCAGTGCCACGACCGCGAGCCCGAGGAACGGTGCGGTGATGAGCACCGCGGCGCCGATCCCGACGAGCACGAGCAGCGGCGCGATGTAGCGGGGGGCGACGCGCACGGTCTTGAACGACAGCGTCGGCACCCGGCTGACCATCAGCCCGGCGACGACGAGCGCCCAGCCCCCGACCAGCACGGGGCTCGACCACCAGCCGGGCCCGATGCCCAGCGTCACGTAAAGGGGAATGCCGGCGGCGAGCGCGGCGGCCGGCGCGGGGACGCCGACGAAGAACTCCTTGGAGAAGGGGTAGGAGTCCTCGACGTCGATGAGGGTGTTGAACCGGGCGAGGCGCAGCATCGTGGCGACGGCGAACACGAGCGCGACGGTCCAGCCGAAGCGGTTGCTTCCCAGCTGCCAGATGTAGAGCACGAGCGCGGGGCCGACGCCGAAGGAGACGAGGTCGGCGAGGGAGTCGAGTTCCGCGCCGATGCGGGTGGTGGCGTCGAGCAGGCGGGCGAGTCGCCCGTCGAGGGCGTCGCACAGCGCGGCGACGGCGACGGCGGCGACACACAGGTCGAACCGCCCACCGAGGGCGAAGTACACCGACGACAACCCGGCGCAGAGTGCGAGAACGGTGACGGCGTTGGGCAGCAGTCGGACGCCGACGGGGTAGACGGGCGCGGCCATCAGGCACCCGTCCCGGTCGGTAGCTGGCCCAGTGCCGTCTCGCCGCCGACGGTCCGCTGCCCCACGGACACGGTGATGCGGGTACCGGCCGGCAGGTAGGTGTCGACGCGGGAGCCGAAGCGGATCAGCCCGTAGGTCTCACCGGCCGCGACCTCGTCGCCGGCCCCGACGTCGCAGACGATCCGCCGGGCCAGCAGCCCCGCGATCTGGACGACCCCGAGCCGGTGCCCGTCGGTGGTGGCGAGCAGCAGGGCGTTGCGCTCGTTGTCCTCGCTGGCCTTGTCGAGGTCGGCGGAGAGAAAGGTCCCCGGCCGGTAGGTGACGGCGAGGACGATCCCGTCGGCGGGGATGCGCTGCACGTGCACGTCGAGTATCGACAGGAACACGCTGATGCGCGGGACCGGCACCTGCGGCAGGTCCAGCTCGGGTGGCGGCAGGACGTCGGCGATGGTGGCGACGGTGCCGTCGGCCGGGGCGAGCGCCACCCCGGTCAGCGGGGGCGCGACCCGCCTCGGGGACCGGAAGAACGCGGCGGTGGCCGCCGTCGCCAGCACTCCGGCCAACGCCCCGCGCCCGGTCACGGCCCGAAGCACACCGGCGGTGACCGCAGCCCCGGCGACGATCGGCCGGCCAGCCGGGTGCATCGGCGGAACCGCGGCCCGCACCAGTCCGACGACGTGGGGCAGGGAGAATCCCGAGGGGATGGGTTCGGGCATCCTGAGCGTCGACTCCTCCGGCGTGGCGTGGCTGCTCGTTCGCAGCGGCCTCCACGGTACGGGACAGTCGTTCGTCACCGTCCGCCACATCGCCCCCGAGGCGAGTGACGATCGGGGCTTCGGATGAACAGAGCGCCATCCGGTACGCAAAGGGCCGGGGCCGTCATCCCCCGAGACGACGACCCCGGCCGTGGAACCGCTCGTCCGCTCCCCAGCGACGGGCGGTGGGCTCTTTGTGTGCTGCGGGGCGGTTTCCCGCCTCGCACTGGAAGTATCCACGGACGTCCCACCGATCGTCCAGGTCGCCGGGAGAGGAACCCTGCGATGTGCACCGATCGGCCGAACATCCATCAGTTAGACGCTCCTGAAGCCCTGATTGTTGCA
>JAYSXW010000002.1:0-2262 GCA_043716935.1 Pseudonocardia sp.
CTCACTCTCCTGCTGCTGCTCGTGCCCGCGCTTCGCCGCCAGCAGCGTGGCGATCCTGGCTGTCCTACCGGATAACCCTCTCCCTGTCGTTCCGGTGGCGCCGTCGCTCTGTCGTTCTACCGTACGGTCGATCCGCCCCACGCCCGTACAGCAGCGGGGACTGTCCCATGAACGGTGTCAGGGCGCGGTTGCGACACGTTGTTTCCGCCCGCTGTTACGACCCGGTGACGACCTGGGCAAACCCGCCTCGGCCAAGATCGCTCGTCGACAGGTCACAAACGACCATTCTTGACAGGCTCAGGATGGTTAGCCCGTCAGCTCGACGGGGCTGCTGCCTGGGTTGTTCGGTGGTGCGCTTGGCGGGAGCAGTGCGGAGATGAGTGCATCGGAGATGAACGCACCGAAGCGGTGCAGGGGCCAGCGTTGGCGCATAACAAGCAGCTCGTAGAGCTCGGGAGAGGTGTAGGTCCACATGACCTGCCCGGCGTGCTCAACGGTGACGTCATCGCGCAGGTGCCCGGAGTCGGCGAGGTTGTGCGCGTTGTGGGTCATGCGCTCGAGCCGCTGGTCCTGCATCTCGGCGTAGAGGCTGGTCATCTCGGGATCGGTGGCTGCGGCGGCGCGGGCGAGCAACTGGATCGGCGCCACCCGGGGCGCGACCTCGGTGCTCAGGGTCCCGAACCCGCGGAGGAGTGCGCGGGGATCGTGCTCGGTGGCCTGCAACCGATCGGAACGCACCTCGGCCGGGATGGGCCCGTCGCCGGCCAGGGCCTCGTCACACAGGGCCCGGACCAGACCCGGTTTGCCACCGAATCCCTTGTAGACGGTCTCGACCGAGACTCCGGCCCGGGCGGCGATCGCCGCGACCGTGGTCGTCGCGAACCCGCCCGACAAGAACAGGTCCCGGGCGGCGACCAACACCGCAGCCCGGTTCTCTCGGGCCTGCACAGCGCGCCGGGACGAGTTGTAGCGCCGGGTGGCCTTGACCTCCACCATCATTCGCTCCATAGTCATGTATCGGTTACATGAGACTGTAACGTTCAGGCGGGAGATGGTCATGACCTCGGTCGATCGACAGAACGGCGCGGCGGTGATCGAGAGGCTGTGTCGGGCCACCAACGACCACGACCTCGCCGCGATCGTCGCCTGCTTCAGCCCGGACTACCGCAACGAGACCCCAGCCCACCCCGCGCGCAGCTTCACCGGCCGCGAGCAGGTGCGCCGCAACTGGACCCAGATTCTGGCCGCCGTCCCGAACCTCACCGCAGACGTGCTGCGCTGCAGCGTGGACGGCGACACCGCCTGGACCGAATGGGAGCACCGCGGCACCCGCCCCGACGGATCCCCCCATCTCCTGCGCGGCGTCATGATCGTCGGCGTCGGCGGCGACACCATCGACTGGACCCGCTTCTACATGGAACTCGTCGACCCGAGCGAGGCCACGGTGGACGTGGCCGTACGCACCCAGCTCGGTGCCCGGTGAGCCTGCCCGCGCAGCCGCAGTCGGCACCCGTGCGCTCGCAACCACCGCCGCTGTGGCTGATGTACCGGATCATGAACCCCACCGCGCGCCGGATCGTCGCGTCACCGCTCGGGCGCTGGACCGGCCCACTGCTCCTGCTGCGCTTCACCGGCCGGCGCACCGGGCGGCGCTACGACATACCGGTGATCGGACACCATCTCAGGGAGTCGTGGCACGTGTTGACCGACGCGGCCTGGGCCCTCAACTTCGACGGCGGCCGAACCCTCACCGTCATCGGCCAGGGACGACAACGGACAGCACTGGGGCAGCTCGTCGATGATCCCACCGATACCGCCGCCGTGATGCGCCACGTTCTCGGGAAGGTTCCGAGTCCGCGCCGCCTGGGCCTACACATCGATACCGGCCACGACCCCACCGATCACGAGCTCACCGCCGTCCGACGGATGATCCGCTTCTCCGCCTCGTAGCCAACGCGGCACTGGGCCTGTCGCCATGGACCGAAACGACCTCGTTGCACCACCGCCCGCAGCCCGTCGTTACGGCCCCGGTTGGAGTGTCGACATCGCAATGGGCCAGCGCGAGCCAAAGCCCGGCAGAGGGTCGACCCGTCGTCGCATTTCCGTGGCGTCCCCCTACTGTCGTTCCACATCGACACCTGACCATCGTGATCGCGTCCGGTTCGAGCTAGTACTGCAACGGCAGTTCATGGTCACGGCGGTCGGTGACCGCGGCGTCGGTAGTGACTCGCGCGTGCCTGGTGTTGGCGGCGTCGGCGCCAG
>JAYSXW010000011.1:0-6523 GCA_043716935.1 Pseudonocardia sp.
GCGCCCCACGACGCGGGATGCGTGACGGCGATGCGGTCGGCAGGGCCGCCCTCGCGCTCGGCGACCCGGTCGACGACCCATCGCACGAGCCGCGCCGAGAGCTCCTCGGGTGTCCACGCCCTGCCGCCGACGACCAGCGGCGTCGGATCGCCGACCCGGCGCTTGAACTCGCGCACGACCCGGTCGGGATCGGTCAGCGACCGGCGCTCGGCCGATTCGCCGACCAGCACGGATCCGTCCGGCCCGATGTAGATGACCGACGGGACGGTGGCGTTGCGGGTGCCGAGCGTGACGACCTCGGGCTCGACCCAGCGGCGGTCGATCGACCTGCACACCGCAGCGGCCGTGTAGGTGGTGCCCAGGTCGATCCCGAGCTGGTAACCCATGATCACTCCTCTGCCCCGACGGCCGCCCGGACGCCTGCCCTCTCCCCGCCATCGGAGTATTCCGCCCGGCCGTTAGCGGTGCAAAGAGTCTGTACCCGAACGGTGGCCGTCGCGACACCCGGAGTGATCACCGAGCCGACCGTCCTCCGCAGCCCCCAACACCCCCCAACCGGCAGGGCCCCCGATCCCCGGTGGGGCGGACGGCGAACTCTGGCCGATCCCCGATGGCCCGAGCGGCCCCGATTCCTACCGTGGACTCCACGCCCACCACTCCCCGGTCGGCAGCGTCCCCCCACGATCGGAGCAGATCATGACCGACACGAGCGAGAGCCTGTCCGTTTTCGAGTTCATCCAGGAGCTCCTGCACAACGTGCAGCTGCGCGACTGGTTCGCCGACGACCCCGAGGCCGCCCTCCAGCACTACGGCCTCGAGGACCTCACCCCCGAGGACGTGCAGGACGCGTTGGTACTCGTCGACGACAGCCAGACCGCCGACTTCAGCCGCGACTACAACACCGGCTCGAACGCCGTCGGTGCTGCGCTGGCCTCGGGCGGTGGCCACGAGGGCGGCCACAAAGAGGCCGTCGAGCACCTGACGCGCTACCTCACCAACAACTACGTGGACGACCGCGACACCACCGTCGACCACTCGAT
This sequence comes from Pseudonocardia sp., assembly GCA_043716935.1. GTDB lineage: Bacteria > Actinomycetota > Actinomycetes > Mycobacteriales > Pseudonocardiaceae > Pseudonocardia. The sequence goes on from JAYSXW010000011.1 coordinate 1,041, forward strand.
CAACCAGCAGGTCCACACCGGCGGCGGCAACTTCGACCAGGACATCGACGTCCACTCGGTCCTCGCGTCCGGCGACGGTGCCGTGGCAGCCGGCGGCGACATCAACGGCTCCACGATCACCACGGGCCACGACAACCAGGTCGGCGACGGCAACGTCCGCGGCGACGGCAACGTGGTCGGCCACGACAACCAGGCCGTCACCGGTGACGGCAACACGGTCGCCTTCGGCGACGGCTCGGCCAACAGCCTCGATGTCGGCGGCGACCTCAACGTCGGCGACGGCGCCGCGTTCGCCACCGGCGGCTCCGCCTCCGCGGACAACAGCGACAACTCGACCAACGACTCGGGCAACCTCGACTACGACGGTTCGGTCCACAACTCGGGCAACGACAGCAGCGACAACAGCGTCAACGACTCGGGCAACCTGCACCTCGACGCCAGCACGCACGACTCGGGCAACGACAACTCGGACAACTCGGTCAAGGACTCGGGCAACGACAACAGCGACAACTCCGATCACTCCGATCACTCGGACAACAGCGACAACTCCGATCACTCGGACAACTCACTCGACTTCCACGCCTGATCGACGCGCGCTCACGCAGCCCCCGCCACCCCGGACCGCTCCGGGGTGGGGGGGCTGAGCCGGTTTCCGGTGGCCGATCCCCGTCCCCCGGTAGAGCGCAGCGTTCCACCGGGGGTTCGTCGACCAGCAGGAACTCACCGCCCGGTGCAGGCACCTCCCCCGAACCCCCTAGCACCCCCGTACGCCGAACCCCGTGCGGACGACGCTGAGAACTCTGGCCGATCCCCGATGGCCACCGCCCGCCCTCGTCCTAGATTTGCCCCCAACGCCGGGTCCTACCGGCAGCACCCACCCGCACTCCCAAGGAGCTGACCCGAGATGACCACTTCGACCTCACTGATCGACCTGATCCTCAACCTGCTGCGCGACCCCGAGGCCCTGGCCGCGTTCAAGGCCGACCCGACGGCGTTCACCGCCCAGTGCGGCGACTTCGGCAGCGCCGACGTCCAGGACGCCCTCGTGCTGCTGCAGGACAACCAGGACGCCGACTTCAGCCGCGACCACAACACCGGCGGCAACCACATCCAGGTGCCGCCGGCCCCGAAGCCGGAGCCCGGCGAGTCCGAGCACCACGCGGCCGTCCGATACCTGGACACGTTCGTCACGAACAACTACATCGACGACCGCGACACCATCGTCGACAACTCGGTGAACCAGCAGGTCGACACCGGCGGTGGCGACTTCGACCAGGAGATCGACGTCCACTCCACCGTCGCCTCGGGCGACGGCGCCGTGGCCGCGGGCGGCGACATCACCGACTCCACCATCACCACGGGTGACGACAACCAGGTCGGCGACGGCAACGTCCGCGGCAACGGCAACGTGGTCGGCCACGACAACCAGGCCGTGACCGGCAACGGCAACACCGCCTCCTTCGGCTCCGGCGACGCCAACAGCAACCACGTGGGCGGTGACCTCACCGTCGGCGACGGCACCGCGTTCGCCACCGGCGGCGACGCCGCGGTGGACAACAGCGACAACTCGACCAACGACTCGTTCAACTCCCACATCGACCAGTCCACCCACGACTCGTTCAACGACTCGAGCGACAACAGCACCAACGACTCGTTCAACGCCGACGTCAATGCGTCCACGCACGACTCGGGCAACGACAACAGCGACAACAGCCTCGACCACTCGCTGAATGACAACAGCGACAACAGCGACCACAGCGACCACTCGGATAACTCCGACAACAGCGACCACAGCGACCACTCGATCGACATCGACGGCTGAGACCCCACCTCGCCCGAACGGTCACCTCTCGCGGGGTAGCCTTCCGGTGATGAGACCGCTGGCCCCGCCACGTCCCGGGACAATCCCGAGTGGCGGGGCCGGTGTCGTCCCATGTGAGGCCACCCGAGCCGACAGGGAGGGACACTGTGGCGGTTCCGGCAGCGGTCGATCTCGTCGACCTCGCGTTGAAGGCGACCACCGCGTACCAGCGTCCTGATCTGGAGACGCGACTGAAGCACACGCGCGCGCGGCTCGCCGATCCCGACGTCCGGGTACTGGTGGTCGGGGAGTTCAAGCAGGGCAAGAGCCAGCTGGTGAACGCGCTGGTCAACGCGCCCGTCTGCCCCGTGGACGACGACATCTCCACGGCCGTGCCGACGGTCGTCAAGCACGCGGAGACCACCGTCGTCACGCTGGTGCGCGAGCAGGCCGGCGGCGGGCCCGCCGAGCGCACGCAGGTGCCCGCGGGTCGGCTCGCCGAGTACGTCTCCGAGGCCGGCAACCCGGGCAACAAGGCCCTGCTCACCTACGCCGAGGTCGGGTTGCCCCGCAAGCTGCTCGCCGGTGGGCTGGTGCTGGTCGACACCCCCGGGGTCGGCGGGCTCGGCTCCGCGCACGGTGCCGCCACCATGTCCGCCTTGCCCGGCGCGGACGCGGTGCTCCTGGTCTCCGACGCGGCGCAGGAGTACACCGGCCCGGAGTTGGAGTTCCTGCAGGCCGCGATGAAGCTGTGCCCGAACGTCGCCTGCGTCGTCACCAAGACCGATCTCTACCCGCACTGGCGTCGCATCATGGAGCTCGACCGCGGCCATCTCGGCCGCGCCGGCATCGGTGCCGAGATCTTCCCGGTGTCGTCGATGCTGCGGCTGCACGCGGCGAAGACCCAGGACGCCGCTCTGATGGACGAGTCCGGCTTCCATGAGCTCGTGAACTTCCTGCTGCGCCGCGTCGTCGCCCAGTCCGACGAACTGGACCGCCGATCCACCAGCCAGGACGTGCTCGCCGTCGCCGAGCAGCTCGGGGCGGGGATGAAGGCCGAGCTGGCCGTGCAGCAGGATCCCGAGCGGCTCGACGCGCTCGTCGCCGAGCTGACCCGCGCCAAGGCGCGTGCCGACGAGCTCAAGCAGCGCTCCTCGCGCTGGCAGATCACGCTCAACGACGGCGTAGCCGACCTGCAGTCCGACATCGACTACGACCTGCGCGACCGGCTGCGCTCGATCGGCCGCGAGGCCGAGCAGCTCATCGATGACGCGGACCCCCAGGAGGTGTGGGAGCAGTTCGCCGAATGGTTCCACCAGCAGGTGTCCTCGGCGGCGTCGGCGAACTTCGTGTGGGCGGCCGAGCGGGCCCGCTGGCTCGCCGGGCAGGTGGCCGAGCACTTCGCGCAGGGCGCGGACATCGCGCTGCCCGAACTCCGGTTCGACGACCAGGGGATGGCAGCGAAGGTCAACCCGCTGGAGGCCCCGGACGTGCAGAAGCTCTCGGTCGGCAACGCGCTGCTCACCGGCATGCGCGGCGGCTACGGGGGCATGCTCATGTTCGGCATGCTCGGCACCCTGGCTGGGCTGTCGATCTTCGCGGGGGCGCCGGCCGGCCTGCTGCTGGGTGTCAAGACCGTGCGCGACGAGAAGAAGCGCATGCTCGCCAAACGCCGGGCCGACGCCAAGACCGCGGTGCGCAAGCACATCGAGGAGGTGACGTTCCAGGTCGGCAAGGACTCGCGCGACATGCTGCGCCGCACCCAGCGCCAGCTGCGCGACCACTTCAGCACCCTCGCCGAGGAGGTGAGCACCTCGATCGCCGCGTCGGTGGCCGCCGCCCAGAGCGCGGTCAAGACCACCACCGCCGACCGCGAGGCCCGGATCCGCGACCTCAAGGCCGAGCTGGCCCGCATCGAGGGGCTCGCCGAACGCGCCCGCGCCCTGGTCGCGGACAAGCCGAACGCTCTCAAGCAGGTCGCGGTCGCCGCCTCGGGCACGAGTCTGTGACGGCTCCGATTTCGCAGCTCGGTTCGGCGGTCCGGGTCCTGCTGCGCCACACGATCGACGCCTACCGGGACAGTCCCCAGGCCGTCGGCTGGCTGCAGCACAACCTCTCCCGCTTCGACGAGCCACTGCGCGTCGCGATCGCGGGCAAGGTGAAAGCCGGAAAGTCGACGCTGCTCAACGCGCTGGTGGGCGAAGAGATCGCCCCCACGGATGCGGGTGAGTGCACCAGGATCGTCACCTGGTACCTGGACGCGCCGGTGCCGCGCGTGACGATGTTCCCGCGCGCCGCGCCACCCCGGCAGCTCACGATCCACCGCAACCAGGGCGCTCTGGCGTTCGACCTGCAGGGCGTACCCGTGGAACAGGTCGACAAGCTGGAGGTGCAGTGGCCGTCGCAGAGCCTGCGCAATCAGACGTTGATCGACACACCGGGCATCGCGTCGCTGTCGGCCGACACCTCGGCCCGCGCGGGGGCGTTCCTCGCCCCCGAGGACTCCCCGACGCAGGCCGACGCCGTCATCTATCTGATGCGCCACCTGCACGCCACGGACATCCGGTTCCTGGAGTCGTTCTTCGACCAGGGAGTCGCGCGCGCCACCCCGATCAACACGATCGCGGTGCTGTCGCGGGCCGACGAGATCGGCGTCGGCCGGCTCGACGCCCTGAGCTCCGCCCGCCGCATCGCGCGCCGTTACCGCTCCGACGACAAGATCCGGAGCTTGTGTCAGACCGTCGTCGCGGTGGCCGGGTTGCTGGCCCAGACCGGACGCACGATGCGCCAGCACGAGTTCACCGCGCTCACCGCGCTGGCCGAGCTGCCGCGGGCCGACCTGGAGTCGATGCTGCTCTCGGTGGACCGGTTCTCCCGGATCGACCTGTCCACGCCCGACTCCGACACCCGCGCCCGGCTCATGGAGCGCTACGGGCTGTTCGGCGTGCGGCTGTCCACCACCCTGATCCGCCAGGGCATGAAGGACCCGAACCAGATCGCCGCCGAGCTGGTTCGGCGCAGCGGCCTCGACGAGCTGCGCACGGTGCTTGCCACCCAGTTCACCGAACGCCGAGATCTGCTCAAGGCCCGCTCCGCGCTGCTGGCCGTCGACCTCGTCCTCAGCCGAGAACCCCGTCCCGCCGCCGCGGCCCTGGGCGCCGAGGTGGAACGCATCCTGGCCGGTGCGCACGAGTTCGCGGAGCTGCGGCTGCTCTCGACGCTCCGCTCGGGCGCCCTCCGGATGCCGACCGACGCCGTCGAGGAGGCCGAACGCCTGCTCGGGGCCGACGGGGGCTCCGCCGCGGCCCGGCTCGGCCTCGACCCCGCCTCCGGCCCCGGCGAGCTGCGCGACGCCGCCCTCGACGCAGTAGCGCGTTGGCAGCGCCGCGCCGAGAGCCCGATGTCGGGTCGGGCTGTGTCCGACGTCGCCCGACTGGTCGTGCGCTCGTGCGAGGGCGTCCTGGCGGGGCTGGGCCGCTGATCGGGTTGGTCCGCTGATCGGGTTGGTCCGCTGACGTGGTTGGGCCGTTGACCTGGATGCTGGCGCACCTCGTGGCGGACGCTCTGACCCCCACGCCGGCCCTCACCCGAATGCTGGTGGAGACGACCCAACTCGGGCCGCCCTGCACCTGATCGGCCTATTCGCCTGATCTGTCCGGGGCAGAACACTCGTCCCGACTTC
>JAYSXW010000101.1:0-5621 GCA_043716935.1 Pseudonocardia sp.
GGAACCGCCGACGCCTCCGCTGCCCGGCACCGGCTCGGAGTGGTCGACCGCGAGGCCGCGAGCGACGAACGGCCGAGACGCTGGTCCAGACGGCCCAACCTGCGCAACCGATCGTGGGCCGGCCGGCCGGTCGTCGCAGGTGAGGATGACGGCGTGGACCCGTCGATCGCCGAGCTCCACGGCGCCCGCTGGAGCGTCGGGGCCGCTGTTCGCTCCAGCGGGCGCCGTTCAGCGTCGAGGTTCGCTCCGCAAGCTCCGCTCAGCGTCGAGGTTCGCTTCGCAAGCTCCGCTCAGCGTGTCGACTCCTCCGACCAAGTGGAGTCGAACAGCTTCTGCTCTCCGCGCAGCCGGTCGGGCACTGCGCTGAGCAGCGCCGGGGTGACGGTCAGCGGATCGGCGGTGGGGGAGAAGCGGGTCTTGAGCCGCACGGCGTCGAGCGACGCCTTGCCGCACACCCCGCACGACGACGTCGTGTAGAAGTTGCGCTCCAGGCCCGCGTCCGGCGGTTCGACGCCCGGCGCGAGCGCGACGTCGAGCACGTTGTAGGTGTTGCGCCCGGAATCGTCGACCGAATCGCAGTACCGCGCGGCCGACACGTCGCCGGAGTCACCGATCACGCCCTCGGTCAGCAGGAACCCGTGAGCCAGCTCGACGTCGTGGCCTGGCGTGCGCATGGCGACCGACAGCGGCCGCCCGCCCACCCGAAGCTCCAGGGCTCCTCGGCGGCCAGGACGTCCTGGGTGCGGCGCGACCCGTCGGGGCCGATCCGGAGCACCGGGCGGCGAACACTGAGACGCCCCACGCGGGGCCCCCCGACTGTCGACCACGGTTTCGACGGAGGTTAGTCCCGGTCGAGGCAGCCCGCCGATCGTCCGACCGAGCCCGCTCGCGATGGGCTCGGCGAGACACACACCCACGGTTGTCAGGCGGGCGCCGGCACGCGGCGGCGTTGGAGGACCAGCAGCGCCGCCAGCGCCGCAGCGGCCAGCACCGCCACGGCCACGGCGAACACGACGCCCGCGGCCACCAGCCCCCAGGCCTGCGACGCAGCCCCCACCCCCACCACGGGCAGCGAGATGGCCACGTAGAGGACCACGAAGTAGCTCGACGTCACCCCGGCCCGGGAGGCGGGCTCCACCCGCTCCTGCTCAGCGGCGAGACCCTTGCTGAAGCTGGCGCTCTGCCCGACGCCGACGACCACCGCGCCGGCCAGCAACGCCGGGAACCAGGCGCAGCCAGGATCGGGCCGAGGCCCAGCCCGCCGGTGTTGGCGGCGGTGGCGATGGCGGCGCCGCGGGTCTTCCACCGCTGCGGCGCGGCCTCGATCACCGCTGCGGTGGCGCCCCGGCGAAGATCCCGGCCGAGATCCCCGACAGGAGCCGGCCCACCAGCAGCAGCCGTACCGGACCGGCCACCAGGAGCACCAGGCTCGACAGCAGCGCCGCGCCCAGCCCGACGAGCAGCAGCGGCCCGCGCCCGACGAGGTCCGACCATTGTCCGCACACCAGCGACGCACCGAGCACCCCCACCGCGTAGACGGCGAAGATCACGGTCTGCGCAACGGGGGAGAAAGCCCAGTTCCCGCTGGTAGAGCGCGTACATCGGGGTGGGCATCGTCGTTCCTGTCATGATGACGAAAATTGCGAGCGTCGGGCCGACGACCGCGAGGCCGGGCGGCAGGCGAGGGAGGGCCATCGACCTGTGGTCGCCGGGAGTGGTGCGGAAGCGACATGGTCCCCACGCCGCGGGTGTCGATCATGAGGTGACGGCGGTCTGCCCTGCCGACGCGGCGCGCTCGCCAGCCGCACGCGCCTCCAGCCGCTCCCGCTGCGGCACCATCGTGTACTCCGGGTCGCGGACGCTCACCATGCCCGCCTCGAACACGCCGTACCGGGTGGCGGCCGAGCCGGCGTTGAGCAGGAGAGCCGAGATCGCTGCCAGCAGCCGGCTGCGCCGCCTCGCCCGTGCCGACGCCACCGCACCCAGCGCACCCAGCGCACCGGCGATTGTCCCCACCCGGGCGGCTTTCAGTACTGGCCCGGCCCGTCCGGTGCGGTAGGGCCGGGCCAGCAGCGGCCCGAGGCGGCGTTCCATGACGGTGGTCGCGCCCAGCTCCAGGGCCGCTCCGGCGACGGCGACGGTCCGGGACCCGTCGACACCGTCTCGCGTCAGCATCCCGACGCCCCCGCCGCTGGCCAGCGCGCTGCCGGCGAACAGGAACGGCAGCTCCCGGTAGCCCTCGTGCCAGGCCGCCCGGCGGTGTCGGCGAGCAGCACGGCGGTGTAGGTGGTCAGCGCCGGGCCGAGCACGCCCGCCCCGACACCGGCGAGCCGCCCGAGCCCGGGGGCGATCCCGGTGATCTCCGACGCCATCGTGGCACTCGAGAGCGCACCGAACGGTGACGCCGTGATCACCCCCGCCGTCTCGGCCCTCGGGGCGGTGGAGGGGTGCGCGGCGGACGCACGATCTCGCTCTCGGGCGTGTACGGGGGCGTGGCCGACCCGATGCCGATGCCGGGGATCCTCGACAAGCAGATCCGACTGCGGATGGTCAGGGTAACGTTCACCGGTGGGTGCCCGACCTCCTGCCGCTGCTCTTCGACGGCGACCCGCTCGGCGTCTACGAATTCGCCACCCACCGGCTTCCGCTGGAGGCCGCACCTGCCGCATACGAGCAGCTCAGAAGAAGCAGGACGGCATGGTGAAGGTGCGGCTCCAACCAGGACCGGCCGCTTGAGGCCCGACGCCCGCGCGCCCGGCGACGTCACCGGCGTCGTGGTCGGGCGCGCCGGGTTTCCGATACGCCGTGCCGTTCCCGGGCCCGTTCGGGGGCTCCTCGATCTGCTCGCCGGCATGCACACCGCCGACGCACGGCGTCTCGGCCTGACCGGCAGCCTGCTGATGGCGGTCGGGGCGTTGGGGGCCGGCGCGCTGCCTGTGCCCAACCCGCTGTTCGGGCTGCGGCTGCTCGGGCTCCCGGGTCGCAACGCCACCCTCGCCGTCGCCGTCACCTACGTCGGGATGGGCCTGCTCGTGCTGGCCTGGTGGTCGGTGGCGCGGAGCCTGCGCCCGGCGGCCGGCGTCCCACCCTCCCGCACCGAGCTGATGCGGACCGCGCTGACCTGGGCGATCCCGCTGATCACGGCACCGCCGCTGTTCTCCCGGGACGTCTACAGCTACCTCGCACAGGGTGGGATGGTCGCTCGCGGTCTCGACCCGTTCGTGACGGGGCCGGCGGCGGCGCTGGGCGTCGACGACCTGCTGGTGCGCAGCATCCCCACGATGTGGCGCGACACCCCGACGCCCTACGGCCCGCTGTTCCTGCTGCTCAGCCGCGGCATCGCCGCCGTAGCGCGTGAGGACATCGTGCTGGGCCTGTTCGCTCATCGGGCGCTCGCGCTCGTCGGGGTCGCGGCCATGGTGTGGGCGTTGCCGCGGCTGGCGCGGCGGTACGGGATGGATGGCAACCGGGCGCTGTGGCTGGGAGCGGCCCATCCGCTGGTGCTGTTTCACCTGGTCAGCGGCGCGCACAACGACGCGCTCATGATCGGGCTGTTCCTCCTCGGCCTGGAGGTCGGGCTGCGCGCCGGGCCACGGGTGCTCGACCCGAGCCTGCTGGGCGGGGCGGTCCTGATCGTCGGCGCGTCGGCGGTCAAGCTGCCCGCCCTGATGGTGCTGGGCTTCCTCGGACTGGACTGGGCCCGGCGCCGGGGCGGGAAGGGACGCGACGTCGCCGCGTCGATCGGTGTGCTGAGCGCGGTGACGATCTCGACCTACGCCGTCCTGTCCCCGGCGACGAGCGGCGGATGGGGATGGGTCTCGGCGCTCTCGGTGCCGGGAAAGGCGCTGAGCTGGATGTCACCCACCACCGTCTCGGGCTTGCTCGTGGGGTGGCTCGGTCGGGCGGCGGGCCTGGGCGACCACACCGACACCGCGTTGGCGGCGACCCGCGGCGTCGGGCTGTGCGTGGTCGCCGTCGTCTGCGTCCTGGCGCTGGTCGCCGTGTTTCGTGGCCGGCTCGACCCGCTCACCGGCGTGGCGGCCGCCCTGGGCTCGGTGGTGCTGCTGGGTCCGACGACGCAGCCCTGGTACCTGCTCTGGGCGGTGGTGCCGCTCGCGACCGCTTCCTGGAAAGGGGAGCGACGGTTGATCGACGGTTGCGCCGCCGCCGCCGTCCTGGTTCTGCCCACCGGTGCGGCCTTCGACTTCCGCACCTACCAACTGGTGATGGCCATCGTCGCAGCGATTGTGATCTTCGTCGTCACGATCGCCGCGCTCGGGCGTCTCGTGCTCTGGCCCGCTACTCGCTCTCGGCGTGGGCCTGCGACGTAGCGCTGAAGCCGGTCCCGCTGGAGTGCGACGAGCTGCGTCGCCCCGATCGAAGCGGCGCGCGAGCGCCGGTACGTCGAAGATCACGAAGTGCGGCTGCCGGGTGAACGGTGCGGTGTTCGTACCGAGGGGCGTGTCGGCCCTCCGTACTCGCACGTCGAGCGGCCGACCACGCCCCGATCCGTCGCGGACTTTGGTCTACGCTAGGTAACTGAAGCACAGATGATCTTCATCCTTAGGGCTGAATTGCTGCGCCAATGGTGGTCTGTGCAGGTGAGTACCCGTACGTCGCCGTGCTGGGAGGATCTAGTATGCCGGACTCAGATCATGCGGGCGGTCAGAGTCGACCGCTGGTGGGAGCCAGGTTCCGCCATGAGGAGACCGGGGGGGAGTCGGAGTCCGCCGCGGCGGTGGAGTCACCGGCCCGCTTCGACATGAGCAGGCGCGGCTACGACCGGCACCAGGTGGATGTGCGCATCGACGCGATGGAGGCCGAGCTGCAGCAGCTGCGGGAGAGACTGTCCACCGCAGAGCGCGAACGCGATGCCGTGCACCGCCGGCTCAATGCGATGGATGCCGAGCAGTGGCAGCGGCGCACACGGACCGAGAACCTCAGCCAGGATGACGTGAACAGGCGCGGGCCGGCTGAGACGGCCCGTGGCTCCATCGCCGAGAAGGTGGTGCGCCTGGCTCAGCGAGAGGCCCTCATGGTTCGCGCCACGGCGCAGCAGGAGGCGACCAGGATTCTGGACGCGGCCCGGTCCCAAGCCGAACGGGATCGTGAGGAAGCTGAGGATCTGGTGCGTGCCTGGCTACAGGACATGCACGACCACATAACGGAGGGTCGGGCTGACCCGGCCGCTCGCGAAGCCGACACGCTCGGGCCGACGTTCTCCCTACCGCCGGCGCAATCCGGCCGGAGCCTGGAGCCCGACCCGGGGGACTCTCCGCGAACGCGCCGTTCTTGACGCCGTCGGCGCCTTCTGCACCGACCGTGTATTCGGCCCCCACCGCCGCGACGCCCTCGCTGCTGAGCTGGCAGGTCTCGACGACCGGGAAGCTCGTGAGCGCGCCACCGAACGCGACCGGCTGCGCCGGGTCGTGGCCGATCTCGACCGCCGCCAACAGGCCGTGCTGCGCCAAGCCCAGGACGGCGACCCCGCCGACCCGTTCACCCAGGCCCTGCGCGGCACCTACAACGACCTCGAGCAGAACAAGACCACCACCCGAGCGGCCATCGCCGACCTCGACGTCGCCGACGCGGCCGAAACCGCACCACCCACCGCAGGGGAA
>JAYSXW010000102.1:0-5601 GCA_043716935.1 Pseudonocardia sp.
CCGTCATTCCCCCACCAACCCTTCCATCGTCTTCGCGAACGCACACCACGTCGCGGTGGTCTCCTCCAGCCGGCCGCGGCCGGGGGCGTTGAGGCTGTAGTACTTGCGGTGCGGGCCTTCCTCGCTCGGCACGACGTAGGAGGTCAGCAGGCCGGCCTGGTAGAGCCGGCGCAGCGTGCCGTAGACCGACGCGTCGCCCACCTCCTGCAGCCCGGCGGCACGCAGCCCACGCACCACCTCGTACCCGTAGCCGTCGGCGCGCTCCGGCACCGCGAGCCGCCCACGTCTCGTCGGCGGCGCTCCTGCCTCGCGGATACCCTGCGCTCGACGTACGGCGCACCGATGGTGCGGTGACGGTCGGTCGGGTGTCGATCGAGTAGGTCCAGTGGGAGGTATCCGTGTCCGTGGTCGACAACGCGATCTATGTGGACGGCAAGCGGGCGGTCGTCCCGGAGTCGCTGGATCAGACCTTCGAAGACCTCCGCGCGTGTCCGACCGACCGGCGCAGCTTCTGCTGGATCGGGCTGCTGCACCCCAGCGAGGAGGAGATCCAGGCCGTCGCGAAGGAGTTCGACCTGCACGGCCTGGCCGTCGAGGACACCGTCACCGCCCACCAGCGGCCCAAGCTGGAGCGCTACGGGGACCTGGCTTTCGTGGTGCTCCGCCCGGCCCGCTACGTCGACTCGAACGAGGTGGTCGACATCGGCGAGGTCCACCTGTTCATCGGGCCGGACTTCGTGATCACGGTCCGGCACGCCCCCGAGCCCGATCTCGCCGAGGTCCGCCACCGCCTCGAAGCCGATCCGGACCTGCTCGACGACGGCCCGTACGCGGTGCTGTACGCGGTGCTGGACAAGGTCGTCGACGACTACGGCCCCGTCCTCGACGGGCTGCAGGACGACGTCGACCAGATCGAGGTGCAGGTCTTCGACGGCGACCCGGGGGTCTCGCGACGGATCTACCAGCTCACCCGCGAGGTGATCGAGTTCCAGCGGGCCGTCGAACCCCTGCGTGACGTCTTCATCGACCTGCGCGACCACCTGAAGCAGCAGGCCGGCGAGTCCGACCTGGAGCTGCGCCGGGCCCTGCGCGACGTCGCCGACCACGCCACCCGCGCCGTCGAGCGCATCGAAGGTTTCCGGCAGCTGCTGTCGAACATCCTGCAGGTCAATGCCGCACTGGTCGCCCAGCGGCAGAACGACGAGATCACCCGACTCACCGAGGCGGGCTACGTCCAGAACGAACAGGTCAAGCGCATCTCCTCGTGGGCGGCGATCCTGTTCGCCCCCACCCTGATCGCGTCGATCTACGGCATGAACTTCGACGTCATGCCCGAGCTGCAGTGGACATTGGGCTATCCGTTCGCGGTGCTGTTGATGATCCTCATGGGTCTGGGCCTCTACCTGAGCTTCAAACGTCGCGGCTGGCTGTGACCCCGCCCGCTCCATGATCGGCCCGAGGTGGCGCCGGCGGCGGTCGGGTCGCCGCGGTCGGTGGCGTTCCGCCGGTACGGGGCAGGACGAGGCCTCGTGACCGCCGGACCGTGGGGGGCGGCGCGGTCGTCGGGCGGGGCAGGAGGCGGAAGCGCAGGCGGCAGATCACCGCGGTGCTGTGCCGGCCCGCGTAGCGCGCCACCACGGCTCCACGATTGTTGAACAGCACCTGCTGCCACCAGTGGTCGGGCGCCACCTCGCCGATCAGCAGCAACACCCGTTCGGTGCCGGGCTCAGCCAGCGACCGCAGGTAGCGGATGATCGACGGGCCCAGCACCCGGCTCGGCCGGCCCTGCTCGTCGTCGGCGGCGAGCAGCACGAGCCGGACGTCGGGCTGCCACTCCCGCCAGTTCCGCTGCAGGGACGCGACCCGCGCCCGGTCGTCGTCCTCGTCGCCGAGCACCACGTGCACGGCCACCACCCGGTCGCCCATCGACAGCGCCGCCGACACGCTCTCCTCGGTCAGCCGGCTGATCCCGACCACCGGCACCACGACGACCGACGGGTCGTTGCGCGGCCGCCGCGGGCAGGCGCCGATCTCCAGCACCTCGCCGATCCGGGCGTAGGAGCGGCGGACGCCGTCGAACAGCGCCACCAGCAGCGGGATCACCACGACGATCAGCCACGCGCCGGCGGCGAACTTCTCGACGACGAGCAGCACCGCGGCGGCCGCGGTGAGCACCGTTCCGAGCAGGTTGAGAGCGGCCCGGCGTCGCCATCGCGGGCCGTGGTCGAGATACCAGTGGCGCAGCATCCCGGCCTGGCACAGCGCGAACCCGACGAACACCCCGATCGCGAACAGCGGCACCAGCACCGCCACCTGACCACCGGCGACGAGCAGCAGCCCGCCCGCGAGCACCGACAGCACCATGATCGACGCCCGGTACACCTGACGGTCACCGCGCAGCCCGAACACGTGCGGCAGCGCCCCGTCCGAGGCGAGCCGGGCGGCGAGCACCGGCAGGCCGCCGTAGGAGGTGTTGGCGGCCAGCGCGAGCAGCGCCACCGTGACGAGCTGGATGAGCAGGTAGAACGGGCCGGTGCCGATGGATCCCTCGGCCAGCAGCGACAGCAGGGTGCGCCCCTGCACCGGTCCGGCCCCGAACCGCTGCACCAGTAGCGCCAGCCCGATCAGCAGCGTGCCGAGCACGAGCCCCAGACCAGCCTCGGCGCGGCGGGCACGAGCCCGGCGCGGGGCGCGGAACGACGGAGTGGCGTTGGCGATGGCCTCGACGCCGGTCAGGGCGGCGCAGCCGTTCGCGAACGCGGCGAGGATCAGCAGGATGCCGACGGTCTGCGGCGCCGCGACGGCCTCGGCGGCCGGGAGCGGCGCGATCGGGCCACCGCGCACCAGCCCGACGACGATCAGCACCGCCAGTGACCCCACGAACACCAGAGCCGGGACCGCGAACAGCCTCGCGCCCGCCACGATCCCGCGCAGGTTCACCAGGGCCACAGCGATCATCACGGCGAGGCACAGCTCGACGGTCCAAGGCAGCAGGACCGGGAACGCCGATGTCAACGCGGCGACGCCGGCCGCGACCGACACGGCGACGTTCAGCACGTAGTCGACGACGAGCGACGCCGCTGCCACCAGCCCCGCGCGCGGGCCGAGGTTGTCGCGGGCCACGGTGTACGCGCCACCGCCGTCGGGGTAGGCGTCGATGACCTGGCGATAGCAGACCACCAGCACCGCGAGCAGCCCGACGATCACCAGCATCACCGGCAGCGTGAACCCGATCCCCGCCGAGCCGGCGACGGCCAGCGCCAGCACGATCGACTCGGGCCCGTAGGCGCAGGACGCCAGTGCGTCCAGGCCCAGGGCGGCCACCCCGGTGGATGCGGTCAGCCGGTGTCGGTCCTCCGCCGCGACGCTGCTCATGACGACTCCTCGACCTCCGCGCCCGGCCGGGCGTCCACGCCATGATCGGCCCGCGCGGACGTATCGACGACGATCCCCACGCATCCTTGACGCGGTGACCTCCCCCACTCCGGCGCCGCGCGCCCACCCCGGGTTGCAGTAAAGCCACTTTCCCGCAACGAGTTTGCATGGAAGTGGCGGTGCGGCAACGCGGGCGCCGGCGTCAGATGTGCGGGGTGCGGGGTTTCGGCTGGCAGCGGGGGCAGGTGAAGCTGCTGCGGTTCATGAAGGCGTCGCGGCGGATGGGGGTGCCGCAGCGGCGGCACGGGCGGTCGGCCTGGCCGTAGGCGGCCAGCGAACGGTCGAAGTACCCCGACGCCCCGTTGACGTTGACGTAGAGCGCGTCGAACGAGGTTCCCCCGGCGGCGAGGGCGGCGTCCATGACCTCGCCCGCGGCGGTGAGGACGGCCCGGCCCTGCGCGCGGGTCAGCTTCTCGGTGGGCCGCTCCCCGTGCAGTCGGGCCCGCCACAGTGCCTCGTCGGCGTAGATGTTCCCGATCCCGGAGACGACGGTCTGGTCGAGCAGGGCCCGCTTGAGCGCCGTGCGGCGACGGCGGATCGCGGCGACGGCGGCGTCGAGATCAAACGCCGGGTCCATGGGGTCGCGGGCGATGTGGGCGACGGGCTCGGGCAGGATCCCGCCGTCCGCGGCGGGTACGAGTGGGTGCACCGACAGCCCGCCGAACGTCCGCTGGTCGACGAACCGCAGCTCCGGGCCGTCGTCGGCGAAGCGGACGCGGATACGCAGGTGCTTCTCGTCGGGCCGCTCCGGGCCGGCGACCAGCATCTGGCCGCTCATGCCGAGGTGGGCGAGAACCGAGTGGCGGGAGTCGGCGTCGTGGGAGTCGGCGTCGTGGGAGTCGGCGGCCAGCTCCAGCCACAGGTACTTGCCGCGTCGGCGCACAGCGGTGATCGTCACACCGCTGAGCCGGGCGGCGAAGTCGTCGCCCCCGGCGGCGTGCCGGCGCACCGACCGGGGGTGGGCCACCTCGACATGGGCGATGGTGCGGCCGAGCACGTGATCGGCGAGTCCGCGCCGCACGACCTCCACCTCGGGCAGTTCAGGCACGGTGCTCCGGTCGGCCGAGCCGTTCCGGACGGTCGTGAGCGGCACCCGGAGCCAGGACCCTGTTGTCCGCGCCCGGGCGGCGGAGCCGCACGTCAGGACGCGGCAGCGGAACCGGCCGCGGCCTCCGCGCTGAGCATGCGCCACGCGAGCTCGGCCGCCTTCTGCTCGGCCTCCTTCTTCGTGCGCCCCTCACCGGAACCGAGGTTGCGCCCGGCGACGAGCGCCGTGGCGGTGAAGACCTTCAGGTGGTCGGGGCCCTTCTCGCAGATGCGGTACTCGAGCACGCCGAGATCGGTCGCGGCCGTGAGCTCCTGCAGGCTCGTCTTCCAGTCCAGGCCGGCGCCGAGCAACGGGGCGTCCTGCAGCAGGCCGTCGAACAGGCGGTGCACGAGGCCCCGGGCGGACTCGAGACCGCCTTCGAGGTATACCGCGCCGATGAGGGCCTCGGTGGCGTCGGCGAGGATGCTCACCTTGCCGCGTCCGCCGGTCATCTCCTCGCCACGGCCCAGGAACAGGTGCGCGCCCAGCCCGTCCGCACCGAGGGTGACGGCCACGCCGGCGAGCGCGTGCATGTTGACGACGCTCGCCCGCAGTTTCGCGAGCTGGCCCTCGGGCAGCTGGGGATGGTCACGGTAGAGCCGTTCGGTGACCACGATGGACAGCACCGAGTCGCCCAGGAACTCCAGGCGCTCGTTGGTGGGCAGGTTGCCGTTCTCGTAGGCGTAGGACCGGTGGGTGAGCGCGAGCGTCAACAGCTCTGGTCCGATGCCGACGCCGAGGGACGTGAGAAGGGGCCCGTGGTCCGCCACGGGCCCCGTCGGTCGACGTTCCGACATGCCGCCGATCAGGCCGGGCTGACGACCTGGCGGCCGTCGTAGGTGCCGCAGGTGGGGCACGCGGTGTGCGGGAGGGCGGTGGCCCGGCAGGCGCGGTTGGAGCACGTGACGAGCGTGGGAGCAGTGGCCTTCCACTGCGACCGACGTGAGCGCGTGTTCGAGCGCGACATCCGGCGCTTGGGAACAGCCACGGTAGATCTCCTAGCTAGTGTCGTGATGACCGGAAGTGGTCAGTCATTCCGCAGAGAGCCTCTCCCGAAGAGCAGCCCATCGAGGATCAAG
>JAYSXW010000103.1:0-5595 GCA_043716935.1 Pseudonocardia sp.
TCCGGGCACCGCCCGCTCGCCCCGACCCGACCCGAGGAACCCAGCCGGCCAGTTGAACCGGCGCCACCCGACACGACCGTCGGGCCATCAACCACGACCAACACCGCAGACCAAGATCAGAAGCGGAGGTGAAGATCACCAGGGCTGACTCGACAACCCAACCTACGAACCCAGTGAATGATCAAGGCTGCGGTGTGGTCGCACCTCGACGCACTCTTCGATCCGAGCCGGGTCACCACGACCCCGGCAGGACGGAGAGATCCACATGAGCAGGAACCCGCACCGGGGACGTTTCTACCGCCGCTGCGGCTGCCGCGACGCCGCTGGCCGTCAACTCGGCGCCGGCTGCTCCGACCTGGCGCAACGCCGCCACGGCCGCTGGGCCTTCGCCGTCGACCTGCCCAGCCTCGACCGGCGACGCAAGACCCTGCGCCGTGGCGGGTTCCCCACTCAGGCCGCCGCCCGCAGCGCCTTGCACCGGGTCCTGCTTGCGAACGCGCCGGCGTCCACAGCGACGACCGTCAGACCCTCGCCGACTACCTCGCCGTCCGGATCGAGCACAAGGCGCACTCGCTCAAGCCGACGACGATGGCCCGCTACCGCGACTACATCACCAAGGACCTCGCCCCCGCCCTCGGGGCAATCCGGCTCGAGGAGCTGACCCACCACCACATCGCCACCTTGGTCGGTGAGTAGCTCGCGGCGGGCCGAGGGCCGCTTACCGTCCACCGCTGTGTAGCGACACTGTCCAGTGCGCTCGGCGATGCCGTCCGCCAGCATCGGCTTTTCCACAACGCGGCCCGCTTCGCCAACGTCCCCCGCCCTCGACGCCAGGATCGGGTGTGCTGGTCACCCGCCCAAGCCGTCATCTTCCTGCGGCACTGCGCGGCCGAAGCCGACCCGCTCACCGAACTGTTCGAGCTCATCGTCGGCACCGGCATGCGTAAGAGCGAGGCACTCGCCTTGCACTGGGCCGACGTCGACTTCGACGCCCGTCTCCTGCTCGCGCCGGACACTGTCCAACATCAACAACACCACGCCGGTGTTCACTACGCCGAAGACCCGCAGCAGCCCACGCCTGGATCGGCCTGTCCGGTCGCGCCGTGTCCGCGCTGCGCCGCCAGGCCGAGCGGCGACGCCTGCAGCGGATCGCCGCCGGCGTCGCCTACCAGGAGCAGGATCTCGTCTTCACCCGGCGAAGCGGGCAACCGCTGCGGCCCGAGTACGTCCTGCGACGCCTTCACACGCTCACTGAGGAGGTCGGCCTGCCGTGCGTCCGGGTGCACGACCTGCGCCACTTCGCCGCTACCACCATGCTGTCTCGCAGGTGCCGCTTGCGATGGCGTCCAAGGCGATGCGCCACTCCACCCTCTCGACCACCACCGAGGTCTACGGCCACCTGCTCCGGCACGTCGCCCACCAGGCCGTCGACGCCATCGACATCGCGCTGCGCCTCGCCGAAGAGCACCTCCAGTCGGCAGGAGCTCTCACTGCGACCACCGCCATCTCGACCTGATCAGGCAGTCGCTGCAGCATCCGACCGCCCGGTGGCGCAGTGCGATCACACGGCGACCACAGAGGCCCTTCCACGCGTCACGAGCATGCTCGACTCGACCAGAGCGCAGTGATGACCGACCTATGATCAGTTGGACGTTTCCGCTGGTCGTGGACACGAAACGATCAGGTTTCTCTCATCCATCCAGATCCGTTCCTCGACGCACGTCGCGATCCCACAGAACCCGACTACTTCACTCAAGAGTCTCTCAAGAGACGCAATTGCGAATGTTAGCAACTCTTGAAGCTGGTGTCACGAGCGTGCGCAGCGCAGGGGCGTGGCAAGCCGACACCGGGGGGGGGCGGGCGCGACGACAGGGGTCTGAGCGCGGTGCCGCTGCGCGAAGATGAGTCGGGAACCGGCGAGCGGAACCGGCCCGTCCCCGCCTCATCTTCGGAGTAGAGGCCTACTGGCCACGGGCAGGGAGGGAGCCGTCCGGCCCTACTGCCCGACACGCCGTTCGCGGTGTCGTGGGCGGTGGAGGTGACGACTGTGCAGACGTCAACTTCATCCGGAACTCGATCGCGGGGCTTGCCTGGTCCTGCTGGCGGGCGGCTGGACGGGCCGCGTCGTCTACACCGAGGCGGCGATGCCCGCCGCGCAACCGGTCATCTATGTCCTCGACGACGGCGAGGTCGTGTTCCGTACCGCGGTCGGGGGTGCGCTCGCCCACGCCACCAGGCTCGCGGTCGTCGCCTTCCAGATCGACGAGGTCGATCACGGCTCCCGGACCGGTCGGCCAGACCTACCAGGTGATCGACAGCGCACGACTCGACAGGGTCGGTGACCGCCTGCCCGGCGCGCAGGTTCACGCGCACACGGTCGCCGTACGCATGCTTCGTCTTTCCGGTCACCGCTGGGCCTGGCCTGCGCCCGACTGATGCGTGTGCTTGACACGGGTTCGGCTCCCGCGCCGCCCCCTGCCGGGCCGCGGGTAGCTGCGCCGTCGTCCCGGCACGAGGGGACTCGCGGCGCGCGCGTTGAAGAGTTGCTAAGGTTTGCAATCGTTGGTCTGTGGCCGTTGCGCGCTGCGGTGGGGGTTCACGGAGAGGCGGTCCGGATGAGCAAGCCGCTTTACCAGTTGAAGGCGGAGTTCTTCAAGACGTTGGCGCACCCGGCTCGGATCCGGGTGCTCGAGCTTCTCGGTGAGCGCGAGCACTCGGTGGCGGAGATGCTGCCGGAGGTGGGGATCGAGCCGGCGAATCTGTCGCAGCAGTTGGCGGTGCTGCGCCGGGCAGGGCTGGTGGTGGCCCGCAAGGAGGGCTCGACGGTGCACTACTCGCTCACGAGCCCGGAGGTTGCCGGGTTGCTGGCGGTGGCCCGGGGAATTCTGACGTCGGTGCTGACCGGTCAGGTCGAGTTGCTGGAGGACCTGCAAAGTCCCCGCACTCGCGCGACCGTGGCGACGGCGCGGCGTCGCTGAGCTGCGGCCATCCCACTCCCCCACCTCCTGGCGGGGTGGCCGCACCCATTGCTGACTGTGAGGAGGCTGGTTCGTGGTGCTAGGTCTGTGGCGCAAGATCCGACAGGTCGGGAGGGTCGCCGAAACGGCACCTGGGCCCCCGCCGGCCGGGCGAGTCGGGCCGGTGGCCGAGCTGGCCGGTTCGGTGCAGGTCCGTCACGTCGATGCCGGTTCGTGCAACGGCTGCGAGGTGGAGATCGGGTCGGCGTTCGGTCCGGTGTACGACGCCGAGCGGTACGGGGCCCGGTTGGTCGCCTCGCCTCGGCACGCGGACGCGTTGCTGGTGACCGGGCCGGTGACCCGGAACATGCAACGAGCGCTGCGGCGCACCTATGAGGCGGTCCCGGCCCCGAAGGTGGTCGTCGCGGTGGGCGACTGCGCCCGCAATTGCGGAGTGTTCGCCGGCGCGTACGGGGTGGCCGGCGCGGTCGCCGATGTGGTCCCCGTCGATCTGGACGTGCCGGGCTGTCCCCCCCGACCCGAGGCGATCGTCGCGGCGCTGCGCACCCTGACCGGCCGATGAACCTGGTCGCCGTAGGCATCGACGGCGCGCTGGTCGTGGCCGCCGCCAGCGCGGTAGCGGCGTTGCTGGTCCCGCGGCCGGCGCGCTCAGCTGTGGTCGGCGCGGGCACCGCGCTGTGCGGCGCGTCGGGGATGGCGGCCGGGATAGCTGCCCTGACCGGTCAGGGATGGTCGGCCGCGGTGGCGGGGCTGCTGCCGCTGACCGGTGTGGTGCTGAGCGTGGACACCCTCAGCGGAGTGTTCCTGTCGGTCATCGGAGCGGTGGGGATCGCGGTCGGCATCTACGGGATCGGGTATGCCCGCCACGGCCTGGACGGACGTGGGGTCCAGTCGATGCAACCGCTGTTCGTGGCGGCCATGCTGCTGGTGCCCGCCGCGGGAGGGGTGGGCACGTTCCTGGTGTGCTGGGAGCTGATGGCGTTGACCTCGCTGCTGCTGGTTCTGGCCGAGCACAGCCACCGCACCGAGGTCGCCTCGGCCGCCCGCTGGTACGCGGTGATGACGCATCTGGGGTTCATCGCCATCCTGATCGGGCTGGTGGTGCTGGCCGGACACGCCGACGACGACTCCTTCCCGGCGTTGCGTGCCGCCGCTGCGGATCTGTCCCCCGCCACCTCGGGCCTGGTGTTCACCCTGACCTTGGTCGGGTTCGCCTCGAAAGCCGGCATCGTGCCGCTGCACGCCTGGCTGCCTCGGGCCCACCCGGAGGCACCCAGCCACGTCTCGGCGCTGATGTCGGCGGCGATGGTGACCTTGGGCGTGTACGGGATCGTGCGGGTCGGGTTCGACCTGCTCGGCGGGGGCGCCATCTGGTGGTGGCTGCTGGTGTTGGCGTTGGGTGCGGTGTCGGCGATCTACGGAATCCTGCAGGCCGCGATCGGGACCGACCTCAAGCGCCTGCTGGCGTACTCCACCACCGAGAACATGGGCCTGGTCCTGATCGGGGTCGGCGCCGGCGGGCTCTTCGCCGCTTCCGGGAACACGCTGCTGGCCGGGTTGGCGCTGACCGCCGCGCTGCTGCACGTGATCAACCATGCCGGGTTCAAGACGCTGCTGTTCCTGGCGGCCGGCTCGGTGCTGCACGCCACCGGCAGCCGTGACCTCGATGAACTGGGGGGGCTGCGCCCCGGGATGCCGGCCACGACCGCCGCGTTCGGGCTCGGCGCGCTCGCCGGGTCGGCGTTGCCGCTCGGCCCGGCGTTCGTCAGCGAGTGGCTGCTGTTGCAGGCTCTCGTGCACGGTCTGGCCGTGGGCGGGATCGCCACGGCGGTCATGATGCCGATCGCGGTGGCCACAGTGGCGCTCACCGCGGGGCTGGCCGTAGCGACGTTCGTGAAGGCGTTCGGTGTCGGTTTCCTCGCGCGGCCCCGGTCCGATCAGGCCGCGGCCGCCCGGGAGAGCCCACCGAGCATGGTGGCCGGGATGGGGGTGGCCGGTGCCGCCTGCATCGCGCTGGCTGTGGCGCCGGCGCTGGTGCTCCCCGCGATCGGCGCCGCGAGCGGACGGGTGTTCGGTGCGGCTGATCCGGTGTCATCGGGGTTGTTGGCCGTGCGTCTGCACGGCTTCGTCGGGTCACTGTCGCCGCTGCTGGTGGCCGCTGCGGTGGTGGCCGCGACGCTGGTGTTCGCGGTGGCGGCGCGGCTGATCGCAGCCCGGCACCGGGCCCGGGTAGCGGCCCGGTTGTGGGACTGCGGGGCGGGGCCACTCTCCGCGCGCATGGAGTACACGGCCACGTCGTTCGCCGAGCCCTTGCAGCGGGTGTTCGACAACGTGCTGCGCCCCGAGCATGACCTCGACATCACCCACTACCGCGAGTCGCGCTACCTGCTCGACGCGGTCAGCTACCGGCAGCGGGTTCCCGACCGGGTCGAGCACCGCCTCTACCGCCCGGTCCTCGCCGCGGTGCAGGCGTGGGGCCGGGCCGGGCCACGGTTGGCCAACGGCAGCGTGCACCTCTACCTTGGCTACGGCTTCGCTGTGGTGTGCGGCGCGCTGGTCCTGCTGGTGGTGACCCGGTGAGTGTCGCAGGTGTGATCAGCGCGTTGCTGCAGATCGT
>JAYSXW010000104.1:0-5585 GCA_043716935.1 Pseudonocardia sp.
CACGGAGGCCTGATGCTGCTCGAGGGCAAGCGCCTGCTCGTCACGGGCGTCCTGACCGACAGGTCCATCGCCTTCTCGGTCGCGCGTCTCGCGGCGGAGCAGGGCGCAACCGTCGTGCTCACCGGCTTCGGACGGTCGCTGTCGCTGACGACGCGCATCGCCCGGCGGCTTCCCGACAACCCTCCGGTGATCGAGCTCGACGTCACCTCCGAGCACGACCTCGAGCTGCTGCCCAAGCGGGTGCTCGAGCACGTCGACGGCATCGACGGCGTGCTGCACGCCATCGGCTTCGCTCCTGCCGACGCGCTGGGGTCAGGGGTCCTCGACACGAGCTGGGAGTCGGTCGGGACAGCGCTGCACGTGTCGACCTGGTCCTATCCGGCGCTGGCGCGTGCGGCCCTGCCGCTGATGGCTCGCGGTTCGTCGTACGTCGGTCTGGACTTCGACGCCCGGGTGGCGTGGCCGGCCTACGACTGGATGGGCGTCGCGAAGTCGACCCTGGAGTCGGTCAGCCGCTACTTGGCGCGTGATCTCGGGCCGAAGGGCATCCGGGTCAACCTCGTCGCCGCCGGGCCGGTGAAGACGATGGCCGCCAGGTCGATCCCCGGCTTCGGCGCGTTCGAGGACGCCTGGGACGGCCGCGCCCCGCTGGGTTGGGACGTCACCGATCCGGTGCCCGTCGCGAAGACGGTCTGCGCGGTGCTGTCGGACTGGCTGCCCGTCACCACCGGCTCGATGGTGATGGCCGACGGCGGTTTCCACGCCATCGGCGTCTGAAGGCCACTACCGGGCGTCCCGGGCCGCGAGCCAGGATGCCGCCCGCCGGGCCGAGGCCGGCGCGAGCCAGGTGTCCTGCACGATCTCGCGCAGCTCCTCGCGGCCGAGTTCGCCGATCCGGCTCGCCCGCACCAGCACCGACGGGTGGCCGTCGAAGTGCGATGTGGTGAACGACGGCGTCCCGGGACCCTGCACCAGGGCCCGCTTGTCGGACTCCGATCCCACCCAGACAACGACCACATCGGAGTAGCGCTCGTCGGGGTCGGAGTCGGGGTCGGGGTCGACGGCGTCCGGGCGGGGCGTCCGGAAGAAGACGAACGAACGGCCGCCCACCTGGTAGACCGCATTGCTCCGCGGGCCCTGCACGACGGTGACGTGCGGCATGTCGAGGGCGGCGGTCCGCACGTCCCCGACGCGGGCGCGCTGTCGGTCACCATCGGTGTCCACATCCGCAGTATGCCGCGCGGGCCGCGACGCGCCGGTGTTGAATCGGCCCGTGCCCGCACCCGTCGACGCCCTGCTCGTCCTGTCCTTCGGTGGCCCGGAAGGGCCTGACCAGGTCCGGCCCTTCCTGGAGAACGTCACGCGCGGCCGGGGCGTCCCCCCGGAGCGTCTGGACTCGGTGGAGAAGCACTACCAGCACTTCGGGGGTGTCTCGCCGATCAATGCCCGCAACCGGGAGTTGATCGCGGCAATCCGGGACCGGGTCGACCTGCCGGTGTACTTCGGCAACCGCAACTGGCACCCGTTGGTCGAGGACACGGTCGCGGAGATGACCCGGGACGGCATCGGGACCGCGCTGGTGTTCGCCACCAGTGCCTATGGCGGCTACTCGGCGTGCCGCCAGTACCACGAGGACATCGCGCGTGCGCGGAAGGCCGTGGGGGATGGCGCCACGGACCTGGTGAAACTGCGTCACTTCTTCGACCACCCTGCCTTTGTCGCGGCCAACGCCGACGCGGTGCGGGCCGCGCGGGCACAGGTCGGAACGGATGCCCGCCTGGTGTTCACCGCCCACTCGATCCCGATGTCCGCCGACGCCACCGGTGGTCCCCCCGACGAGGGCGGCCACCGCTACTCGCGTCAGGTGGCCGAGGCCGCCCGGCTGATTGCCCTGGAGCTGGGCGTCGACGACTACGACGTCGTGTGGCAGTCGCGGTCCGGGCCGCCGCAGGTACCGTGGCTGGAGCCCGACATCGTCGACCACCTCGACGCGCTGCACGCAGCCGGCGTACCGGGAGTGGTGCTGGCTCCGGTCGGGTTCGTCTCCGACCACATCGAGGTGATCTGGGATCTCGACACCGAAGCCCGCGAGCGCGCCGCCGAGCACGGAATGAGGTTCGCCCGCGCCGCGACGGCGGGGCCCGATCCGCGCTTCGCCGACATGGTGGTGGAGCTGGTCACCGAGCACACCCACCACTTCGCCCCCCGCTCCCTGGGCGACGTACCGAGCGCAGGCTGCGGGACGAACGGCGCGCTCTGCGCGCAGCAGTGCTGTGAGCCGCCGGCGCGCTCGGCCCGCGTCCAAACCGCGGCCCTTCCCGAAGTTGTGGAACCTCAATCATAACCGGGAATGCGGCCCACCCTGCGCTCGGAGGGTGAGAGACCTAGAATTCGCGATATGGCTGATTCGAAAATCACTTATACCGTTCCAGGCATGTCCGCCGAGGACGGCGGCGCGGTCGCCGTCATCCTGCAGGATCGCTTGAACGCCTACAACGACCTGCACCTCACCCTGAAGCACATCCACTGGAATGTGGTCGGACCGAACTTCATCTCTGTGCATCAGATGCTGGACTTACAGGTGGACGCGGTCCGCGGCTTCGCGGACGAGGTCGCCGAGCGCATCGCCACGCTGGGCGGCTCCCCCAAGGGCACGCCGGGAACGATCGTGTCCGAGCGTTCCTGGGAGGACTACTCCCTCGGGCGCGCAACGGCCAACGAGCACCTCGGCGCCCTCGACGTCGTGTACGCGGGCGTGATCTCGAGCGTCCGGGAGGCGATCGAGGCGGTCGGCAAGTTCGATCCCATCACGGAGGACCTGCTCATCGGCCAGTCCGCCGACCTCGAGCGGTACCACTGGTTCGTGCGGGCGCACCTGGAGAACTCCAGCGGGCAGCTCAGTACGGGCGGCGCGCGCAGCGAGAAGAAGGCGGCGGCCGCCGCTTCGTAAGACAGGCCGCAGCGCCCCGGCCGACGCCGCTCACCCTGGACCAGTCGTGTACGCCGCCGCCGTCGTGCGTTCGGCGGCGGCACGCGCCAGGACCGGGTCGGTGCCCGACGCCGCGCTCGCCTGACCCAACGCGCATCTGGCTTCGGTCAGGAACTGCCGGCCGTCCGGGGAGACGAACCACGCCTGAGCTTCGGACGGATCGACAGCGGCACCGGACGACAGGTACAGGAACAGGCCCATCGATCAGGTGTCGCTCTCGTTTCTCCTCGGCTCGGCGGCGGTCTGGGTGTGTCCCACAGGTCGGTTGAGGCAGACCTCAGGGCGTCGCCCGGACCGCGAGCAGGGCGATGTCGTCGGCCAGGGGATCGGTGGAGAACTGTTTCACCGCCTCCCGGACGGCGGCGATGAGCTGTGCCGGTGTCTTCCCGGCGGCCCCGGCCGCGGCGGCGAGGAGGCGGTCGGGCCCGAACTGTTCGCGGCCCCGGCGGCGTTCGGTGACGCCGTCGGTGTGCAGGAGCAGTGTGTCGCCGGGCGCGAGGGTGTGGTGGGTGTCGTGCACCCGGACCGAGGGGACCAGCCCGACGGCCGTGCCGAACCGGCCGATCAACGACGCGGTGCCGTCGGCGCGCACCAGCACGGGCTGCAGGTGCCCGGCGAGCAGCAGATGGACGTCGAGGCCGGGGGGCGTGCCGGGTCGCGTCCGGGTCACCGAAGCCGCGGCGAGAGTGCAGAACTGCAGGGGGTCGGCGGCCTCCATCATGACGTCGTTGAGCGTCGCCACCGCCTGCTGCAGCGACCGGCCCTCGCGGACGAGTACACGCAGGACGTCGCGGACCAGACCGGTGCGGGCGGCGGCCCGCGCGCCCTTGCCGCAGACGTCGCCGATCGAGAGCACCCAGCAGCTCGGGTCGACGGTGAGGACGTCGTAGAAGTCGCCGCCGACGTCGCTGCCGGTGCTGGCGGGCAGGTACGCGGCCGCGAAGTCGACGTCCGGTACGACGGGCAGGGCGCGCGGGAGGAGCGCCTGCTGCAGGGCTTGGGACACCTCGACGTGCGAAGCGGTGCTCTGTGCGTTGTGCACCGCCAACGCGGCGCGCCGGGCGATGTCGCCGGCCAGCACGATGTCCTCGGGGTTGTGTGCCCGCCCGTCGGGGCGGCCGACGAGCAGTGCGCCGATCGTCGTACCGCGCACGCGCAGGGGCACCGCGATGCCCTCGGTCGGCACGGTGAAACGCACCGCGTCGCGGTGGCCGTCGGCGTGCAGCAGAGCGTCCAGGTGCTCGTGCAGCGTCGGCGTCAGGCCGGGGACTCCGTCGGGGTCGAGAACGTCCCGCAGCTCCGTCAGCTCGTTCTCGTCGGTGTGGCTCAGGGCGACGAGCCGCAGCCGACCTGTGGGGTCCACGAGGTGCAGCGCGCACCAGCGGCCCAGGCGCGGCACCACCACCTGCGGCACCACCGCAGCGGTCAGGGCGACGTCGAGGGACTGTCCGAGCAGCTCGCTGGTCTCCGCCAGGTAGGTCATCCAGGCCCGGCGGCGCTGGTCCACGACCCGCAGCCAGCGCGTCTCCAACGCCATGGCCGCCCGCTGGGCGACGAGGTCGGTGAGGTCGCGGACCCGTTCGGCGTCGACCTCGGCGGGCCACCCGCCCTCCACCCGCAGCACACCCCGCAGCGGTGACGTCATCGGCAGCCGCACCTCGAGGACGGGACCGCCCACTGGCGCCCCGGCGCGGGCCACCTCGCGGGTGCCCTCACCCTCGTCGACGTCGACCGTGACGACCGCAGCGCCCAGCAGCTCCCGGAGCCGGCGGACCAGCTCGGCCACCAGCTCCTCGGGGTGCAGCCGGTCCACCAGCACCGATGGCAGGTGCAGCAGCCGGCGGGCCTGCTCGGCGGCGATCCGCTCCTGTCCGGGTGCGGCCGCGGGCGGGGCGGGTACGTGCGGGGGCACGGGGCTCCTGGCCAGGGAGAACCAGACGGTGTGGCGGCCGTCGGACTCGTGGCGGGTGCCCCACACCGTCGACAGCCGCTGCACCAGCTCCAGCCCGCGACCATGGCCGGCGGCTCGTCCGTAGGAGCGCCGGGGCTGGGCGAGGTGCTCCTCCAGCGGCCCGCTGCCGCGGTCGGTCACGTCGACGCGCACCTGATCGTCGGTGATGGTCAGGGCCACCTCGAACTCCGTGCCGGCGTGCAGGACCGCGTTCTCGCACAGCTCGCTGGCCAGAAGCACAGCGATGTCGAACAGGTCCATCCCGGCGGGGTCGAGCGACTGCTGGAGTGCCGCCGCCCGGAGCATGCGCCGGGCCCGGCCGGCGGACCGGGCGTCCGGAGGGAGCCGGATCCGCTGGACGAGCGATGCGGGCACTCCCGCAGTCTGCCCTGCCGCTACCCGGAACGCTGGAAGCGGCCATCCACTAACCTCGGGGCCCTGCGCCAAGGGGCCCATCGGTCCGTGACGGGGGGAGGATGCGCATGACCACTACGCGAGCGGTACACATCGAACAAGGGGATGTCGCCCTTCTCGGCGAGCTCGCCGACGCCCTGGCCCAGGTGCGGCGCGGCCGCTTCACGGTGCGCCTGGCGCGGCGCGAGGGCCCGGCCGGTGAGGTCGTCGACCAGTTCAACGAGCTGGTCA
>JAYSXW010000105.1:0-5572 GCA_043716935.1 Pseudonocardia sp.
CGGGTACCACAAGCGTCAGGGGCACCGTCAGCCGCTGACGAAGGTCCAGGTCACCGGCATCGAGAAGTAGGGGAGACGCAGCCATGGCACACAAGAAGGGTGCGTCCAGCTCCCGCAACGGGCGCGACTCGAACGCGCAGCGGCTCGGCGTGAAGCGTTTCGGCGGCCAGGTCGTCAACGCCGGCGAGATCCTGATCCGTCAGCGCGGCACGAAGTTCCACCCGGGCGTCAACGTCGGTCGGGGCGGCGACGACACGTTGTTCGCACTGGCCGAGGGCGCTGTCGAGTTCGGGTACACGAAGGGCCGCAAGGTCATCAACGTCGTCCCCGTGGCTGTTCCGGCGGCTGTCTAGGCCTGCGTCAACTGGTTTTCCGAACGGCGGGCCGCCCCTCGGGGTGGCCCGCCGTTTCGTCGTGAGAGGTGGTCGGATGTCGAAGTTCGTGGACCGCGTGGTACTGCACGCCACGGCGGGGGCGGGCGGCAACGGCTGTGCCTCGATCCACCGCGAGAAGTTCAAGCCGCTCGGTGGCCCCGACGGAGGCAACGGTGGTCGCGGCGGCTCGGTCGTGCTCGTCGTCGACCCGGGCGTGCACACCCTGCTCGACTTCCACCACCGCCCGCACGCGATGGGTCGCAACGGCAAGCAGGGCCAGGGCGGGTTCAAGGCCGGCGCCAACGCCGAGGACATCGAGCTGCTCGTACCCGACGGCACCGTCGTGTTCTCCCCCGGCGGGGAGATCATCGCCGACCTGGTCGGGCCGGGCACGCGCTTCATCGCGGCGGAGGGCGGCCGGGGCGGCCTGGGCAACGCGGCGCTGGCCTCGGCGTCGCGCAAGGCACCCGGCTTCGCGCTGCTCGGCGAGCCGGGCGAGACGCACGACCTCGTGCTGGAGCTGCGCTCGATGGCCGACGTCGGCCTCGTCGGGTTCCCGTCGGCAGGCAAGTCCTCGCTGGTCGCAGCCCTGTCCGCGGCTCGGCCCAAGATCGCCGACTACCCGTTCACCACCCTGGTTCCGCAGCTGGGCGTCGTCAGCACCGGGGAAGAAGTATACACCGTCGCCGACGTGCCCGGCCTGATCCCCGGGGCGTCGGAGGGTCGGGGGCTGGGGCTGGACTTCCTGCGCCACATCGAACGCTGCTCCGTGCTCGTGCACGTCGTCGACTGTGCGACGTTCGAACCGGGCCGCGATCCCGTCGCCGACGTCGAGGCGCTGGAGGCCGAGCTGGCCCGCTACACCCCGGCGCTGGGCGGCGAGCTGTCCGAGCGACCGCGGATGATCGCACTCAACAAGATCGATGTCCCGGACGCCCGCGACATGTCCGAGCTGGTGGCCGCCGAGCTGACCGAACGCTTCGGCTGGCCGGTCTTCGCGATCTCGGCGGTGACCCACGCCGGGCTGCGTGAGCTGACGTTCGCCATGGCGGCGCAGGTGCGGGAGTACCGCGCGGCGCAGCCCGTGCTCGAGGCCACCCGCATCGTGTTACGGCCCACCGCCGTCGACGACGCCGGATTCACGGTCGAGGCCGATCCCGAGTTCGAGGGCGGGTTCGTCGTGCGCGGGGCCCGGCCCGAGCGCTGGATCCGGCAGACGTCGTTCGACAACGACGAGGCCGTTGGCTATCTGGCCGACCGGCTCGCGCGGCTCGGTGTCGAGGAGGCGCTGGCGCAGGCCGGGGCGACCCCCGGCTCCCACGTCACGATCGGCGACGTCACCTTCGACTGGGAGCCCACCACCCCGGCGGGGGTGGCCGTGCTGATGTCCGGGCGCGGCACCGACCGGCGGCTGGAACAGAGCGATCGGGTGTCCGCCGACGTCCGCAAGGCCGCCCGCATCGACCGCCGCCGGCACGTGACGGACGCGGAGCTGTCGGCCGAGCGGGAGCTGGCAGCGGTGCGCGGTGCGCACGACGACACCGGCCCGACAGGTCCATGATCACTGTTCGGGTGCGGAATCCGACAGCTGTCAGCCGTTGTCGCACCCGATCGGTGATCATGGCGACGACCTGGGCCGGCGGGCCGGGGTGACCACGCGGCGAGCCCTGGGCGCAGCCCGGCGGATCGTCGTCAAGGTGGGGTCGTCGTCGCTCACCTCGCTCGCGGGCGGGCTCGACTCCGCCCGGCTCGACGCGCTCGTCGACGCCCTCGCTGCGCGGCGGGCGGCCGGGAGCCAGGTGGTCCTCGTGTCGTCGGGGGCGATCGCGGCCGGGCTCGCGCCTCTCGGGCTGACCCGCCGGCCTCGTGACCTCGCCACCCAGCAGGCCGCCGCGGCCGTCGGGCAACTGCTGCTCGCCCAGGCCTACTGGGCGTCCTTCGCCCGGTACGGCCAGGCCATCGGCCAGGTGCTGCTCACCGCGGACGACATGATCCGCCGCGCCCACTACCGCAACGCCCAGCGCACCCTGGATCGCCTGCTGGGCCTCGACGTGCTGCCCGTGGTGAACGAGAACGACACGGTGGCCACCGACGAGATCCGGGTGGGCGACAACGACCGGCTCGCGGCGCTCGTCGCCCACATCGTCGGCGCCGATGCCCTCGTGCTGCTCTCCGACGTCGACGGCCTCTACGACGGCGACCCCCGCCTTCCCGGCTCCCGGTTGCTATCCGAGGTCGACGCGCCCCCGGACCTCGACGCCGTCCAGGTCGCCCGGCCCGGTGCGGGCAGCCTCGGGCGGGGCGGCATGGCCACGAAGACCACCGCGGCGGCGATGGCGGCGGCGGCGGGCATACCGGTGCTGCTGGCGGCGGCCGACGACGTCGCGGGGGCGTTGGACGTCACCGACGGGGGGCCGCAGGTCGGCACGGCGTTCCGGCCCTCGGGGCGGCGGATGTCGGCCCGGAAGTTCTGGCTGCGCCACGCGGCCGACGTGCGCGGCGCCCTCGACCTCGACGCCGGCGCCGTCGCCGCCGTGATCGGGCGCCGGCGATCCCTGCTGGCAGCAGGCATCCACGGGATCGCGGGCGACTTCGTGGCGGGCGACGTTGTCGACCTGCTGGGTCCCGGTGGCGTCGTGGTGGCCCGCGGGGTCGTCGGGTTCGACGCCGCCGAGCTGCCCGACCTGATCGGCCGCCGCAGCCGCGACCTGTCCCCCGAACAGCGCCGGGAGGTCGTCCACGCCGACGACCTGGTCCCGTTCGGCCCCTGACGGTGAGGATGTGGGTGAGCCCCGCAGCCCCGGCCCGCGAGTCGGACTCCGGGGCGATCCGGCAGGTCACCACCGACGCCGGATTCACGTGGTTCCGGAGGGTCGGGCAGGCTCCGTTCGACAACATTGTCGAGGTCCGGCCGTAGCCGGGACGGCCGAGCGAGGGGGACGGGGGACGCCGACCCGGGGTGACGTGGCACCATCGTTCCGGTGACCAGGACACCCGCCGCGGCACAGCACCTGCGCGACCTCGCGCTGCTGCGCCGCGTCCGGGACCGGATCGACCGGGAGTACGCCGAACCTCTCGACGTCGGGGCACTCGCCCGGGGCGTGCACATGTCGGCCGGGCACCTCAGTCGGGCGTTCCGGGTCGCCTACGACGAGTCGCCGTACTCCTACCTGATGACCCGGCGCATCGAGCGCGCGATGGCACTGCTGCGGCGGGGCGAGCTGGGCGTCACCGAGGTCTGCTTCGCGGTGGGCTGCTCGTCGCTGGGCACGTTCAGCAGCCGCTTCACCGAACTGGTCGGCGTGCCGCCCAGCACCTACCGGCGCGACGCGCAACAAGCCACCTTCGGGATGCCCTCGTGCGTGGCGAAGCAGGTGACCAGACCGGTCAGGAATCGAGAAGCACCGGCCCCGGCCCCGCTCCTAGCCTGATCGCCATGGACATCACCATCCACTCGAGTTTCCTCCCCCACGACGACCCGGACACCGCCCTGGCCTTCTACCGCGACACCCTCGGCTTCGAGGTCCGCCTCGACGTCGGATACGACGGGATGCGTTGGATCACCGTGGGGCCCGCCGACCAGCCGGGCACGTCCATCGTCCTCTACCCGCCGGCCGCGAACCCCGGCATCACCGACGACGAGCGCCGCACCATCGCCGAGATGATGGCCAAGGGCACCTACGCCTCGTTGCTGCTGGCCACCGAGGACCTCGACGGCACCTTCGAGCGGGTGGCGGCCGACAACGTCGAGGTCGTCCAGGAGCCGACCGAGCAGCCCTACGGCGTGCGCGACTGTGCCTTCCGCGATCCGGCGGGCAACATGATCCGCATCCAGCAGGTGCGCTGAGATGGCCTCCCTGGAATCCGTCACCCCCGAGGTGCCCGACCCCGCGGCCTCCGCAGCCCTCCACACCGCCGCCTTCGGTGTGGGCGACACGGTGCGTGTCCGCCCATCGGACGCGCCGACGACCGGCTGTCGTGGCTTCGCGTTGTCGCTGGTGGTGTCCCAGCCGAGCACCGTCGACAGCCTCATCGGCACCGCCCTCATCGGCACCGCCCTCGACGGCGGCGCCACGACGCTGAAGCCCGCCACGAAGGGGTTCCGGGGCTACGGCGGCGTCGTGCAGGCCCCGGACGGGACGATCTGGAAGGTCGCGACGTCGTCCAAGAAGGACACTGGCCCCGCCACCGGGCAGGTTGACGACGTCGTGCTCCTGCTGGGAGTCACGGACGTGAAGGCGAGCAAGCGGTTCTACGTCGACCGCGGCCTGGCCGTCGCGAAGAGCTTCGGCAGCAAGTACGTCGAGTTCGACGCCGCGTCGTCGCCCGTCAAGCCGGCCCTGTACGGACGCCGTGCCGCCGCCAAGGACGCGGGTGTCTCCCCCGACGGCACCGGGTCACACCGCATCGTCATCGGCGGCGCTGTCGGAAACTTCAGCGATCCGGACCGGTTCGAGTGGGAGGCCGCGTCGGCCTGAGGCCGGCCGGTCCCGAAACCTCGGCGTGAACAGGTGGACATGCCGGGTCGCCACCACGACCAGGGCCCCGCCGGAGAGGATGGAGACATCATGAGTGCGGACACGAGAACGGCTGCGCCCGCGCTGCCCGCCGCCGACAGCCACGACCTGATCCGGGTGCACGGCGCGCGCGTGAACAACCTCAAGGACATCCACATCGAGATACCGAAGCGCCGGTTGACGGTGTTCACCGGTGTCTCCGGCTCGGGCAAGAGCTCGCTGGTGTTCGGCACGATCGCCGCCGAGTCGCAGCGGCTGATCAACCAGACGTACAGCGCCTTCGTCCAGGGCTTCATGCCCACGATGGCGCGTCCCGAGGTCGACGTGCTCGAGGGACTGACCACGGCGATCATCGTCGACCAGGAGCGGATGGGCGCCAACAGCCGCTCGACCGTCGGCACCGCCACCGATGCCAACGCGATGCTGCGCATCCTGTTCAGCCGGCTCGGCAAGCCGCACATCGGCTCGTCGCAGGCGTTCTCGTTCAACGTGGCCTCCGCCCACGGCGGCGGCGCGATTACGGTCGACCGCGGGAACAAGAAGACCGAGAGCCGGACTTTCACGATCACCGGTGGCATGTGCCCCAGATGCGAGGGCATGGGCTCGGTCACCGACTTCGACCTGGCGGCGCTGTACGACGACAGCAAGTCGCTCAACGACGGCGCGCTCACCATTCCCGGC
>JAYSXW010000106.1:0-5569 GCA_043716935.1 Pseudonocardia sp.
GTCCTCCCCAGCGCGCAACTACGGGCCCGTCTGTCCCCTGATCCGGCAACATCAGCGCGCCGTAGACGGGCTCGGCCCGGGCCGGTGTGAAGTCTTCCGGTGAGGCACGGGACCGCCGTGACGAGCGGCACGGCGGTCCATACTCGCCGACGACAGTGCCGTCCGTCGGCGGGAGCGGCGGCTAACTGACCACCGTCCACGTGTCACGGCCGTTGAGCAGGGTCTGGAGGTCTGGAGGTCTGGCTGTCGGGTCTCGCGGGCGTGCCGCACCTGAGCGCGGGTGGCGTCGTCACAGGTGGTGCGGTCGACGTTGCGGAACACGCCCGTGACGGTGTGGGTGAGGTCCTGGTCGGACCGCCGGGACAGCGCCCAGGCCAGGTTGTGGTCCCCGGCGTCGTGGACCACGATCAGGTCGGGGTCGATCTCGTCGGTCTTCGCCACGCGCCGCCCGAAGCCCTCCTGCACGACGGCGTAGCTGCCCATGGCCACCGGGAAGACCGAGAACCGCTCCAGCGGACCGTCCTCGAGCGGCTTGGCCGGATAGCCGACCTTCGTGAGGTTGCGTTTGGTGAACTCGTCGGTGTTGACGATCAGAAGCCCGCCCGGCGGCAGGTCCACGAGGTTGGCCTTGAGCTCGGCCGGATTCATCGCCACGAGCACATCGGGCCGGTCGCCGGGGGTGAGGATGTCGTAGTTCGCGAAATGCCGCTGGCACGACGAGACACCCGGCAGTGTGCCCGCGGGGGCCCGGATCTCGGCGGGAAAGCTCGGCAGCGTCGACAGGTCGTTGCCGAAGGCGGCGGTCTCGGAGGTGAACCGGTCACCAGTGAGCTGCATGCCGTCGCCCGAGTCGCCCGCGAACCGGATGACGACCCGGTCCTTCTCGACGACCTCGCCCGGTGATCGGTGTCGGAAGGCGTCATCGAGGTCGTTCCTCGTTCCCGGTGCGGTGGACGACGTGGTTGCGAGATTAGCCCCGACCCGGGTCGGGCGTCGTCGGGCCCGGGCGCAGGTCACAGATCACCCTCGGTCGCTGCTGATCCGCGACTGCAGGGCAGCGAGGCGTTCCTGGAACTCGTCGGAGCGCACCGACTCCGCCTGCGCCCGCACCTCGATCTCGACGGCGTCCGCGTGCGACCCGCCGGTGGCGGTGAGCCGCAGGGTCGCCTTGGTGGTGCGGACGAGATCGCGGGGCGCCGCCGCGGCGCGTTCGGCCATTTCCACGGCCGACGCCCTGACGTCCTCGACGACGCGGTGCACGAGCCCGAGCCGGGCCGCCTCCTGCGCGTCGAGGACGTCACCGAACAGCGTCAGCGCCGCGGCACCCTGCACGCCCAGTGCCCGCTGGACCATCCAGGTGTAGCCCCCGCCGGGGTGCAGGCCCAGCTGCAGGAACCGGGAGTCGAACCGTGCCCGCGGGCCGGCGAGCCGGATGTCGGCGGCCAGGGCGAGGTTGAGCCCGGCCCCGACGGCCGCCCCGTTGACCGCGGCAATCGTCGGCAGCGGGCAGTGGGCGAACGCGAGGAACCCGGCGTAGACGGTGTGCAGGGTCGGCGGGTCGGCCCGGGCGAGCTCCGCGAGGTCACCACCGGCGCAGAACGCCGGGTCCTCGCCCGTGACGACGATCGCGCCGACGGCGGCGTCGGTCTCGGCGGCATGGATCGCGTCGGCGAGCTTCTCCGACAGCTCGATGTTGAGCGCGTTGCGCCGCTCGGGGTAGGACAGGGTCAGGACGGCGACCCCGTCGGAGATCGCGGAGTGCACTGCGGTGGCCATGTCGCCGACCCTAGTGACCTGGTCGTCGCGAGTTTCACCAAACGGCCACGGGACGGCCGGGTCGCTCGCTACCGTCCCCGGCATGGCTGATCTGTCGATGGATCTCGACGGCCTGGCGTCGCTGGGCTCGGAGTTGAACGGTGCCCGCGACCGGCTGGGCGGGGCACTCGCCGCGATGCGGGATGTCGGTGCGGCGCCGTTGGGCACGGACGAGCTCGACCGCGCGTGCGGGGAGTTCCAGGAGTCGTGGCGTCACGGGCTGGGCCGGCTCGGGGAGTGTGTCGACGCCGTACGCACCGGTGTCGACGGCACCCGCGCCACCTACGCCGAGGCGGAGTCGGCGATCGCCCGGGCCTTCGCCGCCGCCGAAGGTGGGGCCGCCCGGTGACGCGGCCGGGGGGTTGGCCGGGTCTGGGGTTCGATCCTGCGCCCGGCGACCCGGCTGGCGCGGGTGGGCTCGTGGCGCAGCTGACCACGTCGGCCAAGCACCTGCGCGACACCCATGACGTGCTGGCGGCGCTCGCGGCGCAGCGTGGTTCGTGGACGGGTGAGGCGTCCACGGCGTTCGCGGAGAAGTTGGCGGGCCTACCGCGGTATCTGGCCGACGCGCAGGAGTCGTTGCAGCGTGCGGGTGGGGTGCTCGGTGAGTGGCAGGGAGAGCTGGGCGGGATGCAGGCCCGGGCCGGTGATCTGGAGACCCAGGCCGCCGCGGCCCGGACGCGGCTGGGGACGGCGGAGGCGACCGAGCAGCAGGCCCGCGGCCACCCGGACTTCGGGTTGGTGGGGCAGGAGTTCTCCGCGGCGGACCTGCCGGAGGCACAGCGCCGGGTGGACGCGGCCGCGGCGGAGCTCGATCGAGCGATGGCGACGGCGGCGGGGCTGCGGGCATCGCTGGATGATCTGCTGCGCCGGGGCGAGGCCTTGCGGGGTGAGCACGGGGCGGCGGCGCGTCGGGCGGCGGAGGGGGTGCGTCGGGCCGATGACGGGTTGGCGCCGCCGGAGTCGACGTGGTTCGAGGAGGCGGCCGGGTGGGTGGGTGATCATCTCCATGACATCGGCGACGTCGCCGGCATGATCTCCGCCGTGGCCGCCACCCTCGCGCTCATCCCGGTGCTGACCCCGATCGCCGCACCCGTCGCCCTCGCCGCGGGCGGGGTCGCCTTGCTGGCCCACGGCGCCGACATCGCCGTCAACGGCCGGGCGGGCGATGTCGACGCTTGGGTCTCGGTCGGCGGTGATGCCGTCGGTCTGATTCCCGGAGCGAAGCTGCTGACGGGTGCCGCCGCCACCGCGCGGGGTTCGTTGCAGACGGCCGACGGGCTCCGACACGTCCTTCCCGCCGCCGCGGACGGCGTCCGGCTGGCCTATCCCGGGGTGGTCTCCAGGGTCGGAAGGGCGGGACCCGTCACGCAGCGAGCGGTCGATGCGGTGACCCCCACCCTGCAACGATGGCTGCCCGAGGCGGACCTCGATCCGGCGCGGGTGGCGAAGGTCGTGGAAGGCGCGATCAACCTCGGCAGTCAGGTGCCCAAGATCATTGATTGGAGCACCCAGGAGGGCACGCCCGCCGCGGCCTCGGTGGTGGCCGCCGATGGGGCCACGGGTGGCGCTGACCTCTGGCTCGATCACCTCGCTCGACGGACGGGCGCGGCGGCGGCGTCGTGACGGCGGAGCGAGCGGCACCGGCCGTCCGGTTCGCCGTACCGGAGACGTTCCGGTCCATCGACCTCGGGCCGGACCCGGCTGCGCGCGCCGAGGCACTGCTCACGGTCAGCGACGGGCTCGGTGCGGACCGGCGGATCGGTCTTGTCGTGGCCCAGGAGATGCTGGTGTCCCGGCTGCGGGAGGGAGGCGTGGGTTACGCGGCGCACGTCGTCGG
This sequence comes from Pseudonocardia sp., assembly GCA_043716935.1. GTDB lineage: Bacteria > Actinomycetota > Actinomycetes > Mycobacteriales > Pseudonocardiaceae > Pseudonocardia. The sequence continues at coordinate 3,656 of JAYSXW010000106.1, forward strand.
GCGGGTCGAGGACGTGCGCCCGAGGATGTCGGTCGGGCTGTTCTCGGTCGTGGTGCAGGCCGTCCGGACCGGTTCAAACACCGTCCTCGACGAGTTCGCCACCCGGTTCGACAGCGGCGGGCCGGAAAGGGCCGCCCGGACGATCCAGCTGCCGGCCGGACGGGCGCTGACGATCACGGAGGACCGCGTGATCGGCTCGAACACCGGCGTGGTGGATCGCTCGCACGTCGTCCGGCAGGCGCAGATGACACTGCCGATGCCCGGCCGCCGGCACCTGGTCACCTTCGCCCTCGCCACCGAATGGTTGCAGGACTGGCCGACCTACCTCGATATTCTCGGAGATCTCGCCCGCAGCATCACCTTCGACACGCCGGTGTGCGCTCCCGTGTCGACGATCGGGACGATCTCGGCCGCATTGGACGGGGCTGTCGTCCGTGGCTGAGGACCGAGGCACCCGTCCTCAGAACAGCGCGAGCTGGTCGGACCGGTGGCGGGCCGGCAGCGGCGGGTGGGTGCGCCGCGACGGGCGCGGCGCCCAGGACGGCTCGACGCTCGGCGGCACGGGCCCGGACCCGTGGTGGGCCAGGGCGCGCAACGCGGCGGCCGTCGTCCAGTGCAGGTCCTGCCCGGCGTAGGTCGCGCGGACCGCCTCGACCGGCAGCGGTAGCGCCCCGACGTCGCCGGTGAGGTCGACGGTGACGTCCGCGTGCATGGTCATGACCTCGCAGTTGAGCTCCCACGCCGCCCGCGAGGCAGGCTCCCCCAGCCGGGTCGCGCGGGCTGGGCCGATCGCTTCGACCACCCGCTCGCCACCGGCGTCGAGGTCGGCGAACGCGGCGACCACCGAGCCGAGCGCGGCGAGCAGCCGCGCCGCGGTGCGGGGCCCGAACCCGCGCACGCCGGGCAGGTTGTCCGACGGGTCACCGCGCAGCGCCGCGAAGTCGCGGTACTGCTCCGGCCGCACGCCGAGCATCAGCTCGAGTCGTTGCGGCGTCAGCAGCGGGGAGGCCTCGACCCCGCCGTTGATGATCCGCAGCACGCTCGTGTGGGCGTCGATGAGCCCGAACGCGTCCCGGTCCGAGGTCATGACGACGGTGGTGGCGTCGAGCGCGGGCGCCTGCGCCGCCACCGACGCCAGCACGTCGTCCGCCTCCCGGCCCGTCGGTACGACGACCTGCACGCCCAGCTCCCGCAGCACGCAGGCGGCGGCGTCGAGCTGCACGACGAGCGTGTCCAACTTGTCGGGCCGCTGCGCCTTGTACTGCGGCCACCGCTCCCGCCGGACGCTGGCGCCCGCGTCGTCGAATCCGACGATCACGAGGTCCGGGTCGACGCGGTCCACGGCCGCCACCAGCTGGGCGAGCAGCCCGCGCACGGCCCACATCGGTCGACCGTCCGCGCCGCGGAACCCGGTGGCGGCCTGGGAGTGGAAGGCCCGGTGCACGATCGCGTTGCCGTCGACGGCGAGCACGACCCGGGGCATCCCACGACTGTGCCCCATCGCGGGCGGATCAGCGAGCACCGGGGGCCCAGCCGCTCACCCCGCCCAGGCGGCCCCCGCGATCCGCCTCGTCGTCGCGTTGATCCGGTTCCAGGCGTTCATCGCGGCGATGCTGATGATCAGCCCGGCGAGCTCCTTCTCGTCGAAGTGGTCGGCGGCGTCGTCCCCGACCGCGTCGGGCACCGGGTCCGGGCGGTCGGCGAGCCGCGTCGCCGCCTCCGCGTGGGCGAGCGCGGCCCGCTCGGCGTCGGTGAAGTACGGCGTCTCCCGCCCGGCAGCAACGGCGAAGATCCGCTCGTCGGACTCGCGCAGGTGCCGGAGCTCGCGCGAGTGCCTGTCGACACACACCCCGCACCCGTTGATCTGGCTGGCCCGCAGATGCACGTGCTTGCCCTCATGACCCCGCCCGACCC
>JAYSXW010000107.1:0-5565 GCA_043716935.1 Pseudonocardia sp.
CGAACCGGCCCGACCACGTCGTGGCGGAGATCCGCGCAGCGCTCCAGGCGAACGCGCGCGCCACATGATCGCCAGTTGGGTGCATCAGCGGCCGAATCCGGCCGGTATCGCACCGAAGCGGCGATCATGGGCGGTGGTGATCAGCGGGGATCAGCGGCGGACGCTGATCCGCACCCAGCTCGCCGCGAGCACGAGCACCGCGAGGACGGCCAGGTAGAGGCCGATGCCGGGGCCGCTGCCACCCGACGGCACGCCGGTCTGGCGCGACCAGATCGCCCACACCCCGTTGACCACCGAGAACCCACAGCCCACCGACGCCAGCCAGGCGAGCCCCCACCAGCGGGTGGCCAGCGCCGAGGCCGACACGACCAGGCCGAAGCCCAGCGAGGTGAACGTGAACAGCCGCGGGAGCGGGCCGAACACCTGGGTGCCGGCGAGCACCTCCCAGCCCTGCGCCGGACCGGTCCACGGCAGCAGCAGGGCGAGGATCAGGGCGAGCATCGCCCCGCTCACCGTGATCGCCGTGGCGCCGGGATCGATCCGTCGCTCCGTGGCACGGGTGATGCCGGTGAGCGCGGCGTCCACCTCGGCCATGTCCTGCGGCCCTTCGCGGTCGGTCACGACAGACCATTCTCCGCGCATCCGGCAACCGCCGCGACCGCGGCAGCGGGCGGCGACCCGAACCCGGGCAGGCCCAGGCCGGTGGGCGCGCCGCCCGGCCGGGTACCGGCCTCGTGCGCGTCGCCCGCACGGGTGCGGCGGTGCGACAGGACCGCACCGTCCGCGACGAGGTGGTGGGGGGCGCCGTAGTCGACGGTCACCTCGACGACGTCACCGGGCCGAATGTGCCCGGCGGGGGCGAAGTGCACCAGCCGCCCGTCGCGGGCGCGGCCCGACAGCCGGTGGGTGGAGCCGTCCTTGCGGCCCTCCCCCGCGGCGACGAGTACCTCGACGACCGTGCCCTCCAACGCCCGGTTCGCCGCCCACGAGATGTCCTCCTGCAGCGCCACCAGCCGCAGGTACCGCTCCTGGACGACCGCCTTCGGCAGCTGGTCGGGCAGCTCGGCGGCCGGCGTGCCCGGGCGGCGTGAGTACTGGAAGGTGAAGGCGCTCGCGAACCGCGCGGCGCGCACGACGTCGAGGGTGGCCTCGAAGTCGGCCTCGGTCTCGCCCGGGAACCCGACGATGATGTCGGTGGTGATCGCCGCGTGCGGCAGCGAAGCGCGCACCTCGTCGATGATCGACAGGTAGCGGGCGGAGCGGTAGGAGCGGCGCATGCGGCGCAGCACGTCGTCCGAGCCCGACTGCAGCGGCATGTGCAGCTGCGGGCACACGTTCGGCGTCTCCGCCATCGCGGTGATGACGTCGGAGGTGAAGTCGCGCGGGTGCGGCGAGGTGAAACGGACCCGTTCCAGCCCGTCAACGGCGCCGCAGGCCCGCAGCAGCTTCGCAAAGGCGCCGCGGTCGCCGAACTCCACCCCGTAGGCGTTGACGTTCTGGCCCAGCAGCGTCACCTCGAGCACCCCGTCGGCGGCCAGTGCCTCGACCTCGGCGAGGACGTCACCGGGACGGCGGTCCCTCTCCGTGCCGCGCAACGCCGGGACGATGCAGAACGTGCAGGTGTTGTTGCAGCCCACGGAGACCGACACCCAGCCCGCGTAGGACGACTCGCGGCGGGCCGGCAGCGTCGACGGGAAGACCTCCAGCGCCTCCGCGATCTCCACCTGTGCGGTCTCGTTGTGCCGCGCACGCTCCAGCAGTACCGGCAGGGCGTGCAGGTTGTGCGTGCCGAACACGACGTCCACCCACGGCGCGCGCGCGACGATCTCGGCGCGGTCCTTCTGGGCGAGGCAGCCGCCGACGGCGATCTGCATGCCGGGCCGGGCCCGCTTGGTCGGAGCGAGGTGGCTGAGGTTGCCGTAGAGCTTGTTGTCGGCGTTCTCGCGGACGGCGCAGGTGTTGAACACGACGACGTCGGCCGCCTCGGCGACCTCGGCCCGGTGGTAGCCCGCGGACTCCAACAGCCCGGCCATGCGCTCGGAGTCGTGCACGTTCATCTGGCACCCGTAGGTGCGGATGGTGTAGCTGCGGTCCACTCCGGTGAGGGTAGGCCGGTGCGAGCAGGTCGACCCCACCGGCCGGGCAGGGCAGGATGCGCCGCACGACCGGGGCCGCCGTGCTGGACCGGCGCTCCGCGCTGCGCGCGCTCGCGCTGCTCGGCGTGCTGGCGGCGGCACCGGCGTGCGGATCCGGGTTGCGCGGCACCCGGCTGACGGTTGCCACCGGGGTCCGCGGCGGCGTCTGCTTCCGACTCGGGGCGGCCCTGGCCCAGGTGTGGCAGGAGGAGCTGCGGCTCGACGAGCGGCCCCAGGTCGTCTCCACGGCCGGGTCGGTGGACAACCTGCGGCGTCTGGCCGCGGGGGGCGCGGACATCGTCATCAGCCAGGTCGACACCGCCGCCGACCAGCTGGCCGCCACCCCGCCGGACGATCCGCGGGTGCCGCGGGCCCTGGCCCGGATCTACAACGACGTCGTGCACGTCGTCGTCCCCGCGGACTCACCGATCCGGTCGCTGGGCGAGCTGCGCGGTCGGCGGGTGTCGGTGCGAGGCGCCGAGTCGGGGGTGATCTTCACGGCGCGCCGGCTGCTGCAGGTCCGGTGGCCTGCCCACCCAGACCATCACGGACCTGGCCGCCGCGCTGCCCATCCGCCTGCTCGACCTGCAGGACGTGATCGGCACCATCCGCGCCGCCTACCCGGTCTACGCGCCGCGTGCCGTACCTGCCCGCAGCTGCACCGGCCTCACCCAGCCGGTCACGACGCTGCTGGTGCGCAACTTCCTGCTCGTCACGGCGGGGATGACCGACGATCGGGCCGCCGCGCTCGTCGAGACCCTCTTCACCGCCCAGGCGCGGCTGGCGCAGATCAGCCAGGCCCTCACGATCGACCCGCGGGCCGCGATCGGCACCCAACCGGTGCCGCTGCACCCCGGAACCGTGCGCGTCTACCGGGACGAGAAGGGGTCCTAGGCTCGTCCTAGCTCCGCAGTCCGTCGATCTCCGCCGACATCCGCTCCATCGCCCCGCGGTAGAGACTCTTCCCCTGTTCGACGAACGGGTGCAGGTGACCGAGCAGCTCCAGCACCACCAGCCCGTGCATCCGGGCGCGGAGCTCGATGAACAGGGCCAGGGCGCCGGGCGGCAGGCCGAGCCCGGGGGCGTCGACGTGCGCCAGAGCCTCGGCACCGGGCGGCAGGGGCACCGCGGCGAGCTGCTCGGGTGTCCAGCCGTCGAACACCACCTCGGCGAACGGGAACGCGAGCCGCCAGGCCGCCTCGCCCGTGCCACCGTCGGGCAGCGGCGCGAAGCCCGGGACGGGGGTGCCGTAGATCAGCAGGAACGCCTCGCGGTTCTCCTGTGCCCACTGCCGGTAGGCGGCGGTGGCGGCGAGCCTGCGCTGCAGCGGCGGCCGGCCGCGGCTCGCGTCGGCGGCGGCCTGCACCGCGTCGGCCATGGCGTGGTGGCCGTCGGTGACCAGGGCGGTGAGCAAGGCGTCACGGCTGTCGAAGTAGTGGTAGAGCGACTGCACGGTCATCCCGACGGCGCGGGCCACCGCCCGCAGCGACAGGGCCGCGGCCCCCGACTCGGCCAGCTGCTCCAGCGCGGCGGCCTTGATCTCGCCGACCGTCTCCGCACGCCGGCGGTCCCGGACCGAGCCTATGACTGACATCGATCGCACTCCTTGACAGTGTTAGCCCGTACCGGAACCCTGACAATGCTCGCACAACCTCATACTGTCAAACAGGAGTGGTCATGAACGCAGTACTCGCGGACGCCCGCCGGGGACACCCCGGCCTCTACTGGTTCGCCGTGTCCATGGCCGGGCTCGTCCCCGTCCTCGCCGTGCTCGCCGTCGTCGACCAGCGGACCCTGCTCGGCGCACCGCTGTGGTGGAAACCGTTGAAGTTCGCGATCTCCTTCGTGGCCTACAGCGGCGCGCTGGCGTGGATGCTGGGGCAGCTCCGCGGACCGGCGCTGCGCCGGACGGGCTGGGTCATCGTCGCCGCGTCGGTCATCGAGATGGCGATCATCGCCGGTCAGGCGGCGCGCGGCGTGCGGAGCCACTTCAACGACGACGACGTCGCGGGCGTCGTCCTGTACGGCATCATGGGCGCGACGATCGCGGTGCTCTACCTGGCAACGTTGGCGATCGCCGTGCGTTTCCTGCGCGAGCCGGGCCGCGACCGCGCCGCCGCCGTCGCCATCCGGGCGGGGCTCGTCGTCGGGCTCGCCGGGATGGCGGTCGGGTACGTCATGATCGCGATGAACAAGCACTCCGTCGGCGTCCCCGACGGCGGGCCGGGCCTGCTGCTCGTCGGCTGGAGCACCACGGGCGGGGACCTGCGGATCGGCCACTTCGTCGGCATGCACGCCCTGCAACTACTGCCGCTGCTGGCCGCGGCGCTGGCGGGGACGCTCGGCCGCGGGCTCGACGAGCGTGCCCGCATCCGGGTGGTGCTCGCCGTCGCCGCCGGCTACCTCGGGCTCGTGCTGCTGCTGACCTGGCAGGCCCTGCGCGCCCAGCCGCTCCTCGCGCCCGACGCCCTGACCCTGGGCGCCCTCGCGGTGATCGTCGTCGGCACCGTCGCCGCCGTCCGCACTGCCGTCCGCAGGCCCGGCCGCACCCCCGTGGCGAGCACCCGGTGACACCCGACGCCCTCTTCGCACTGGCCTTCCCCGTCGCGGTGCCGTTCTGGCTGCTGATGATCGTCGCGCCGGGCTGGTCGTGGACGCACCGGATCATCTCCTCGCCGCTGATAGCCGTGCCGCCGCTGCTGGTCTACCTGGCCCTGCTCGTACCGCAGTTCGCGACCTTCGCGGGGCCGGTGGTGTCGGCCGACCTGCGCGGCCTCGCCGCCGTCCTGGGCACGTCCGCCGGTGCCGCCACGATCTGGGCGCACGCGATCGGGTTCGACCTGCTCGTCGGGCGGTGGATGTACCTCGACGCCCGGGAGCGCGGCATCCACCCGCTCGTCATGGCTCCCGTCTTCGTGCTGACGATCCTGCTCTCGCCGCTGGGCTTCCTGACCTACCTGCTGCTTCGCACGGCCCTCCCGGCTCGGGTCCCGGCGGCTCTCCCGGCGTCAGCGGGGTGACTTCGCTGACGTTGAACGTCAGCGGAGTCACTCCGCTGGCGCTCTCGGGCCCCCGGATCCGGCCAGCAGGGCGAGCACCTGGAACTCCTTGCGCGTCAGCGTCACCGCGCGGCCGGTGACCGTCACCGTGTGGCGGTCGGGGTCGATCGTCACCTCGTCGAGGACGACCACGGCGTCCGCGCCGGTCGGCGTCGACGCGCGGCGCCGCCGGTAGACCGCATGCACGCGGGCCACCAGCTCGCCGATGTCGTAGGGCTTGACCAGGTAGTCGTCGGCGCCCGAGTGCAGACCGAGGAGTCGGTCGTCGACCTCGCCGCGGGCCGACACGACGATCACCGGCACCTCGCTGACCTCCCGGATGGCCCGGCAGACGTCGACCCCGTCGACGTCGGGCAGGCCGAGGTCGAGCA
>JAYSXW010000108.1:0-16790 GCA_043716935.1 Pseudonocardia sp.
GCCACAGACGGCTGTGCGCGGAAACCCGGGCCATGGCCCTGGTTTCCGCGCACGGATGGCGGAGCCGCGGATCAGCTCAGGCTGACCTTCGCGCCGGCATCCTCCAGCTTGGCCTTCGCGGCGTCGGCCGCGGCCTTGTCGACACCCTCGAGGATCGGCTTCGGGGCGGCCTCGACGAGGTCCTTGGCCTCCTTGAGGCCCAGGCCCGAGACGAGCTCGCGGACGACCTTGATGACCTGGATCTTCTTCTCGCCCGCGGCCTCGAGGACGACGTTGAACTCGTCCTTCTCCTCGGGGGCCTCGGCGACGGCGGCCGGGCCCGCGGGGCCGGCCATGGCGACCGGAGCGGCCGCGGTGACGTCGAAGGTCTCCTCGAACTTCTTCACGAACTCCGACAGCTCGATGAGCGTGAGGTCCTTGAAGGCCTCGAGCAGGTCGTCGGTGGACAGCTTCGCCATGGTGGCGTTCCTCTCTGGGTGTGAACTGCAGGCAGGGGTGGGGATCAGCTCTCGGCGGCGGCCGGAGCCTCGGTGGTGTCGTCCGCGGCGGCGACATCGGCGGGGGTGCCATCGGCCTCGGTGCCATCGGCGGGGGCGGCGCTGCCGCCCTCCTCCTCCGTGCGCTTGTCGACCAGGGCCTGGGCGACGCGGGCCATCTGCGACGCCGGGGCGGCGAACAGGTAGGCGGCCTTCGTCAGGTTGGCCTTCATCGCGCCGGCAAGCTTGGCCAGCAGCACGTCGCGCGACTCGAGGTCGGCGAGCTGGTTGACCTCGGTGACGGTCAGGGCGCGACCGTCCATGTAGCCGCCCTTGATCACCAGGGCCTGGTTGGCCTTGGCGAACTCGCGCAGCGCCTTCGCGGCGTCGACGGGCTCGCCGGTGATGAACGCGATTGCCGTGGGGCCCACGAGCAGCTGCTCGAGCCCCTCGACGCCAGCATCCTGGGCGGCGCGCATGACCAAGGTGTTCTTGGCGACACGGTAGGTCGCGCCCTCGCCCAGGGAGCGACGCAGCGTCGTCAGCTGGGACATCGTGAGGCCGCGGTACTCGGTGACGACCGAGGCGGACGAGCCCCGGAACTTCTCGGCGATCTCGGCGACCGCCGTGACCTTGTCGGATCGGGCCATCCCTTGCCTCCTCTGGCGTTGTCGGTGTGGTGCTGCGACACGACCCACCGACGAGAGGAGCCCGAACAGACGAGACGCCCCGGTGCAGGAGCACACGGGGCGGAGCGGGACGCGCGGCCGCGTCACGATGACCTCGTCCTCCTGCGCGGGCCGTCCGCCTGGGCGGAGTCTTCGTACGCTCCCGATCGCTCGGACGCGCAGACCTGCGGTCTTCGGTGGAACGTCAGTGAGCGTACGCGACGCCGCCGCGACGTCGGGCAGCGGCTCTCGACGGCCGCAATCCGCCGGCGACCGTCCACGCGCGGCCCGCTGACGGTCAGGCGCCCCGCCGCGGCCACCGAGCCCACCTGGTCAACCCGGCTCACCGAACAGCCCGAGGCTCGGATCACCCGTCCGGGTGTCGGCCCGCCACCGCCCGGTCCTCGGTGTGGAAGCGCTCCTCGAGCGTCTCCGGCGACGTGTCGAGATCGATGTCGCGCAGCTTCGCGCCGCGGGCCGACTCGATCGCGCCGAGCCGACGGCCGACCTTGTCCATCGCGTAGGCGACCATCTCCTCGACGTGGATGTCGAAGGGCGGCGCCGCGTCGGCGCCGCGGGTGCGCGAGTACTGCTCGAACGTGCCGGTGACGACGCCCATGGCCGGCACCAGCAACTCCTGCATCCGGTGGCCGACGACGTCCCACAGCGTGTCGTCCGCCGCGACGTGTCGGCGGCAGGTGAACGTGCCCCACGCCATGTGCCGGCGCTCGTCGTCCCCGATGAGCCTGATCAGCTGCTGCATGCCCGGCAGGATGCCGCGGCTCGCCGCGACCTTGGCCCACGCGAAGTAGCCGGTGAGCGCGAGCGTGCCCTCGACGACGTGGTTGTAGGTCACCGACGCCCGGACCTGGTTGCGCGGCGACGGATCGTCCGCCAACGCGTGGAGGCTCTGCGGGAGCTGCCTGGTGAAGATCTCCAGGTAGTGCTCGTTGTCGTCGATGTGCGGGTGCAGGTCGTCGGTGATGCCGACGGCGTCGAACCAGCGACGGAAGCCCTCGGTGTGCTTGGCCTCCTCGTAGACGAACTGCGTCAGGTACATCTCGTCGGCGAGCCGGCCCTCCGCCGCCATCGCGGCGACGAACGGCTGCAGGTGTCGGGTCACCGACTCCTCGCCGGCCAGGAACTGGGCGGCGAGCGAGCAGGTCCACCAGCGCTCGTCCTCGGTCATGGCCGCGACGTCGAGCGCGTCCTGGCCGAAGTCGATGTCGGCCGGGTTCCAGTGCCGGGCGTTGCCCTTGGTGAACAGCCGCATCGGCAGCGAGTCCCAGTTCAGGCCGCCCCTCGCCAGGCTGGCGAACCCGCTCCGGCCGTGCTGCGTGGTCTGCGTCGTCGACATCATCGTCCTTTCCGCGTCGGTGACGTCGATGGTCGCCCCTCCTTCGCCCCACGAGAAGGCATTCACCCGGGTGCGCCCCCCGCCCCTCACCCGGGCGGCTCCACCGTCCCGACACGCCGTGCTTGCCGATCGGCACAGGCGGGTCCGCGACCCGTCCGGGCCCGCACAGGTCGGCCGGGTCCACCGGCGTCCGCCATCGTGGCGCGCACGGGTTGCGGCGTCACGCGCCCCGTCGACCGAGTTGGCGCCGAACGGGACGGGTGACGGCGCGGGACAGAACGGCCATGTCGTGCCAGGGCGTGGTCCGGTAGCGCGGGACCGGCGGCTCTCCGGCAACCGGGCGATGGCGGCTGTCCGCGCCGTAGCGCGGCGCGGCGAGGGCGATCAGCACGAGCACGGCCAGCAGCATCAGCATCTCCATGTGTCCATCGTGCCGCCGATTGGCCTTATCTTCGAGGTCCGATCTGGTAGGTCTGGACCTCGTGGACCACATCGAACGCCGGATCGGTGCCCGCAGCCTCGCCTGGCAGCTCGGAGAGTGGCGACCGCCGCACGGCCGCGGGCTCGCCCTGGCCGATCGCGTCCGGCTGCTCGTGCTCGACGGCCGCCTCCCACTGCACACACGCGGCTCCCCGGCGGAGCGCGAGCTGGCGGGCGCGCTGGAGGTCAGCCGGACCACCGTCGCCGCGGCTTACGACGTGCTCCGCAACGCGCAGGTGCTGCGCAGCCGCCGCGGAGCCGGCAGCTGGACGCAGCTGCCGGCCGGCCCCGCCGGCGCGGTCACACTGCACCCGTTCTCCCCGAACGGCGAACCTTCCCTGTGCGGACTTGCCCACGCCGCGCTGGCCGCCCCGGCCGGCGCGCTCCGGGCGGCCGCGGCCGGCGCCGTCCACGATCTCGGCGCCCACCTCGGCGGGCACGGCTACGAACTGTTCGGGCTGCCCGCCCTGCGCGCCGCCGTTGCCGACCGCTACACCGCTCGCGGCCTGCCCACCCGGCCCGACCAGGTGCTCGTCACCGCCGGGGCACAGAACGCGATCACGCTCGTCCTCGCCGCGCTGCTCGGCCCGGGCGATCGCGTGCTCGTCGAGCACCCGACCTACCCCAACGCGTGCTCGACCTGGCCGGGCGGCAGCCCCTGGTCGAGCTGGCGCGGCCCACGGGAATGCCGTTGCTGCTCGACGAGACCCTCGTCGAGCTGGGGCTCGACGGTCCGGCCCCACCACCCGTGGACGCTCACGGCGGCGAGGACTCGTCGCTGGTGCTCAGCGTCGGTTCGGTCAGCAAGGTGTTCTGGGGCGGGTTGCGGGTCGGCTGGATCCGCACCTCGGCCAGCATGGTGCGCCGGTTGGCCGCGCTGCGGGCGTCCACCGACGTGGGCGGGCCGGTGCTCGAACAGCTCGTGACGACGCGGCTGCTCGTCGACGTCGACGCCATCGCCGCCGCCCGCCGCCCGTCGCCCGCCGCCCGTCGCCCGTCGCCCGTCGCCCGTCGCACCGAGCTCACCGCCGCCCGCGACCATCTCCTCGGCCGGCTGTCCGACGTCTTCGGCTGGTGGCGGCCCTCACGGCCCGGCGGAGGCCTGAGCCTCTGGGTGGATCTCGGCGAGCCCGTGTCGAGCCGGCTGACCAGTGCTGCGCGCCGGCACGACGTGCTGCTCGCGGCCGGGCCGAGGTTCGGGCTCGACGGTGCGTTCGAGCGCCGCCTCCGGCTGCCGTTCACGCTGCGCCGCCACCGGATGGATGACGCCCCGGAGCGGCTCGCAGCAGCGTGGCAGGACCTCGACCACATGACCCCGGCCGCGGAGGCGGAGCCGATCGCTGTCGCATGACCCCTAAGGTCACAGGCAGTCGATCGGGGAAGAGGTGCCGCGTGGGACCGTTGTACGGGCTCAAGGTCGTGGAGCTGGCCGGGATCGGCCCGGGGCCGCACGCAGCGATGGTCCTCGCCGATCTCGGCGCCGAGGTCGTGTGCATCGACCGGCCCGCGGGCGGGCTGCAACTGGGATCGCCCGACGCTCCCGACCCGACACTGCGCGGACGCCGCCGCGTCGCCGCCGATCTGAAGGATCCCGCCGGCCAGGAGACGGTGCTGCGACTCGTCGAGCGGGCGGACGTACTGCTGGAGGGTTACCGGCCGGGCGTCACCGAGCGCCTCGGCGTCGGGCCCGCCGACTGTCACGCCCGCAACCCCCGCCTCGTCTACGGGCGGATGACCGGCTGGGGCCAGGACGGGCCGATGGCCGCCCGCGCCGGGCACGACATCAACTACATCTCGTTGACGGGCACGCTGCACGCCATCGGCCGCGCCGGTGAGCGCCCGGTGCCGCCGCTCAACCTCGTCGGCGACTTCGGCGGCGGCTCGATGCTGCTGGTCGTCGGCGTGCTCGCGGCGCTGTGGGAGGCCCAGCGCTCGGGGCGGGGCCAGGTCGTCGACGCGGCCATGGTCGACGGCGTGTCGCTGCTCAACCAGATGTTCTGGGGCTACCTGTCCCAGGGCGCGTGGGCCGACGAGCGGGACGCCAACGTCCTCGACGGCCACGCCCCGTTCTACGACACCTACACCTGCGCCGACGCGCGGCATGTGGCCGTCGGCGCCCTCGAGCCACAGTTCTACGCGGCGCTGCTCGCCGGGCTCGGGCTCTCCGACGCCGGTCTCCCGGCCCAGTACGACCGCGGTGGTTGGCCCGAGCTGCGGGCCCGGTTCACCGCCGTGTTCGCCGGCCGCACCCGCGACGAGTGGGCGGGGGTCTTCGCCGACACGGACGCATGCGTCACGCCCGTCCTCGCATTCGGCGAGGTGGCGGCCCATCCGCACCTCGCCGCCCGGAAGACGATCGTCGACCACGACGGCGTGCCCCAGGCTGCGCCCGCCCCCCGCTTCTCCCGCACCCCGGCCGAGGTACCGGAACGGGCGGGAGACCCGGAGGACGTCGCCCGGATCCTCGCGGACTGGGCCTGAATCCCACCCACCCGGTTGCAGCAAAAGCCACTTTCCTGCAACGAGGTTGCATGAAAGTGGCTTTGCTGCAATATGGGGATGCCGAACCCCCGGTGGCCGGGGTGGGTCAGGTGGAGGAGTTTTCGTCCACCAGAAGGTTGCGGGTGCGCAGCGGGTCGACCTGGATACCGGGGCCCGTGGTCGTGCTCACCGTGACCTTCTTGATGTAACGGCCCTTCGCGGCGCTCGGCTTGGCCCGCAGGATCTCGTCGAGCGCGGCGCCGTAGTTCTCCACCAGCTTCTCGGTGTCGAACGAGGCCTTGCCGATGACGAGATGCAGGTTGGCCTGCTTGTCGACCCGGAAGTTGATCTTCCCGCCCTTGATGTCCACGATCGCCTTCGTGACGTTCGGGGTGACGGTGCCGGTCTTCGGGTTCGGCATCAGGCCACGCGGGCCCAGGATGCGCGCGATCCGGCCGACCTTGGCCATCTGGTCCGGGGTGGCGATGGCGGCGTCGAAGTCGAGCCAGCCGCCCTGGATGCGCTCGATGAGGTCCTCGGCACCCACGACGTCGGCTCCGGCGGCCTCGGCCTCGGCTGCCTTGTCACCGGTGGCGAACACGATGACCCGTGCCGTCTTACCGGTGCCGTGGGGCAGGTTCACGGTGCCGCGGACCATCTGGTCGGCCTTGCGCGGATCGACGCCCAACCGCATCGCGACCTCGACGGTGGCGTCCATCTTGGCGCTGGACGTCTCCTTCGCGAGGCCGGCGGCCTCGAGCGGGGTGTAGAGCCGGTCGGCATCGATCTGCTCGGCCGCCTTGCGGTAGATCTTGCTGCGCTGTGCCATCTTCTCTGTCCTCTTGGTGGGTCAGTTCGTGGTCGCGAGCCGCGCCCGGCTCTCCCACGCCTTCGGTGGGCCGATCAGCCCTTGACGGTGATGCCCATCGACCGGGCCGTGCCGGCGATGATCTTCGCGGCCTGGTCGATGTCGGTGGCGTTGAGGTCGGCCATCTTGGTATGGGCGATCTGCCGGACCTGGTCCATGGTGACCGCGGCGACCTTCTTGACGTGCGGCTCGCCGCTACCCTTGTCGACACCGGCCGCCTTGAGCAGCAGCCGGGCCGCGGGCGGGGTCTTGAGCTCGAACGTGAACGAGCGGTCCTCGAACACCGAGATCTCGACCGGCACGATGTCGCCGCGCTGCGACTCCGTGGCCGCGTTGTAGGCCTTGCAGAATTCCATGATGTTGACGCCGTGCTGTCCGAGCGCGGGGCCGACCGGCGGCGCCGGATTGGCCAGTCCGGCCTTGATCTGGAGTTTGACGACAGCGGTGAGCTTCCGCTTCTTGGGGGGCATCTCTTATCCCTGTTTCCTGTTGAGCACGTCGCGGACCTGCCTGCCGCGGCGCGAGGTTCAGATCTTCGAGACCTGGCTGAACGCCAGCTCGACGGGGGTCTCGCGGCCGAAGATGCTGACGAGCACCTTGATCTTCTGGCCGTCGACGTTGACCTCGTTGATCGTGGCCGGCAGCGTGGCGAACGGGCCGTCCATGACCGTGACGGACTCGCCGACCTCGAAGTCGACCTCGATGGTGGACTTGCCGCCGCCCGAGGAGGAGTCCGACCGGGCGCCGGTGGCGTCCTTCTTCGGCTCGACCCGCGGCAGCAGGAACTTGATGACGTCGTCGTGGGTGAGCGGCGACGGCTTGGACGTGGCACCGACGAACCCGGTGACGCCCGGAGTGTTGCGAACCGCGCCCCACGACTGGTCGTTGAGATCCATCCGGACCAGGATGTAGCCGGGCAGCACCTTGCGCTGCACCTGCTTGCGCTGGCCGTTCTTGATCTCGGTGACCTCCTCGGTGGGCACCTCCACCTGGAAGACGTAGTCCTCGACGTCGAGGGTCTGCACACGCGTCTCGAGGTTGGCCTTGACCTTGTTCTCGTAGCCCGCGTAGGAGTGGATCACGTACCAGTCGCCGGGGGCGCGGCGCAGGGCCGCGCGCATCTCCTCGACCGGGTCGGCGTCGGGATCGTCCTCCGGGACGTCGGGCGGGACGGCGGCGGCGTCGGCGTCGGTCGTGTCGGCGTCGGTCGTGTCGCCGGCGTCCTCGCCGGTGTAGCTCTCCGCCACGGCGCCGGTGCCGTGCGCGGCCTCGAGGTCGGCGTCCTGCGCGGCTTGGCTCGGGAGCTCGGTGTCGACGTCCGCATCCGCCTCGGTGCCGTTCGCGTCGGTGCCGTTCGCGTCGGTGCCGGTCGCGTCGGTGCCGGTCGCGGTAGTGCCGTTCGCGGTGGTGCCGGTCTCGTCGGTCAGCCGGGGGCCGCCGTCCTGGGAACTCACGTACTTCTCACTTCCGTCGTCTCTATCTCGTGCGTGGCGTGATCGCCGCGGGTCAGCCGTTGCCGAAGAGGAACAGCACACCCCGCGCGAACAGGAAGTCCAGCAGGGCCACCAGCGCGATCATGAACGACACGAAGACGAGCACGATGAGCGTGTAGGTGACCAGCTGGTTGCGGCTGGGCCAGATGACCTTGCGCAGCTCCGCGACCACCTCGCGCAGGAACCGGACCAGCCGGCTCGGCAGCGGGACCCGGGGCGGGCGCGAGTCACGAACCGCGGTGGCCCGCCCCTTGGCCACGCCGGTCAGGGGAGCGGGACGCCGGCCCCGACGGTCGGCCGCGGTGCTCGGGCGCTCGCGCCTCTTACCGCTCTCCTCGTCCTGCTGCGTCACGCCCTAACCCTTCAGATCGCCTGAGCGGATCGAGTTCGACCCGGCACTTCCGCTGTGGCAGGGGTGACAGGACTTGAACCTGCAACCTGCGGTTTTGGAGACCGCTGCTCTGCCAGTTGAGCTACACCCCTTGACCAGCCGCGGGCCCGCCACGTCATGGCACACCCAGCGCACGAAGTATACGGCACCGGACCCACCCCCTGAGCGGGAGGCTCGGTGCGGGAAGATGCCCGACATGACGAGCACCCCGGGTACGGCCACGGACCGGAGACGGATCTCCGCCCGCATCGGCGGCATCGCCGAGTCCGCGACGCTGGCGGTCGACGCCAAGGCGAAGGCCCTGAAGGCGGCCGGCCGGCCGGTCGTCGGCTTCGGGGCCGGCGAGCCCGACTTCCCGACACCTCCGGCCATTGTTGCAGCGGCCCAGGCCGCGTGCGCGGACCCGCGCAACCATCGCTACTCCCCCGCTGGGGGCCTGCCGGAGCTGCGTGAGGCGATCGCGGCCAAGACGCTGCGCGACTCCGGCCTGTCGATCACCGCGGCTCAGGTGCTGGTGACCAACGGCGGCAAGCAGGCCGTCTACCAGGCGTTCGCCACCCTGCTCGACCCGGGCGACGAGGTGCTGCTGCCCGCTCCGTACTGGACCACCTACCCCGAGGCGATCACGCTCGCCGGGGGCGTTCCGGTCGACGTGGTGTGCGGGCCGGAGGCCGACTTCCTACCGACGCTCGACCAGCTCGACGCGGCCCGCACCGAGCGCACCAAGGTGCTGCTGTGGTGCTCCCCGTCCAACCCGACGGGCGCGGTCGCCTCCCGCGCGCTGACCGAGGTCGTCGGCCGTTGGGCCGTCGAGCACGACATCTGGGTCGTCACCGACGAGATCTACGAGCACCTCGTCTACGACGGCGCCGAGGCCTTCTCGATGCCCGTCGTCGTCCCGGAGCTGGCCGACCGCTGCGTCGTGCTCAACGGCGTCGCCAAGACCTACGCCATGACGGGCTGGCGGGTCGGCTGGTTGGTCGGTCCGCTCGACGTCGTCAGGGCGGCCACCAACCTGCAGTCACATCTGACGTCCAACGTCTGCAATGTGGCCCAGCGCGCCGCACTGGAGGCCGTCTCCGGTTCGCTCGACGCGGCCGCGCAGATGCGGGTGGCGTTCGACCGGCGGCGGCGGCTCATGGTCGAGCTGCTCTCGGCTATCCCCGGCGTCGTGTGCCCCACCCCCACCGGTGCGTTCTACGCCTACCCCTCGGTGCAGGCGCTGCTGGGCAAGGAGATCCGGGGGAGCCGGCCGCTCACGAGCATGGAGCTCGCGGCCCTGCTGCTGGAGCACGCCGAGGTGGCGGTGGTGCCCGGCGAGGCGTTCGGCACGCCCGGGTTCTTCCGAATGTCCTATGCCCTGAGCGACGACGACCTGCGCACCGGCATCCAGCGGATGGGCACGCTGCTGGCCGAGGCCGTCGACTGATCGACGTCGGTGGCCGATCACGCGATGCCGGCGACAGGTGGAAGATCACCATAAGTGGCGACGGGGCGATGTGGTTGCCGCTCCGTCGCCACCGGCGGTGATCATGATCGGTACGGTCGGTCGGGAACTGTGACGCGCGCGATGGCGCGACCGAGCACGGTCCTGCGGTCGAAAATCGCCGTGAGCGCCACGGTGGCGACGCCGTCCTCCACCGCGGTGACGCGGCCCGTGAGTTCCACGAGCGCACCCTCGTCGTCGTCGGGGACGAGCACGGGACGGGTGAACCGGACGCTGTAGCTGCGCACCGCGGCGGGATCGCCGGTCCACCGCGTGAGCACGCGGCCGGCCAGCGCCATAGTCAGCATGCCGTGCGCGATGACGCCGGGGAGCCCGGCACCGGTGGCGACGCGGTCGCTCCAGTGGATCGGGTTGAGGTCGCCCGACGCCCCGGCGTAGCGGACGAGATCCGTGCGGGTGATGTGTACGGCCAGAGGCGTGAGCTCGTCGCCGACGACGGTCATGAGACCTCGGCGGCGGTCACGAGCAGGGCCGTCGTGGTGGCCACGGATGTGCCCGAGAGGTCGGTGACCTCACAGCGCAGCGTGAGCAGATGCCTCCCGGCACGGGCAACGAGGCTCTCGACGTGGATGGTGGTGACCAGCTCGTCGCCGCCGTGGATCGGACGGTGCAGCACGATCGACTGGTCGGCGTGCACCATGCGGGTGTAGTCCCAACCCAGCGCGGGATCGCGCAGGAGCGCCTCGATGGCCGGCAGCACGAACGCGATCGTGAACGTGGGGGGCGCGACGACGTCGGGATGGCCGGCGGCCAGCGCCGCGGCAGGGTCCAGACACACGGAAGCGCCCTCGCCGATGGCGAGGGCGAACTCCCGGATCTTCTCCCGGCCGACCAGGTATGGAGCCGTCGGCGGCAGGACCTTGCCGACGAACGAGGCGTCGACCACCCTCAGCGCGTCTCGCGGTGCTCGCGGTGGGTGCCGCAGTTGGAGCAGAACTTCTTCACGGCGAGCCGGTCGGGATCGTTGCGCCGGTTCTTCTTGGTGATGTAGTTGCGGTGCTTGCACTGCTCGCACGCCAGCGTGATCTTCGGCCGGACGTCCGTGGCCTTACCCATCGCGGGTGCCTCCTGCTTGTCGCTCGTGGTCTGCTCTGGTAGCGGTGGCCGGACTTGAACCGGCGACACAGCGATTATGAGCCGCTTGCTCTACCGACTGAGCTACACCGCTTCGCGAGGATTGTCATACCCCCCGCTGGAGCCCCTTTACGGAATCGAACCGTAGACCTTCTCCTTACCATGGAGACGCTCTGCCGACTGAGCTAAAGGGGCGGCTTCCGTACAGTCGATCGCTCCCGTACGGCCGCGACGAACTGTACATGCCGGGGCGGCCGGCGCGGCGTCGGGTGCGACCTGAGGGTCCTTACCCCGGGGCGACGCGCCTACGGCCCCCGTGGTCGACGCGATCGTCCGATGCCGGGGGTTGGGCCTCAGCCCGAGACTGCCGGCATGTTCACCGCAGATCTGCCCGTCGCTTGGCTCGCCGAGCACCACCGCCGGGAGTTGCTGGCCGACGCCGAGCACCACCGCCTGGCCCGATTCGCCCGCCGCGCCCGCCCCGCCCGGCGGCCGCCGGGCGGCACGCCTGCAGCTGCAGCTGACGGCTATGCCGCCACCCCGGCCGCCGTCGTGGTCGTCGAGGACGCCGGCTCCGCGAATGTCGACGAAAACTGTCGGTACGCCGTGTCACGATGACCGGCGTGGCACGACTGGGGGTCGGGATCGGGCTCGTCGGGCGCCGGCACGAGGTGTCGGCGCTCACTGCGGCGCTCGATCGCGCCGCCGCCGGTCGGCCCACCGGCGTCGTGCTGTCGGGCGACGCGGGCGTCGGCAAGTCCCGGCTGGTGGCCGAGGCGGTGCGGCGCGCCACGGCGTCGGGGTTCACCGCGCTCGTGGGCCGCTGTCTCGACACCGACTGGTCGGCGTTGCCCTACCTGCCCTTCGCCGAGATCGTCGGCCGGCTGGCTGCCGAGCAGCCCGATCTCGTCGCCGGGCATCCGGCACTGCTGCACCTGCTGCCCGGGGGCCGGCCCCGCCGGGAGCAGCGTCCCGAGGAGCGTGATCTCGGGCAGCTGCGGGTGTTCGACGCCGTCCTCTCCGCCCTCGACGAGCTGACGGCCGCCGCGCCCGTGCTGCTCGTCGTCGAGGATCTGCACTGGGCCGATCGATCCAGCCGCGATCTGCTCGTGTTCCTGCTCTCGCGGCTGTCGTCGCAGCGGCTGATGGTGCTCGCCACCTACCGTTCCGACGACGTGCACCGGCGCCATCCGCTGCGCCCGGTCCTGTCGGAGCTGGTCCGCCTGCCCACCACCGAGCGGATCGACCTCGCGCCCCTCGGCGGCGTCGAGGCCCTCGAACTGGTGCGGCGCCTGGCCGACGGGTCGTTGCCCGCCCCACTGCTGCACAGCGTCGCCCGGCGCAGCGAAGGCAACGCGTTCTTCGCCGAGGAGCTGGTGTCGGCGGCGTCGGACGGCGTGCCGCACGAGCTCACGGAGGTGCTGCTCGCCCGGATCGAACGGCTCTCCCCCGTGACCCATCTGGTGCTGCGCGTTGCGGCCGTCGCGGGCCGGCACGTCCACCACGACCAGCTCGCCGTGGTCGCCGGCATCGGCGTCGACGAGCTGGAGCAGGCGTTGCGTGAGGCCGTGGAGAACCACGTCCTGGTGGCCGAGCCCCGACCGGACCGCGACGCCTACGTGTTCCGGCACGCTCTGCTGCGCGAGGCGGTGCACCAAGAGCTGCTGCCCGGGGAGCGCAGCCGGCTGCACGGCGCCTTCGCCGCGCTGCTGTCCGCCCCGACCGGCCCGGACGAGCCGGGGTGGGCCGCAGCGCTGGCGCACCATGCGCTGGCGGCGCACGACCTGCCCCGCGCCCTGGCGGCGTCGGTCGCGGCCGCGCGCGAGGCCGACGAGCAGGAGGCGCCCGCCGAGCTGCTGGTGCACGCCGAGCGGGCTCTGGAGCTGTGGAGCGCGGTGCCCGATGCCGAGGCGGTCGCCGGGGCGTCGGAGATCCTGCTGACGCGGTGGGCGTCGTGGGCGGCGAGCGCCACCGGTGATCCCGACCGGGGTGAAGCCCTGGCGCGGCGGGCGCTGGCGCTGGCCCGGGAGCAGGGCGATCCGGTCCTCACCGCGGTCATCGACCTGCGCTACGCCATGCGTCTGGTGGAGCGCGACGGGCGGCGCCGCGAAGCCGGTGCCGCGGCGGCGCGCGCCCTGGAGCTGCTGGCCGGGCTACCACCGTCGGAGGAGACGGCATGGTGCCACGCGGTCCTGGCCCGGGCTCGTTATCACGCCGACGAGTTCGACCGGGCCGTGCACCATGCGGAGAAGGCGGTGCGACTCGTGGCGGAACTGCCGGCGGACGACAACGCCCGGGCCGCGGCGGCCGACGCGCTGGTCACGCTCGCCGGGTGCGACGAGTACTCGGGGCGGCCGGATTCCGGACGGCGGCGACTGGCCCAGGCGGGGGCGATCGCGCGTCGGGTCGGCGACGTCGGCACCGAGTTGCGGGTGCGGTTCGCGGCCGGGATCTCGTTCCTGGAGGAGATGCGGCTGGCGGAGGCGACGGCCGAGTTCGCGGCGGGCCAGGAGCGGGCCGCGGCCACCGGGCTGCGGTGGAGCACGCCGGGCCTCGACGTGCGGGTGGCGCACGTCGTCACGCTGTTCCTGCAGGGCGAGTGGGACGCCGCCGAGTCGTCGGCCGACCTCGCGGGGGCGTGGGTGCCGGCCGGGGTGTCGGCGCGGCTGGTGGCGGCGGGGATGCAGGTGGCCACCGCGCGGGGCCGGTTCGACGTCGTGGAAAGGCGCTACGCCGAGCTGTGCGATGCGCTGTCCCAGGGCTGGCAGACGGTCGTGCTGATGGGGCCGGCCGCCACCGAGTCGGCGCTGTGGAGGGGCGAACCCGCCGCCGCCCTGGAGCGGTCGAGCGAGGCACTGGCCGCCCTCGACGCCCTGGAGCCCTTCCGGCTGGGCGGGCTGGCGCTGCTGGCCCTGGCCCTCGCGGCGCACGCCGATCTGGCCGCGTCCCGCCCGCCCGATGCCGCCGACCTCGCCGCAGCCCGGCCCGACGCAGCTCGGCTCGACGCGGCCCGGCTCGTGGCCGAGAAGGCCGAGGAGACCGCGGTCAAAGGCATGCCGCGGGGCGTCACTCTCGGTCCGGAGGGCCGGGCCTGGCAACTCCGGGCGCGGGCCGAACTGACCCGGCTCACCGACCCCGACCCGGCCGCGTGGACGGCCGTCCACGACGCCTTCGGCTACGAGACCTCCGATGCGCCGGGCTACCGGCAGTCCTACGCGCTACTGCGCCGCGCCGAGGCCCGGCTCGCGCTCGGTGCGGGGCACGGAGAGGTGCACGGCACGGTGGAGGCCGACCTGCGGGTCGCGCTCACCACTGCGCAGCGGCTCGGCGCCGTTCCCCTCGCCGGAGCCGTACGGGCCCTGGCCGGGCGGGCGGGGGTGCGCCTCGACGCGGCCACCCGGCCGGCGGTGCCCGATCTGCTCACCCCGCGCGAGCGGTCGGTGCTCGCGCTGGTGGCGGCGGGCCGCACCAACCGCCAGGCCGGCGCGGAGCTGTTCATCAGCGAGAAGACGGTGAGCGTGCATCTGTCGCGGGTGATGGCGAAGCTGGGCGCGGCGGGCCGCACCGAGGCTGTGAGCATCGCCCATGCCCGTGGTCTGTTGGGCCCGCCGAGCCCTTGAGTCGAACCGCTCGGCAACTAGGGTGGGGTGATGCGTCGCACAGCGAAGTGTCCGTCGTGACCGCCGGCCCGCAGGCGCGGCCCGATCTGTCCGACGTCCCGCAGTTCTGGACGGCCCCGATCGCGGAGCGCGCGGCCGCGTTCGCCGGCCTGCGAGCATCAGGCCCGTCGTTCTTCGCCGAGCCGGACTTCGCGTTCCTACCCTCCGGGGCTGGCTACTGGGCCCTGACCAGCCACGACGACGTGGTCGAGGCCAGCCGCGCACCGTCGGTCTTCACATCGGGCCCAGGCGCCACGAACATCGCCGACCTGCCGCCGGAGTTCCTGGAGTTCTACGGCTCGATGATCAACATGGACGATCCGCGCCACGCCCGGATGCGCCGGATCGTCTCGCGGGGCTTCACGCCCAGGCGCCTCGCCGGGCTCACCGCGAAGGTGCAGCGCACGGCCGCCGCGATCGTCGACGACATCGTCGACGTCGGCGAGTGCGATGCCGTCCGTTCCATCTCCGCGCGGCTGCCGCTGGCGATCGTCTGCGACATGATGGGTGTGCCGGCGAGCCAGTACGAGTTCGTGTTGGAGAAGTCCAACATCGTGCTCGGCGCGAGCGACCCGGAGTTCGTGCCCGACGCGGAGAACATCGTCGTCGCGCTCCTACAGGCCGGCAACGACCTGGGCGAGCTGATGCGCGACCTGGCCCGGCACCGCGCGGACCACCCGACCGACGACGTCACCTCCGCGCTGATCAGCGCGGAGGTCGACGGCGAGCATTTGACGCCCGACGAGCTGGCGAGCTTCTTCATCCTGCTCGTCGTCGCGGGCAACGAGACCACCCGCAACGCGATCACCTGGGGCCTGCACCTGCTCACCGAGCACCCGGAGCAGCGCGCGGCGTGGCTGGCCGACATCGACGGCGTGACCCCGACGGCCGTGGAGGAGATCGTCCGCTGGGCATCGCCGGTGATCTTCATGCGCCGCACCCTGGCCTCGGACGCCGTGCTCGGCGGGCAGGCGATGACCGCCGGCGAGAAGGTGCTGCTGTTCTACTGGGCGGCCAACCGCGATCCCGGCCACTTCACCGACCCGGACGCGTTCGACGTCCGCCGCGCGCCCAATCCCCACCTCGGCTTCGGCGGCCCGGGCCCGCACTTCTGCCTGGGCGCGCACCTGGCCCGTCGCGAGATGTCGGTGATGTTCCGCGAGCTGCTCACCCGTATCCCCGACATCCACGCCACCGCGCCACCGCGGCGGCTGCAGTCGATGTTCATCAACGGCATCAAGTCGATGCCGGTGGCCTTCACCCCCGGGCGGAGCGCAGGCGGAGCCCGCATCGACACCGGGCGGAGCGCAGGCGGAGCCCGCACCGGTAACGGAGGGCAGGTCCGGTGACGCTCACCCTCGACTACTCCGACGTGCCGGTCGGCGCCCTGCTCACCGGCTCCGCGGCCCGCTTCGGCGACCGTGTCGCGATCCTCTACTACGGCCGCGAGTTGACGTTCACGCAGCTCCACGAGCGGGCATGCGCCCTGGCGAACGCGCTGGGGGCGGCCGGGATCGGCCGCGGCGACGTCGTGGCCGATCCACCTGCCCAACTGCCCCCAGTACGCGATCGCCTACTTCGGGATCCTGCTGGCGGGGGCCACGTTCTCCCCCCACCAACCCGCTCCTGCCGCCGCCCGATCTCGCCGCGCAGCTGGCCGGCTGCAGGGCGGTCGCGGCGATCACCTGGGGCCCGGCGGCTCCGGCGTGACCGCGGTGCGTGACCGCACAGCGGTGCGGCTCGTGCTGGTCACCCACCGCGCGCAGGCCCTGGACCCGACGCGCCGGCCGACCCTCGACGAGGGCCAGCAGGATTTCGAGGCCTTCCACGCCGACGCCGCGACCACCGACCCGGCCGTTGTGATCGACGTCCGATCCGACCTGGCTCACCTCGCCTACACCGGCGGCACCACCGGCTGGAGCAAGGGCGTGCAGCTTCCGCACCGCAACGTGGTGGTCAACTCGATCCAGTACGCCTGCTGAGGCGCCGGCTCACTGCCGGGGCTCGACGACGCCGACGGCGTGGTGCTCGACCAGGTCGGGCCGCCCCAGGGGTTCCCACCCGCCTCGGCGGCGGCGGCGCGATCAACCTGACGGCCGTGGTTCCACGCGATGGGCACCATCGGCGGACTCAACGTGCCTCTCCTGCACGGCGCGACGCTCGTGCTGCACGACCGCTTCGACCCGGGCGCCTACCTCGACGACGCCGAACGGTTCGCCGTCACGAGCATCGGCGGAGCGCCGCCGCTGTTCGGGGCACTGCCGCGGCACCCGGAGTTCGCCACCCGCGACCTGTCCCACGTCGCGAGCCTCTCCTCGGGCGCGGCCGCGCTCCCG
>JAYSXW010000109.1:0-5558 GCA_043716935.1 Pseudonocardia sp.
GATCGAGTGGGACGGCGAGGTCCTTCCCCAGACCTTGCGGCAGGGCCTCCTGGCGCTGACGGGGCAGGAGACTGTGCGCCACGGTGACGGTTCATCATCGTCGGGCCGAGCCCCGAGGTCGCGGTCGGAATTTCGGTCCGTACATGGCACAGAGCCCGGCCGAGGCGCATGAGGAGGGTCCGTCATCCGCCCCGGACCCCGGCGGGCATTGCGATCCACGAGCACGCGCCGGTCGATCACTGCCGGCCGGCGGGAGCGGGGCCCACCATGCATCCGTCGACGCAGGCACCACCGCACCGCGGCCCGAGCAGCACGGCTGGGGCCGTGGTGCGCCACATCGATCAACTGCCCGGCGCTGCTTCTCCGTCCGGCACAGCACAGGCGCTCGTCGCCGGCGAACTCGACGGCGTCGTGGCCAGTCAACCGCTATCTCGACGCGGTGAGGCTGGAACTGTCGATCCGAGGGGTGCTCACCGGGGCGCCGCAGCGGACCGAGCTCGAACAGCGTCTGGGCGGCACGGCCGTGCTCGACTGCACGGCTGTCCGCGTCGCCGCGTGGACCCCGCGGGGCGACCGGCGCTGTACGTGGTGCCCGACGCCACCCTCTGATCATCGCCGGCTCGACGCCGCCCGCCACCACGCCGACCGATCGAACGAGGGCTTCCCATGTCGTCACCCCGCCCCGCCGGCACCATCCCCGACAAACCCGACCCCGTCCGCCCTTCGCCGCGGTCGTCCGCTCGCGGTCGGCTTTCCCTGCGAGGACCTGACCATGGCTGAGGTCACCGAGCGACTCATGGCGGAGCTCGGCGCCGGCGCCTCCGCTGTCAGCCGAGTTGTACTGGGCTGCCGGTACGAGTTCGCCGGCATGCCGGGCGGCGCGCTGCCGGAGCTTCTCGAACGCCTGGCCCGTCAACGCCTGCTACATCTCGTCTCCACCGACGAGGACGGCGTCACGGCCCGAGGAGCGCGATCGGCGGCCGGGCCGAGCAGCCACCCGAACACCGCCACCGACAGCCCCGATCGGGCGAGCGTCCGGGTCCTGCGCGTCGCGCGTCGCCACGTGCCAGGCCAGATCTGCCCCGTTCCCCGCCTCCATGGCAGGCCATGCCCTGGGAGGATCGGCCCGTGCCCCCGATCCACAGCGTTCCGATCACCGAGGACCCCATCCGGCTCGGCCAGTTCCTGAAGCTCGCCGGGATGGCCGAGCACGGCAGTGCGGCCAAGGCGATGCTGGAGGCCGAGGCCGTGCAGGTGAACGGCCGGGTGGAGACCCGGCGGGGGGCCCAGCTGCGCACCGGTGACGTCGTCGCGGTGGGGGAGCAGCGGGCGCGCGTCGTCTCGGCGCACCCCTGACTACCCCGTCCCGGGAACGGGCGACGGGCATCGCCCGACCACCGGGTCCTTTTGGCCGTCGGTTTGTGGTGGCCGAGGCGCTGGTCCGGCCGGGTCGCCGCATCCCGAGGGGGCCCTCACCGGTCGATCGGGGACGCTGCGGCGTCAGTAGCCGACGTAGTCGCCGCTGCTGTCGGTGCGGCCGCCGGCCTGGAGGGTGCCGGTGCCGTAGTGGGAGATCATGTACCGGATACCGGCGGTGATGTTCGCGACCGGGTCGGTGATCGGGCGTCCGCGGTAACGGGGGTGCACGTAGGCCCGGAACGTGGACGGGATCGTCTGCATCAGGCCCTGGGACGGTGTGCCGGCGCGGGCGTTGGAGTCGATCCGGTTGATCGCGCGTGGGTTGCCCCCGGACTCCGCCATGATGATCTTCTTGACGCCGGGCCCGTAGGACTGCGGCAGGTCGAGTGTGCGCAGGGCCTCGGTGATCCAGCCGTCGAGCCCGCCGTGGGCGATGACGGCGTCGAGACGGTCGCGCTCGGCCTGGGCGCGCTGCTCCGCCGCGTGCTCCTCCGCGATCTTCGTGGCGATGTCGGTGGCCTTGCCGAGCAGCGCGAGGTGGGTGTCGGCGGCGGCGAAGCCGCCGATCTCCTCGGCGCTCACGGGGAGCATCGCGGCCGGGCCGAACCGGGTGCTCAGCGTCAACGTGGTGGCGGTGAGCGTGGCGTCCAGCGGGGTGTCGGCGGACGCCGTGGTGGTGGCGCCGTGGCCGGGGGTGGGCAGCAGGGCGGTGAACGTCCCGGTCGCGACGGTGCCGATCGCGGCGGCGGTGGCCAGCACGGTGGAGCGCAGCGTCGGCGCCCTGGGTGCCGGCGACGGTGCTATCAGGTGCCGGGCGTGGATGACATCCGGCATCGAGTGCGCCCGACGACCACGTGGGGAACGATGACCTGCCACAGAGCAACCCTTCAGCGCTGGGGGATCGAGCCGATCACTCGCGCAACCCGGCTGGGGATCCGGGGTGCCGGGTGGGGAGTCCCGGCTCGGTGCGCTCGCTGTCGGTTCGTGACGCTGAGGAGAACTTTACGAGTTGAGCCCGTCATGAACAAGCGGTGAAGCGACCTGTCACCGCAGGTCCACGCCCGTTCGGCTCGTCGTTTGCGCAATCGACGCGTAACGGGCGGCAACGCTCGATGGTCTCCCACCACGACCGGTGCTCGTCGTGCGGGAAATAGCAGGCAGGAGTCCCCGAACTCGTGCCCCGGGTACGCGCGGGCCGGTCCGGGCCGGGGCGGTGGCGCACCCCGGCACCGCCACCCTTCGCACGGAATGGCCTCATGTTCGGCGCTGCTCAGGAGGACAGCAGGCGGGGCCGCACCGACCAGCGCGCCGGCAGCGTCCGCTCCACCCACGCGTGCAGCTCCTCGTCCGGCGGGCGGGTACCGATGGCCGACTGCTGGTGCTCGGCCAGGAACGCGGTGATGCGCTCCTCCCAGCCGACGCCCAGGCACGGCACGCCCGTCGAGACGGCGAAGATCAGGGCGTGCAGGCGCAGCCCGAACAGGGCGTCGGCCTCCCCGACGATCGCCTTCGCCAGCGCCGGGGCCAGCTGCGGCCCGAGCACCGGGACCGGGCGCCCCAGCCGCTCGCCCAGCTCCTGGATGAGCACCTCGTCGCGGCGGGCGAGGCCCAGGCCGTAGTCGGCGTGGGTGCCGATGGCGAGACCTGCGACGACCCCGCCGCGGTCGATCCAGCGCCGTGCGAGCGATGCGGCGGCGTCCTGCAGGGCGTCGACGAGGATGGGGTTGGGCAGCGCTTTGGGGGCGATCAGCAGCAGCGGCACAGTGGGGTCGACGCCGGCCGCGGTCAGCGCGCGGCGGGCGTCGGGGGCGGAGGCGGGGGTGAGGCCCATCGCGAGGTCACCCACCACCGGCGCGACGATCGCGTTGCCCAGCGTCGTGGCCGACACCTCGTCGCGCACGGTGATCCGGCCGGGCTTGCGCACCGAGCGCCGCAGCAGGTCCAGGACGCGGTCGGACGTGCCGGGGTACACGCCGATGGCGACGTAGGTGATGTCACGGCCCCGGGCCGCAGCCGCCCAGACCACCGCGGGGAGGACCTTCACCAGCGGTGACGCGCCCGCGCCGAACATGCCTCCGCCGACGACGGCGATGCCGTCGCACCAGTGCAGGGCCCGGGTGAACGCGATCGCGTCCATCGGCACGGCCGGCACCCGGTGCATGGCCTCGACCATGCGTGGGTTGCGCGACACGACGGTCACCTCGATGTCGAGGCCGACGTGTCCGGGCAGCAGCTCCAGGGTGTGGGCGAGCATCGCCTCGTCGCCGGTGTTGCCGTTGCCGAAGTTCCCGATGACGAGGATCCGGCGGGCCGAGCCCTGGCCGCGCGCCGTGGCGTGGCGCCGACCGAGGTCGGCGAGCTGGTTGCGGATGAGGTTGGTTCGGGGGTCCGTCATCGCGTTCCTCGGTTCGGTCGACGTCACTCGCAGTGATCATCGGCCGGGGAAGTCGGGGTTGCGGGGCCGAAACCACTCGATCGGGGACCCTACGCGGTGACACGAACGGGATGGCCGGCACGTTCGGGTGGCGCAGGTTTCCGCACGCCGGCGCGCGTCACGGCAGCCGGTCTGCCCGCAGCGCCGAACGGCGGATCCTGCCGGTGTCGTCACGCAGGGGCACTGCGACACGCTCTGACGCGCGCGGGACCTTCGCAACCGCCGGGCGGGCGGCGACACGGGCGCGGAACTCGTCGTCGTCGACGGGGGCGTCGATCGGCCGTCCCATGATCAGCGTCTGCGGTGCAGAACACTCATCCCTGAAGGTTCTGCACCGCAGACGGTGATCACGGACGTCGGCGACAGCGGGTCGGCGGGTAGCACGTTAACTTCGGCAACGTGGCTGCACCGGTGGACCGCTGGCTGGAACTCGAGGGCCTGGACAATGTGCGTGACGTCGGCGGGCTCCCGCTGCGCGACGGCGGCACGACGCGCCCAGGGGTGCTGCTGCGCAGTGCGTCGTTGCATCACGTGACACCCGGCGACGTGGCACACCTCGTCGACGTGTTCGGCTTGGCGCTGGTCCTGGATCTGCGCACGCCGCGCGAGATCGAGCGGGACGGACCCACGCGCGTCGCCGCCGCGGGCGTCGAGACCGTCGCGCTGACCTTCATCGGGGGGAGCCGCGAGCATCTCCCCGAGACCGGCGACGACACCGACCCACTGCTGCGCAGCTACCTCGGCTACCTGGCCGACCACCCGGCCAACGTCGTCACCGCGGTCGGCCGGCTCGCGGCCTCGGGCGCGGGGCCGGCGCTCGTGCACTGTGCGGCGGGCAAGGACCGCACGGGCACGCTCGTCGCGCTCGTGCTCGACGCGGTCGGTGTGGAACGGGAGGCGGTGGTGGCCGACTACGCGCTCTCGGCGGAGCAGGTCGAGGCCATGTTCGTACGGTGGACGACGGCGTCCGGGGAGCCGATGCCCGCGGACCTCACCCCGCACCTGCCGCGCGCGGAGGTCATGGCCGCCGTCCTCGCGCACCTCGATGCCGAGTACGGCGGGGCCGCGGGATGGCTGCGCGCCCACGGCCTCGACGACGACTCGCTGAACCGGCTGCGTGCCCGGCTCACGTCGCGGGGCTGAACCCGCCAGGGTCGTGACGGGCCCGGTGTCCCTGCGCAGGGCCCAGCCGGGTGCGCATGCGCGGAATTCACCCGGGTAAGCGGGCACGGGGTGCACCCGGCTACGCCGACCACCCCGATACGCGAATTCGGCTGACTGGCCCGGCCGGTTACCCGCCGGTATGCCAAGGTGGGGAGAAGCGCGCGAGGAGGCCGAGCATGGACCTGACCTACACGGCAGCCGAGGAGGAGTTCCGCAGCGAGCTCCGCTTCTGGTTGGCGGCGAACATCCCTCGGGAGTGGACCCGTCCGGGGTTCTGGGAGTCGCTCGACGAGGACGAGAACTTCCGGCTGCGACGCGACTGGGAGCGCGACAAAGCCCTCGCGGGCTTCGCCGGCATCGAGTGGCCCACCGAGTACGGAGGCCGTGGCGGCACACCCGGCATGAAGGCGATCTACGACGTCGAGATGGTGACGGTGCAGGCGCCGCGCACCGTCAACCCGCTGGGTCTGACGTTCCTCGCGCCCACCGTGATGGCCATCGGCACCGACGCCCAGCGCAGGGTCATCATCGGGCCGATGCT
>JAYSXW010000110.1:0-1894 GCA_043716935.1 Pseudonocardia sp.
CGAGCGCACTACGCTGCGCTGGCGCCGCGGAGACCGTCGAGGAACTCGCCGTCCAGCACCAGGCGTTCCGACCCGTCGACCACCTCCACGACATGGCCGTCCAGCTGCGGCGTGCCCGTCGCCGACGCCGACGGGCACAGCAGCCACAGCCCGTGCGGAGCTCGCGTCGGATGCCGGGCGGCACCCTGCAGCACCACCAGCAGGTCATGCCCGCCGGCGTTGGCGTAGCGGGCCAGCAGTCCGGCGTCGTGAAGGAACAGCACCGCCCCGCCTGTCCCCAGCTCGGTGAGCTGCTCACCCACGCGCTCCCAGCTGGCACGAACGTAGGACGCCAGGCCCGGCGACATCCGGCCCGTCTCCCCGAACCGGGCGTCGATCGTGAGGACCTTGCCCCACTCCTGGCCGCGCGCGGCCACCAACGCGCGGAACTCGGCGAGGAACAACGCGGCGATGTCGACGGCACGGACCGGGTACGCGCCGGCCAGCGCAGCGGCGGCACCGGGCAGGTTCCGTCCACGCAGGGTCAGGGCGAGGAACCCGCCGCGCTCGACCGCCGCCGTGAGCCGGGCCCGGATCACGTCCTGGGGGCTCTGCCCGCTGACGAACACGCGTCCCAGCGTCGAACTGCTCGCCGAGAGCGACGAGCGCGGGACATCCGGCAGCGTCGGACGGAAGCGCCGGTCGGTCACATCGAACTCCAGCGGGAAGCCCGCCGCGTCGAGCTTCTCCTGCATCAGGATGTGGGTCAGGCCGTCCGGCACCCTGACCTCGGGGAACCGGGCCCGCACCCGTGTCAGGAGGTCCTCGACGGTGATGCCGGTGGTCCGTCGCACGCCGGCCGCGGCCTGCGACACGCGCAGGGCGGTGACGAGGTCCAGTCCACGCGGGTAGAGCTCGAGTCGAGCGGAGACCAGAGCGTGCCCCGACGCGGCCGCGGCGAGAGCGACGAGCCGGGTGTCGGCCAGCGGCGCCAGGCCGTCGGGTGGTGGGACCGCACGAAGCTCCCGCACCACGACGCCGCGGCCGGGCATCGGCTCCGCCTCGGCGAGGTCGTCGGCCCGACCCCCGAGGGCCTGGGCGAAGTCGGCCAGCTCGGCTGCGCTGGGATCGTCCGTATCGGGGAGCGACTCGAGAGCGATGAGCACGTGGGCACGGCGTCGCAGGACCGCCAGGCGCGGTCCACGCTCGAGAACCTCGGGGTCCTCCGCGTGGTGCCCCGCCCACGTCTCTGCCTCCACGGCGGCCCGGACGACGGCAGCCGCCCGGGCGGCGGTGCGCTCGGGCGCGTCATCACCTGCGCCGTGCCGCGCGCGCAGGGCCGCGGCCAGCTCGTCGGCCACCATCACCCGACCGGCGGCGCGGACGGTCTCCACCAGCTCGTTGCGCGCCGCACCGAGCCAGGAGATCGCGGCCCACTCCTCGGCCGCGCTCTGCTGATGCCGTGACACCGACGCCTGGGTGATCCCCAGTCGCTTCGCGACCTCCACCTGCGTCGCCCACGATCCCGGCGCGTCCACCCCGTTCGGCAGGCCCAGGGTCATCCGGGCGACAGCCGGCTTCTTCGAGCCCTTCCGGCCCGCCGACGGTGTGAGCAGCTGCGCCATCTCGTCGATGGTGACGACCGCGTCGTCGCGGACCTCCGAGAGCGGGGTGGCGAGCAGGGCGCTCCACTGCTTGTGACGCCGGTTGAGCTCCTTGCGGATCACCGCACCGGCGCCGCGTGCCTTGGCGATCTCGTGCAGGCGCACCGCCAGCAGCTCGCCGACCGTGGTGGCGTCGAACGACTGGGCCACCGACACGGCCCGTGGCGAGAGGCCCGCCGCCTCCAGCGACGTCTCCAGCGACGCCGAACGAGCCGCGGCCTCCCGCGTCTCCTCCAACGTGCGGGGGTCCA
>JAYSXW010000012.1:0-2214 GCA_043716935.1 Pseudonocardia sp.
GTGCACGGCATCCGCACCGCCGCCGCCGCGGGCTGCGCCACGGTCGTGCTCACCAACGCCGCCGGCGGCATCCGCGAGGGCATGCACGTCGGTGAGCCCGTGCTGATCTCCGACCATCTCAACCTCCTGGCCGCCTCCCCGCTCGTCGGGCCGCGCTTCACCGATCTGACCGACCTCTACTCCCCGCGGCTGCGCGCCCTGGCCCGCGAGATCGACCCGTCGCTCACCGAGGGCGTCTACGCGGGGCTTCCCGGACCGCACTTCGAGACGCCGGCGGAGATCCGGATGCTGCGCGGTCTCGGGGCCGATCTCGTCGGCATGTCGACGGTGCTGGAGGCGATCGCAGCGCGCGCGGAGGGCGTCGAGGTGTTCGGGCTCTCGCTCGTGACGAACCTGGCCGCCGGCATGACCGGCGAGCCGCTCGACCACCACGAGGTCCTGGCCGCCGGCCAAGCCGCCGCCGGGCGCATGGGCGGGCTGCTGCGCGATCTGATCGCCCGAGGATGAGACTCACCCCTGCCCTGCGGGACGCGGCGATCCGCTGGATCGCCGACGACCCCGACCACGCCACCCGGGTCGAGTTGCAGCGGGTCCTGGCCGACGCCATGGCCGGCCGCGAACCCGCCGCCGACGACCTGGCCGCGCGGATGGCCGGCATGCTGAGGTTCGGCACGGCTGGGCTGCGCGGGCCGGTGCGGGCGGGGCCGGCGGGCATGAACGTCGCTGTCGTCCGGCGTGCGACGGCGGGCCTGGCGGCCTGGCTGGGCCGGGCGGGCAGCCGCGGAACCGTTGTCGTGGGACGCGACGCCCGGCACGGCTCGGAGGCCTTCGCCACCGCCGCGGCCGGCGTCCTGGCCGGCGCCGGGTTCACCGTCGCGACGTTGCCGGACCCGCTGCCCACTCCCGTCCTCGCGTTCGCCGTCCGCGAGCTGGGGGCGGTGGCGGGGGTGCAGATCACGGCGTCGCACAACCCGCCCTCCGACAACGGCTACAAGGTCTACCTCGCCGACGGTGCCCAGCTCGCGCCGCCGTCGGACGTCGAGATCGAGGCGGCCATCGCCGCGTCACCGCCGGCCGGGTCCGTCCCGACGGGGGGCGACGTGGCCGAGCGCGATGTCACCGAGGCCTATCTCGACCGCGTGTCCCGGCTGCCCCGCGGGCCGGCCCGCGCGCTGCGGATCGCGCTCACCCCGATGCACGGCGTGGGCGGGGCCACGGCGGTGCACGCACTGCACCGGGCCGGTTTCACCGATGTCCACGTCGTCGCGTCGCAGGCGGTGCCCGATCCCGACTTCCCGACGGTCGCGTTCCCCAACCCGGAGGAGCCGGGCGCCACCGACGCCCTGCTCGCGCTCGCGGTCGAGGTTGACGCCGACCTCGCGATCGCCCTGGACCCCGACGCCGACCGCTGCGCGCTGGGCGTCCGCGATCGCACGAACACCCCGACTCGCGCGCACGCAGACCCCGACTCGCGGGCATCGGGGTCGGCCCACCCGTGGCGCATGCTCACCGGCGACGAGACGGGTGCACTGCTGGGTGATCATCTCCTACGCTCGGGCGGGTACGACGACCCACTGGTCGCGACCACGGTCGTCAGCTCGTCGATGCTGCGCTCGATCGCCGGTGCCCGCGGCGCCCGCTACGCCGAGACGTTGACGGGCTTCAAGTGGATCGTGCGCGGCGGGCCGGGCCTGGTGTTCGGCTACGAGGAGGCGCTGGGCTACTGCGTCGATCCCGACGCCGTGCGCGACAAGGACGGCATCGCCGCCGCCGTGGTCGCGGCCGATCTGGCGGCGGGCCTGAAAGCGGCGGGACAGGGTCTGCTCGACCGGCTCGACGAGCTGGCCACCGCCCACGGTGTGCACGCGACGGCCGGCGTGTCGGTGCGGATGGAGCCCGGCACGCGCGACGCCGTCGTCGAGCGCCTCCGGACGGCGCCCCCGGTCGGCTGGACGGCTCAGCGGCCCGCCCCGGACGTGCTGGTGCTGCGCCGGCCCGGCGAGCGGCTGGTGATCCGCCCGTCGGGCACGGAACCCAAGCTCAAGGCGTACCTCGAGGTGGTGGAGCCGGTGGCCGGCGACCTGCCGACGGCCCGCGCGCGCGCCGACGACCGGCTGGACGCGCTGCGCGCGGAGTTCGCGGCGCTGCTCGACGCGGGCGACGAGGACGACGCGGGAGGGGACGCGAGGCATGGCCCGTCCGAAGATCCATGAC
>JAYSXW010000111.1:0-1890 GCA_043716935.1 Pseudonocardia sp.
CTGTTCGAGGAGAACCTCGTCGCAATTCTCACTACGCCGACTTCGTGGAGCTGGGACCGGACGCGCTCGTCGTGCACCGAAGGGTGGACGACGACCCGAGATACGAGGACCCGGCCGACGTCCGCCTGTTTGGGCCACATAAGGCTGTTTCAGGGGTCGGACCGTCAGTTCTCGGCGCAGTCGCAGCCGGACGCGGTCTTCGCTTCGAGGAGACCCTGGTCCGGGTCGAGGGCTCGGCCTCACCTACCCGCCGCTGGGCACCACCGCACACAAGCAGGGCGGGTTGCCGGCGCCAACGCCATCGGCGGCCGTGCCCGGTTCCACGGCAGCCTCGGCACCCCTGCGTCCCGTCTGATCCACCACTCCGGCACGGCCGACGCCACGACTCGGATCGTGGGCTGCCCGGGCCGGTTGTTCGCCGGTGTGAGCCGCGACCTCAGTCGAGGCTCCCGAGAGGATCGGCCCGCGACAGCTCGGGGTCGTACGCTGCGAGGGTGCGGGCGCGGCCGGGCCCGGTGGTCCGGGTCTCGAACCGGACGGTGACGCGGCCGTGGCCCGCGCCCTGCACCCAGCCGTGGCCGTGGTCGGGGTGCTGGACGTCGTCGCCGGGACGCCAGGGCCGCGGGCCGTCCGGACCGGGCCGGTCGGGCCCGGTCGCCTGATCGGGCCCCGGATCGGGGGGCGCGGCGGCGAGCGGGGCGTCGACGGCGCCGTCCGGGCCCGGGCCGGTCCCGAACAGCGCCGGCGGCGGGTCGTCGGTCAGACCGGCCAGCGACACCCCGATCAGCCGGACGCCACCCTCGGGCACGGCCGCGCGAACCAGCCGTTGGGCCACGGCCGTCAAGCCACCGAGGTCCGTGCTCGCCGTCGCGGCGGTCTCGGAGCGGCTGACGGTGGCGAAGTCGGCCCCGCGGACCTTGACGGTGACGGTCCGGGCGCCCCGCCCGGACGCGACGAGCCGGGCGTGCGCGGCGCTGGTCATGCGGGCGACGGCGTCGTGCACGGCGGTCATCGCGGTGAGGTCCACGTCGAACGTGGTCTCGGCGCTGACCTGCTTGGCCGCCCCGCGGGCCGCAACGGGCCGATCGTCGACGCCGCGGGCGAGCCGATGCAGCTCGGTGCCGATCGCCGTGCCGAGCAGCCCGGTCAGCTCGCGCAGGTCCATCGCGGCCAGCTCGCCGATGCTGTGGATCCCGAGCTTCCGCAGCCCGGCCTCGGTGACCGGCCCGACCCCCCACAGCGAGCGGACGGGCAGCGGCGCGAGCACGGCCCGCTCGTCGGCGGGTGCGACGACCCGCAGCCCGTCGGGCTTCGCCAGTTCGGACGCGATCTTCGCGAGCTGCTTGCCCGACCCGGCCCCGACGGAGGCGGGCAGCCCGGTGGCGGCGCGGACGGCGGCCCGCAACTCGACGCCGAACCTCTCCACGGCACCGACCCCGGCCCCGACGAGCGCGGGCGGCTCCAGGAACGCCTCGTCGAGCGAGACGGGTTCCAGCACCGGGGCTGCGGCGGCGAGCACGCCCATGACCTGCTCGGACAGCGCCTGGTAGAGCGCGAACCGCGGCGGCAGCACCACCGCGTGTGGGCACAGCCGCTTCGCCTGGCCCATCGGCATCGCCGACCGGGCCCCGAACACCCGCGACTCGTAGCTCGCCCCCGCCACCACCGACCGCGGCCCCAACCCGCCGACGAGCACCGGCCGGTCGCGCACCGTGGGACGGGTCAGCTGCTCGACGGAGGCGTAGAACGCGTCCATGTCCAGATGCAGCACCCATCGCCCACCCACGCCCCCATCCTTACGGCCAATCCCTCCGGGACGCCCACGCACCCGTTCCGGCCCACGCACCGGCCCGGTCGCGCCGTTCGACGCAGCAAGCCCGGTGCGCCGTC
>JAYSXW010000112.1:0-16726 GCA_043716935.1 Pseudonocardia sp.
GAGATCGCGCCCTACGCGGCCGACGTCGACGAGCAGGGCCGCTACCCCGTCGAGGCCCGCGACGCCCTGACGAAGGCCGGCTTCCACGCCATCACCATCCCCGAGGAGTACGGCGGCGAGGGCGCCGACGAGCTCGCGGGCTGCATCGTGATCGAGGAGGTCGCCCGGGTGTGCGCGTCGTCGTCGCTGATCCCGGGCGTCAACGGGCTGGGGCTCACGCCGATCCTGCTCTCGGCGTCGCCGGAGCTGAA
Source organism: Pseudonocardia sp. (assembly GCA_043716935.1). Lineage (GTDB taxonomy): Bacteria > Actinomycetota > Actinomycetes > Mycobacteriales > Pseudonocardiaceae > Pseudonocardia. The sequence goes on from JAYSXW010000112.1 coordinate 252, forward strand.
GAAGCAGGTGTTCCCGTCCATCGCCGCGGGCGAGGCGATGATCAGCTACGCCCTCTCGGAGCGCGAGGCGGGCTCCGACGCGGCGGCGATGAGGACCCGCGCGCGCCGCGCCGGCGACACCTGGGTGCTCAACGGCACCAAGGCGTGGATCACCAACGCGGGCGAGTCCACCTGGTACACGGTCATGGCCGTCACGGACCCGGCGAAGAGGTCCAACGGGATCTCGGCGTTCGTGGTCCACTCCGGCGACCCCGGCTTCGACGTGGGGCCGAAGGAGCGCAAGCTCGGCATCAACGGCTCCCCGACCCGCGAGATCTACTTCTCCGACTGCACGATCCCGGCCGACCGACTGATCGGCGCCGAGGGCACGGGCTTCAAGACGGCACTGAAGACGCTCGACCACACCCGCCCGACGATCGGGGCGCAGGCCGTCGGCATCGCGCAGGGCGCGCTCGACATCGCGATCGGCTATGTCAAGGAACGCAAGCAGTTCGGCAAGCACCTCGCCGAGTTCCAGGGCCTGCAGTTCATGATCGCCGACATGGCGATGAAGGTGGAGGCCGCGCGGCAACTCGTCTACGTCGCCGCGTCGCGGGCGGAGCGGGGCGAGGCCGACCTGGGCTTCATCTCCAGCGCCGCCAAGTGCCTCGCGTCCGACACGGCGATGTCGGTGACCGTCGACGCCGTCCAGCTGCTGGGCGGGGCCGGATACACCAAGGACTTCCCGGTGGAGCGCATGATGCGCGACGCGAAGATCACCCAGATCTACGAGGGCACCAACCAGGTTCAGCGGATGGTGATGGCACGCTCGCTGCTGCGCTGATCGCACAGGAGCACACGAGATGGACGTGAGCGCGGTCCATCGAGCGTCGACCACGCCGACGGCCATCTCGCCGGTCCCTGCGTCACCCGAGCCGGCGGGTCGTACGTTCGGAGACGGCACGGCGGTCGAGCGCGGCCGGGTCGGGGTTGCGGACCTGAACCAGCGACGCCCCGGCGGCCAGGACGGCGAGCAGGCCGTCGGTCAGGTCGTCGCGGCTCGACCACTGCAGCGTCGAGAGCACCCGGTCCGACGCCGACAGTCCCAGGTCGGCCGCTCGGGCCCGGGCCGTCGCCAGGACGTGCGCCACCGTCGCCCCGTCCAGGGCGGGGGCGTCGTCGGGCAGCGGTGACCACGGCACGAACTCGTCCCCGTGCAACCGCACCTCGACGGCGAAGTCGAGCACGCCGTCGGGCAGTCCCGGGAGGCCCTTGCCGAACGCGTCGAGCGACAGCGCCACCACCCCACCGGCGGGTGCGGCCGCCAGCGCCCGGTCGACGTGGTGGCCGTCGCAGAGCACCCACTCGGCGTCGGCCGGATCGCCGACGATCTCCGCGCCGCACCACCACGCCCCGAGCAGCACCGCAGCCGTCTGCCAGTGGGCGGGCAGCAGCACCGCCACCCGCGAGCCCGGCTCGACGTCGCACTCCTCGCACAGCAGGTTCGCGGCCTTTGCGGCCCAGTTGGTGGCGGTCGCGCCCGACAGCTCGATGCGCTCGCCGGTGGCGTCGTCGTAGTAGGTGATGAGCGGGCGGGCGGAGGGGGTGAGCAGGGCGGCGGTGAGCGTCACGACTCACGACCGTAGGTCAGTCGACGCACGGCACCCCCGCCGCGGTGATGGGGGCCGGGTCGGCGGCGGCCGGCGTCGGAGCGGGGGCCGGCAGGACCGAGGCGTCGAAGTCGGAGCCCAGCACCACGAGCAGGTGGCCGCGGTAGACCGTGCCGTCGCCGTTGTGGCCGTCGGTGTCGATGCCGCCCAACTGCTCCGCCACCGCGCGTGCGGCGTCGCCGTCGGGGCCGGCGTAGCGCACGACCGAGCGCATCGACGGGTCGGTGTCGTCGACGGTGCCCCACAGGAAGCCCAGCTCGCGCATCCGCGTGGCCACCCTCGACGCGAGTCCGGAGGCGTCGGAGGCGTTGCGGACGTCCACGACGTAACGGGAGGCGATGATGTCGCCGGTCACCTGCGGGGACTGCGTGGCGGTGCGCGCGGACTCGGCGGCGCGCTCCTGCTCCCTGACGTGCTGCTCGACGAACGCGCGCACCTCGGCGCGGTCGACGAGCACGACATCGCCGCGGCTGTTGGTCTCGGGACCGCGGGTCGGGATCGTCACGAACTCGAGGTTGCCGGCGGCGATGTCGGCGGCCTGGCGGGCGAACGCGAGGAGGTCCCAGCCGGCGTCGATGACCAGCGACTGCTGGGCGACGTCCACCAGTGCCGCGAGCCGTCCCGGATCGGTGAGCACGCCGCCGGAGAGGATCTTGTCGGCGACGGCGGCGAGGAACACCTGCTGGCGGCGGATCCGGGAGAGATCGCCCTCGGGCAGGCCGTGGCGCTGCCGCACGAAGGCCAGGGCGTCGCCGCCGGAGATCGTCTGTGGGCCGGCGGGGAGCCGGGCGCCCGACAGTTCCTCGTCGACGGGTGCGCGCAGGCAGACGTCGACCCCGCCGATCGCCGTGGTCAGGGTGTAGAAGCCGAAGAGGTTGATCTCCGCGTAGTGGTCGACGGTCACGCCGGTCAGCTCCTCGACCGCACCGATCAGCGCTGACCGACCGGCCTGCGCCGCCGCGGTCTCGACCCGGGCGCGGTCCCGTACGCCGTCGGCCACCAGCCTCTCGGCGGTCAGCGCCCGCACCGCCGGATAGGCAGCGTTGATCTTGTCGCGGCGGTAGCCGGGGATGTCGACGTAGCTGTCGCGCGGCACCGAGAACGCCGACGCCGCCCCGCCGCCCTCGGGGACGTGCAGGAGCATGATCGTGTCGGAGTTGAGCACGCCGGTGTCGCCGCCGGCGCGCAACGCGTCCAGCACCGGCGCCGGCAACGGGTTGCCCCGGGCGTCGGTGCGGCTGTCGACGCCGACGAGCAGGATGTCCTGCGGGCCCCGCTTCCCGCCTCCGGCGATGACGTCGGTGGTGGTGATGCCGGCGGTGATGTCGCGGTAGAGGCCCCACGCGGCGCCGGTGAGCATCAGCACGAGCGTGGACGCCAGCGCCAGGGCGGTGCGCAGGCACTGCACTCGGGTCATTTCTCTAGGGTGCAGCATCGTCGGCGTCCGATCGGGACGTGCGAGGCGTGTTGCGGGTGACGCCCGACCACGACAGCGTGACCACGAAGAGTGAACCAGACGGAGGTCGAACGTTGCCCGAGAAGCTGTCGGTGCTGCTGCCGGTCTGGGCCGGTGACCGACCGGAGCACCTCGCGGAGGCATTCCGGTCGACCGTCGACGAGCAGACCCGCCGGCCCGACCATGTCGTCATCGTGCGTGACGGACCGGTCGACGACGCGCTCGCCCGCCGCATCGCCGAGCTGGCTGCCGGCAGCCCGGTACCCGTCGACGTCGTGGTGCTGGAGCGCAACGTCGGGCTCGGCCCGGCGCTCGACGCGGGCCTCGCCGTGTGCCGCCACGACGTCGTGGCGCGGATGGACGCCGACGACATTTCGATGCCGCACCGCTTCGCCGTCCAGATGCCGATCATCGAGTCGGGCGTCGACATCGTCGGGTCCGGCCTGCTGGAGTTCGGCACCCACGCCGACGACGTCGTCGGCACGCGCACCCCGCCCACCGATCCTGCGGACATCGTCGCCCGCGCCCGGTTCGCCGATCCGTTCAACCACCCGACGGTCGTCTATCGCCGCGATCTCGTCCGTGCGGTCGGCGGCTACACCGACTTCGCGCTGATGGAGGACTACCTGCTCTGGGCGAAGATGATCGTCGCGGGAGCGCGGGTGGCGAACGTGGCGGAACCGCTGGTGCGCTACCGCGTGGGTGCCGGTGCCTATGCACGCCGGGGCGGCTGGCGGCAGCTGCGCGCCGAGGTGGCGATGCAGCAGCGCTTCCGGGCGCTGGGCTTCACCACCCGCACGCAGCTTCTGCGCAATGTGATCATCCGCGGCGGGTACCGGTTGGTCCCCGAGCGGCTACGCCGAATGGCTTACAGAACGATCATCGCTACCTATCCGGCGTGACGGGTACGGCCCGCGGGTGGCAGCATTGCCCCACTTCGACGAGTGGAGAACGATGACCGCCACGGAACCGACCCTCGTCCCGGAACCGGCTCCCGTCCCGGAACCGGACGTCGCCCCGGAACCGCTGTCGCGGGACGGTGCCGCCCTGCTCGACGCGGGCCATCCGAGCCACGCCGTCGAGGTGCTGCGCCACGGAGTCGCTGCGGGCGAGCCCTCGGCCGCCGACCTGCTCGCCACCGCCTACCTCGAGAGCGGCAGCTGGCACGCCGCCGTCGAGTGGCTGGGGCCGCTGGTGGAGCAGGGCCACGTCCGTTTCGCCGGACGGCTCGGCGTGGCGCTGGCGCAGATGGGGAACCGCGAGCGGGCCGAGGACGCGCTGCGGCTGGCCGTCGAGTCCGGCGAGGTGGCTGCGGCCAACGACCTCGCGATCCTGCTCCGCGACGGCGACCGGCTCGCCGAGGCCCTGCGGGTGCTGGAGCGCGCGGCCGAGGCCGGCGACCCCCAGGCCGGCGCCAACATCGTGCAGTTGCACCTGGAGGCGAGCGACCTGGGCGCGGCCGTCGACGCCGCCGAGCGCCACGCGAACGACGCCCGACCCGATTCCCTCGTCGCCCTCGCCGACGTCCGGTCGCTGCAGGACATGCCCGTCGACGCCGAGCTGCACTACCGCCGCGCGTGCGAGCTCGGCGCCCTGCGCTCCCACTCCGCCTACGGCCTGTTCCTGCTCGGGCGCGGCGACGTCGCCGGCGCCGAGCACGAGTACCGCGAGGCGGGGCGGCACGCCGAGCCCGAGTGGGCGTACACGCTGGCCCGGTTCCTCGTCGAGGAGGGCCGCGGCGAGGAGGCGCGGGAGTACCTGCAGATCGCGATCGGCGCGGGCGACCAGGACGCCGAGGAGACACTGGCCGAGCTCGACGGCGCCGACCCGTTCGACGACTGACCTCGCTCCGATCCGCTGCGGCCCCGCTAGTATTCCGCCGTGCCGCGAGATCGGACCCCCCCGGCCCGCCGCCATGACCCGGCGCGGCGCGACGGCCGTGACCCCGCTCGCCGCTACGGCGGGGCGACGGTCGTGCTGACGGTCGTAGCGCCGGACGGCGCGGGTCCGGAGCCGCTGCTGGGCTCCCTCCCGGCGGCCGCCGCCACATCGACCCCCGAGCTGGTGATCGTGGCGTGCTCCGACGGCGTCGCCCGGTCCGGTGCCACGGCCGACCGGCCCGGTGCCACGGCCGACCGGCCCGGCGTCACCGTCGTGCGGCTCGCCGAGGACGTCGGGCGGCCTGCGGCGGTGAACCGTGCGGTGGCGGGTCTCGACGCGGAGATCGGGTGCGTCGTGCTCGTCGAACCGGATGCCCGGCTGTGCCCCGGCTCGCTCGATGCCCTGCTCGCGGCCGCGAGCCGCCATCCGCGGGCGGGCGTGGTGGGGGCGCGCCTGACCGACTCGGCGGGCCGGCCGGTGCGCTCCGGCGGGCCGCCGGTTGGGCGCCGTCTCCCGACCGGCCCCGGAGGTCTCGGCTGGGTGTCGGGTCGCGCGGTCCTGCTCCGGCGTTCGGCCTGGGACTCCGTCGACGGGTACGACTCCCGACCCCCTACGGAACCCCACCTGGCCGACATCGATCTCGCCGAGCGGCTGGTCCGCGCCGGCTGGCTGATCGTCCACACCCCGGAGGCGGAGGTCGTGCTCGCACGTACGTCCGGGCAGGGCATGCTGGACGCATGTGCGCCGCGTCGCCACGGCCGCGGCCGGCGCCGCTCCATCTGACCAGGCGAGCGATCCGGAGGACCCCGTGTTGCACGACGTCGAAGCCGTGGTGTTGGTGGGCGGCAAGGGCACGCGCCTGCGCCCGCTCACCCTGTCGGCCCCCAAACCCATGCTGCCCACGGCCGGGGTGCCGTTCCTGGCGCACCTGCTCTCGCGCATCCAGGCGGCCGGGGTGCGCCGCGTGGTGCTCGGCACCTCCTACCTCGCCGAGACCTTCTCCGACCACTTCGGCGACGGCGCCGGCATCGGCCTGGACATCACCTACGTCGTGGAGGACCAGCCGCTGGGCACCGGCGGGGGCATCCGCAATGTCGCGAAGCACCTCTCCAGCGAGCACGTGCTCGTCTTCAACGGCGACGTCCTGTGCGGTACCGACCTGGGCGCGGTCGTCGACACCCACCGCAGCACCGACGCCGACGTCACGCTGCATCTCGTGCGCGTCCAGGACCCCCGCGCGTACGGCTGCGTGCCCACCGACTCCGACGGCGGCGTGCTGGCGTTTCTGGAGAAGGCGCAGGACCCGCCCACCGATCAGATCAATGCGGGCTGCTACGTCTTCCGCCGCTCGGTGATCGACGCCATTCCCGAGGGCCGTTCGGTGTCGGTGGAGCGCGAGACCTTCCCGGGCCTGTTGGAGGCGGGTGCGCGGGTGTGCGGGCACGTCGACAACGCGTACTGGCGCGACATGGGCACCCCGGCCGACCTCGTCCACGGCTCGGCCGACCTGGTCCGCGGCGTCGCCCCGTCCGCCGCGCTGCCCGGCCCGACCGGCGAGTGCCTGCTGCTCGACGGCGCCGAGGTCGATTCCGGTGCGCTGGTGTTCGGCGGCAGCACGGTCGGGCGCGGGGTGCGGATCGGTGCCGGGGCGCGGGTCGAGGGCGCCATGCTGTTCGACGGGGCCGTCATCGCCGAGGGCGCCGTCATCGAGCACGCGGTGATCGGCGCCGGGGCGCGGGTGGAGGAGGCGGCCGTCGTCGTCGACACGGTGGTGGGCGACCGCGCCGTCATCGGCGCGCACTGTGAGCTGCGGGGCGGCATGCGGGTCTGGCCGGACGTGGTGCTGCCCCCGCGTGGGCTGCGCTTCTCCCCGGATGTCTGAGGAGCTGTCGCGGGAGTACCGCCCTGACCACCGGCTCGACGTCTCCGGCGTGCTGGCGCCCCTGCGCCGGGGTCGGGGCGACCCGACCTGGCGGTCGGCGGGTGAGGGCTCGGCGATCTGGCGCGCCGGCACCACCCCCGACGGGGCGGCGACCATCCGGCTGCACCGCCGCACCGACGGCACCGTGGTCATGACGGCATGGGGTCCGGGGGCGGTGTGGTCGACCGAGCACCTGCCTGCGCTGCTGGGCGCCGACGACCAGCCCGAGGATTTCGTCGCGCACCACCCGCTGGTCGCCGACACCGCCCGCCGGATGCCGGGGCTGCGGTTCGGGTCGTCGCGCCGGGTCTGGGACGTACTGGTCCCGGCCGTGCTGGAGCAGAAGGTCACCGGCGTCGAGGCGCGGCGGTCGTGGCGCGAGCTGTGCCTGCGCTTCGGCGACCCCGCCCCCGGACCCGCGCCGGACGGCTTGCGTGTCCCGCCCACACCCGCGCAGATCCGGGCCGTATCGGACTGGGAATGGCACCGCGCCGGCGTCGACAACGCCCGCCGCCGCGCGATCCTCGCCTGCGCCGCTGTCGCGCACCGGCTGGAGGGGGCGTGCGAGCTGGGTGGTGAGGACGGGCGCAAGCTGCTGCGCCGCGTCCCCGGCATCGGGGTGTGGACGGCCGCGGAGATCGCCCAGCGCGCCTGGGGCGACGCGGACGCTGTCAGCTTCGGTGACCTCCACGTCCCGGTCGTGGTGGGCTGGGCGCTGTGCGGCCGCCCGCTCGACGACCTCGGCATGCTGGAGGTGCTCGCTCCCTACCTGCCGCAGCGCCAGCGTGCCGTGCGCTACGTCGAGGCCTCCGGCTTCCGCCGCCCCCGCTTCGCCCCCCGTTTCGCCCCGACGAACTACCGCGCCATATGACGGCCAGGACGATTACGGAGCTCGATCGACGGTCCAGGACGGTGGGATGATCGCTCGTGTGGTCATCCGTCGCCGACTGGGCGAACCCGACTCCGACGTGACGTACCGGCGATCCCGCCCCGTGGCGGAGCGACTTGCCCACGTCCAGTCCTGCGAGCCGAGTCCCACGGGTGGGCCGATGGAGCTGGGGCACCCACCGAAACGCATCGATCTGACGAGCATCGACGGGGTGTCGTTCGAGGAGTGCTGGCCCGACCACGTCGAGCTCGACGTGGTCGGCATTCCCGTCCCGTTCATCGACGTGGAGCACCTGCTCGTGAACAGGCGCGCGTCGGGTCGGCTGCAGGACCTGGCCGAGGCCGAGGCGCTGTCGGCCGGGCTCGCCGATCGCCCGTAGGCTCGACCCGTGAGAGTGACTGTGCTGGTCGGCGGGGTCGGGGGCGCGCGGTTCCTGCTCGGGCTCCGGGCCCTGCTCGCGTCGGGCGACCATGAGATCACCGCCGTGGTCAACGTCGGGGACGACATCTGGCTGCACGGGCTGCGGATCTGCCCCGACCTCGACACGTGCATGTACACCCTGGGTGGCGGCATCGACACCGTCCGCGGGTGGGGGCACGCGGGCGAGACCTGGGCGGTGCGCGACGAGCTCGCCGCCTACGGCGCCGACCCGGACTGGTTCGGCCTCGGCGACAAGGACACCGCCACCCACCTGATCCGCAGCCGGATGCTGCGGGCCGGCTACCCGCTCTCCGACGTCACGGCGGCGCTGTGTCACCGCTGGCAGCCGGGCGTCACGCTGCTGCCCGTCACCGACGACCGGGTGGAGACCCACGTAGTCGTCGACGACCCGGCGACGGCTGAGAAGGCACGCAAGGCCATCCACTTCCAGGAGTGGTGGATCCGACACAAGGGCGAGCTGCCGGCGCACTCGTTCGCGTCCGTCGGCGCCGAGACCGCCACGATTCTTCCGGCCGCCCGCGACGCGATCTCCGGAGCGGACGCGGTGGTGCTGGCGCCGTCGAATCCCGTGGTGTCGATCGGGGCGATCCTCGACGTCCCAGGCGTCCGGGACGCGTTGCACGACACGTCCGCCAAGGTTGTCGGGCTGTCCCCGATCGTCGGGGGACGGCCGCTACGGGGGATGGCCGACGCCTGCCTCACCGCGATCGGGGTCGAGACCTCCGCCGAGGCGGTCGGGCGGCACTTCGGCGCCCGGTCCGTCGGCGGCCTGCTCGACGGCTGGCTCGTGCACACCGGCGACGCCGCGGACGTGCCCGGCGTCGAGGTTCGTTCGGTCCCGCTACTGATGACCGACGCCGACACGACGGCCCGGATGGCGAGCGAGGCCCTGGCCCTGGCCGGAATCACTCCGTGACGATCGACCACGCCGCGCCGGGGGCGGTCACCGTCGTCGCGGTGCAGGGGCTGCCGGAGTTCCGCCCCGGCGACGACCTGGCCGCCGCCCTCGCCGGTGCCGCACCCTGGCTCGCCGAGGGGGACGTCGTGGTCGTCACGTCCAAGGTGTTCTCCAAGATCGAGGGCCGGCTCGTGCCGTCCCCGACCGACCCGGACGCCCGTGACGCCCTGCGCCGCGAGCTGGTGGACGCCGAGACCGAGCGCGTGCTCGCCCGCCGCGGGCGGACCCTGATCGTGGCCGGCAAGCTCGGGATCGTGCAGGCCGCGGCCGGCATCGACGGTTCCAACGTCCGTCGCGACGAGTTGGCCCTGCTCCCCGCCGACCCCGACGCCAGTGCCGCCCGCCTGCGGGCCGAGCTGGCGCGGCGCCTGGGCGTCACCGTGGCGGTGCTGGTGACCGACACGCTTGGTCGGCCGTGGCGGGTCGGGCAGACCGACGTCGCGATCGGCTCGGCCGGGCTCGCGGTGCTGCACCGCTACGCCGGCGCGTCGGACGCGGAGGGCAACGAGCTGCTCGTCACCGAGGTCGCGATGGCCGACGAGATCGCCGGGGCCGCCGATCTGGTCAAGGGCAAGCTCGGCGGCCTGCCGGTCGCGGTGGTGCGCGGCCTGCGCCCGGTCGACGACGGCTCCGTCGCACGCGATCTGGTGCGCCCGTTGGCGGAGGACTTGTTCTCCCTCGGCACTGACGAGGCCATCGCCCGGGGCCGGCGGGAGGCCGTGCTGCTGCGGCGCTCCAGCCGCGATTTCTCCGATGAGCCCGTCGACGTCGAGGCGCTGCGCCGTGCGGTCGGCATCGCGCTCACCGCACCCGCGCCGCACCACCGCACCCCGTTCCGGTTCGGTCGCGTCACCGAGCCCCGCCGCACCGCCCTGCTCGACGCGATGGCGGCCCGCTGGCAGGAACACCTGGCCGCCGACGACCGTCCCCGCGACGAGGTGGAGCGCCGGATGCGGCGCGGTGACCTGCTGCGCCGGGCCCCCGAGCTGCTGCTCGCCTTCCGCACCGGCGCCGGCATGCACCTCTACCGCGATGACGCCCGCCGCATCGGCGAGCGCGCGATGTTCACCGTCGCCGGCGGCGCGGCGGTGCAGTCGCTACTGGTGGCGCTGGCCGGGGAGGGGTTGGCGTCGTGCTGGGTGGGGTCCACGATCTTCGCCGCCGACGTCGTGCGTCGTGTGCTGGAGCTGCCGGCCGACTGGCAGCCGCTCGGTGCCGTCGCCGTCGGGATGCCGGTGGAGCCCCTGACGCCGCGCTCCCCGCGCGATCCCGGGGAGGGGTGGAGGGAGTGGTAGCGCCGGCCGTCGCGGCCGCGACGCTGTGGGCCTGGCGTCCGCAGGGGCCCGGACAGGAGTCGGTGCGCCACGCCGTGCTGGCGTTCCTGGACGCCCGCCCCCACGACGCCTGCGACCGATCCTGCGTGCCCGGTCACCTCACCGCCTCCGCCCTGGTCGTCGACCACGAGGGGCAGAACGCCCTGCTCACCCTGCACTCCCGGGTGGGTCGCTGGCTGCAGCTGGGCGGGCACTGCGAGCCCGAGGACGCCGACCTCGTGGCCGCCGCGCTGCGCGAGTCCACCGAGGAGTCCGGCATCAACGCCCTCACCATCGACCCGGACCCGCTGCGGATCGACGTGCATCCGGTCACCTGCTCGCTCGGCGTGCCGACGCGGCACCTCGACGTGCAGTTCCTGGTGCGTGCCCCGGCGGGCGCGGTCGCGCGGATCAGCGACGAGTCCGACGACCTGCGCTGGTGGCCGCTCGACGAGCTCCCCGCCGCCGACGCTGCCCTTGTCGCGCTGCGTGACGCGGCGCAGGACCGGCTCGCCGCCCCCGCCCTGCGGAGCGGCGCGTAGGCGGCGGCAGCCCGGATCCGAGCTGCTCAGCGCCAGAAGAACAGCTCGGTGTAGCCGAACTTCGCGTAGTCGGTGTCGCCGCCGACCGCGCCGAAGACGCCGAACGCGAGGTCGAGGAACGCCTGCGACACCCCGGGTACCGCGATGATCAATACGAACAGCACCAGCGGCGCCCACGGCCGCACCCGCGCCCCGAGCCGGCGGGCCGACGGCGGCAGGAAGGGCTCCAGCATGCCGTACCCGTCGAGGCCGGGGACGGGCAGGATATTCAGTACGAACGCGAAGATCTGGATCAGGGCGAGCGCCGAGAGCCCGACCGCGAGCCCGACGGGCATCGGCACCGCCGCGACGGCGATCGTGGCCACCGCGCCGATCACGAGGTTGGTGCCCGGCCCGGCCAGGGAGACAAGGCTGCGGGTGCCGCGCGAGCGGATCGCCCCATGGTTGATCCACACGGCGCCGCCGGGCAGCGGGATCCCGCCGATCAGCAGGATCAGCAGCGGCAGGACGAGCGAGAGCCCGGGGTCGGTGTAGCGGCGGATGTCGAGGGTCAGGTAGCCCTTGTCGCGGACGGAGCGGTCACCGCCGCGGTAGGCGACCCAGGCGTGCCCGAACTCGTGCAGGCACAGCGACACGGCCCAGCCGCCCAGCACGAGCAGCACGACGCCCGTGGTCAGCAACGCCCCCTCACCGACAGCGAGCGCCGCCAGCACCCCTCCCCCGATCGTGACGGCCAGGAGGACGAGGAACCACGGACTGATCCGGTTCGAGACGGTGTGCACGGTTCCCATTCTGGGCAACGGGCGACCGATGGGGTGGACCGGGCCACCCGGATGGCAGCTTCCGCTTGCCAACCGGCGGGTCACAGCGTTGTACTTACAACGCTGTCATTCACTGACGGCGGCATTCGCCAGGCACGGGGAGGTGGGCGGGTGAACGTGATCACATCCACGTTGGAGCTGGTCGGTACGGCAGAGGAGCCGGACGGGCCGATCCGACTGACCGGGGGGTACGGCTCGATGCAGCCGTTCCCGACCACCGGCCAGCTCGGGGACGTCGTCGGCATGTTCGGTGATCCGGACGACGTCGAGGGGGAGGGCTGGCAGGAGCAGGCACTGTGCGCCCAGACCGATCCGGAGGCGTTCTTCCCGGAGAAGGGCGGCTCCACGCGGGAGGCCAAGCGCATCTGCTCGGGCTGTGAGGTCCGAGCCGAGTGCCTGGAATATGCCCTGGCCCACGACGAGCGCTTCGGCATCTGGGGCGGGCTCTCGGAACGCGAGCGCCGGCGCCTGCGGCACGCCGTCTGAGGCTCGCCGTCCCAGTCAGTCCTCAGGCCCGTCCACGGCGTCCGGCTCGATATTGAGGTACTCGGCCACCTGCTCCACGAGCACCTCGTGGAGCAGGTCGGCCAGCTCGTCCTCGCTCCGGTGCGCCCGCGACTCCAGGGGGCGCCGGTAGAGCACGATCCGAGCCCGCGACGGCATGCCGTCGGGGTCGACGCCGGCCGGTACGAGCTGTGCCAGCGGCACGCCGGCGTCGGCGAGGACTCCGGGTGCCCAGACGACGTCGTCGGGCGAGGTCTGATCCACCTCCGGCACCTCGTCGACGGCCAGGTCGAGATCGGTGAGCTCGGAACCCCAGCGCAGCTCGATCGGCTCGAGCGCCTCCAACACCATCGCGTCGAACTTCTCCGCACGGGTGCGGGCCCCGGGCGTGGTCGAGGGGTAGATGAGGCCGCGCAGGCCACGACCTCGCCTGTCGCGCCGGCGAGGCGAGCGGTGCAGGACGCGACGGGCAACGGTCACCTGCCGGATCCTATCGGGCCGTGCCCGCCGCCCCGGACGCCCGCGCGTCGCGCCGCTCGCGGGTGCACCGGGCGCTAGGGTCTGCGGTGTGCTGAGTGTGCGGCGGTGTTCGCGGACCGGGTGCACCGAACTCGCGGTGGCCACGCTCACCTACGTCTACGCCGACTCGACTGCGGTCGTCGGCCCGCTGGCCACCCAGGCGGAGCCGCACTCCTACGACCTGTGCAACCGCCACGCACACCGGCTCACGGCCCCGCGCGGCTGGGAGGTGGTGCGGTGCGAGGGCGAGTTCGGCCCCCCGCAGCACACCAGCGACGACCTGACGGCGCTGGCCGAGGCGGTCCGTGAGGCCGGCCGCGCCGACCGCCGGGTGCCGGCCGTTCCCGCCGGCGGCACCGGGCGCCGGGGGCACCTGCGCGTGCTGCCCGGGCCCGTCGACGACTGAGATCGGTCGCGCTCCGCCCCATCAGGTGAGATCGCGGCCGAGTCGGACGGCGTTGCGACCGGCACCCTTCGCGGCGTACAACGCGGTGTCGGCGATCTGCAGCAGGCTTCGCAGGTCGCCGCCGCGATCGGGCTGGAGCGCGGCGCCGATCGAGACGGTGAGGTCGGCGGGCCAGATCCCACGCCCCCACACCAGCGGCCCGGGATCGATCCCCAGATGTTCCAGCGCGGCGAACTCCGTGCCGCGACGCGTCCGCGACGCGCCGAGCAGGTCGGCATCGGGGTCGGGGACGGCGGCGGGTTGTCGGGAGCTGCGGGCGTGAATGTCGAGGACCCGGACGGCGGTTCGGCCGGGCCGGGCGACGGCGGCGGTCACGGCCGTTGTGGCGTCGCGGACGTCCACGCCGCCGAACAGCAACCGGAAGCCGTAGTGGTCGACGTCGGAGGGGGCGAGGTGGCCGAACCGGAGCGACCTGGTCACGATGCCGTCGACGGCCGCGTGGCACCCCGCGAGGTCCTCACCGACCTTCTCGGTCAGGGAGTACGGGTCGGCTCGTCCTCGGTCCCGGCGGCCCAGCTCATCCCGGCAACCGGCACGAGCCCCTAGACTGCCATCCACCCGGCCAGGACGACGTGGCGCGCCCCAGCGCGGGCCGCAGCGGCGTAGACGGCGCGCGTGCCGTCCACGTTGACCCGCCAGAAAGTCGTCGCCGCCGAAGACCCGCATGTGGTCACGGCCGTGCAGACTCGCGAGGTGCACCACTGTGTCGACGCCCGCGAGGTCTTCGGCGCGGCCGAGGGCTGCCAGGTCGCAGATCAGGTCGGTCCCGATCACCTCCACCCCAGCGGTGGCCCGCAGCGTCTCCACGACGATGTCTCCCAACGTTCCTTCGCTGCCCGTGACGAGCACGGACGGTGGTGATTGCACGTCCTGCATCTTGCTCGTTCGGAAGGCGCTGCCCTGCCGACGGGCGACCGCTGACATGAGACCCGTAACCTCGGGCTCTGACGGACCTGGGCGCAGCCCGTCCTCGGCGGCATCGACGACGCGAGAGACGACTCGATCGGCACAACCGGAAGGCTGCACGACCGCAGGCCGCCACGGCCGCACGCATATGACCGACGCGTCGGGTGGGCGACCGGCGTCTCACCGGTCCCGTCGCCGGTGACGATAGGGTCCCGCTCCGTGAGCAACCTCGCGGCAATCGTCAAGGCCTACGACATCCGGGGTGTCGTCGGCGAGCAGCTGGACGCACCCACGGTGCGCGTCATCGGGGCCGCCATGGCGCGGATGCTGCTCGACGAGGGCACCGCCACCCGCGTCGTGATCGGCCACGACATGCGCGCCAGCTCCCCGGAGTTGTCGGCCGCCTTCGCCGCCGGCGTCACCGACCAGGGCCTCGACGTGGTGTCGATCGGCCTGGCCAGCACCGACATGCTCTACTTCGCCTCCGGTACCCTCGACGCGCCGGGCGCGATGTTCACCGCCAGCCACAACCCGGCCCAGTACAACGGCATCAAGCTGTGCCGCGCCGGTGCCCGCCCGGTCGGACAGGACTCCGGCCTGGTCGAGGTGCGCGAGCTGGCCGAGCGCTACCTGGACGAGGGCGTCCCGTCCCGGTCACGTCCCGGGGCGATCACCGAGCAGGACACCCTCGCCGGCTACGCGACGTACCTGCGCGGCCTGGTCGACCTGTCGGGCGCGCGCCCGCTGAAGGTCGTCGTCGACGCGGGCAACGGGATGGGCGGCTTCACCGTCCCCGCCGTGCTCGAGCAGGCGGCCGGGCTGCCGGCGCTGCCGCTGGACGTCGTTCCGCTGTACTTCGAGCTCGACGGCACGTTCCCCAACCACGAGGCCAACCCACTGGACCCCGCCAACCTGGTCGACCTGCAGGCAGCGGTCGTCGAGCACGGCGCCGACATCGGCCTGGCCTTCGACGGCGACGCCGACCGCTGCTTCGTCATCGACGAGCGCGGCGAGCCGCTCAGCCCGAGCGCGGTGACCGCCCTGGTGGCGGCCCGCGAGATCGCCAAGGAGCGCGCCGCCGGCCGCGAACCGGTGGTCATCCACAACCTGATCAGCTCGCGGGCCGTCTCTGAGATCATCGTCGAGGCCGGCGGCACCCCGGTGCGCACCCGCGTCGGGCACTCGTTCATCAAGGCCCAGATGGCTGCCGAACGCGCGGTGTTCGGCGGTGAGCACTCGGCTCACTACTACTTCCGCGACTTCTGGTTCGCCGACACCGGGATGCTCGCCGCCATGCACGTGCTCGCCGCGCTCGGTGAGCAGGACGCCCCGTTGTCCGAGCTCGGCTCCGCGTACGAGCGGTACGTCTCCTCGGGCGAGATCAACTCGACCGTGGCCGACGCGGCCGCGCGCACCGCCGCCGTCCGCGCCGCCTTCGCCGACGAGGGCGTGGTGGTCGACGAGCTGGACGGCACGACGCTCACCCTGGACGACGAGGCCGGGCGCCCGCGCTGGTGGCTCAACCTGCGCGCCAGCAACACCGAGCCGCTGCTGCGGCTGAACGTCGAGGCGGCCGACGAGGCCACGCTGCACCGGGTGCGCGACACGGCCCTCGCCGTGATCCGCGCCTGACACCCACGTCCCCACCACCGGAGGCCCCCGTGACCGCATCACCCGACAGCACCGCACCGGTGCCCCCCGCCGGCATCGAGCCGTGGCTGCGCGAGCTGCTGCGCTGCCCGAAGTGCCACGCCGAGCTGCGCGACACGGCTGACGACGCCGGCGCCCCCCAGCTGGCCTGCACGTCGAGCACCTGCGGCTTGGTCTACCGCGTCGACGACGGCATCCCGGTGCTGCTCGTCGACGAGGCCGTCGCCGGCCCCGCCCAGCAGGCCTAGCGTGAGCCGACCCGTCGACGAGCAGCTGCTGGGCGACGCGGCCGCCCTCACTCGCGCCGACCCCGCCCAGGTGCTGCTGGCCCTGGCCAGCGCCGGCGCCCAGGTGCGCGAGGCCGTCGTGCGCAGCGAGGAGGCGGGCGTGCGCACGATCGCCGACGACGACCGACCCCGCTCGGTGCTGGTCGCCTCGCTCGGTGGTTCCGCGCTGGTGGCCGAGGTGCTGGCGATGCTGGCCGGAGGTGGTTCGCCGCTGCCGCTCAGCGTGCGCCGCAGCCCGCCACTGCCGGGCTGGGTCGGGCCGCTGGACCTGG
>JAYSXW010000113.1:0-5532 GCA_043716935.1 Pseudonocardia sp.
CGCCCGGTCCCATCCCGAACCCGGAAGCTAAGCCCTCCAGCGCCGATGGTACTGCACTCGGTAGGGTGTGGGAGAGTAGGTCACCGCCGACATCAAACACGGTAGGCCCCCGTCACAGACGGGGGCCTACTTTTTTGTCCCCGAAATCTTCCGTTTTTCACTCAGTGTTCCAGAATGTGACGTCCGATCCGACCGAATGGGTCGTGCGAGGCGGTGGTTGTACACATCGCCGTCGAGCTGTCCACAGTTTCGAGGTGACTCTGGTGGGGCCGGGCGTCGCGGCCGCACTCTCGGTTGGCACAGGTTCCACTGCCATCGAGGGAGAGCACACGATGTACGAGACCTATCTGACCGTCGTCGGCACCATCGTCTCCAAGCCCGACAAGCGCCGGACACTGGACGGCACGTCGATCGTCAGTTTCCGGATGGCCAGCAACGAGCGCCGCATGGACCGCGCCACCGGGGAATGGGGCGCCGGTGATTCATTGTATGTCGGTGTCACCTGCTGGCGCGGGTTGGCCGACAACGCCCATGCCACTCTTTTGCTCGGAGACCCGGTGATCGTGCGGGGTCGCCTGCTCACTCGGGAGTTCGAGGACAGGGAGGGCCGGCGGCGGTCGGTCATCGAACTGGAGGCCACCGCTGTGGGACCGAACCTGCTCCGGGCCACGGCCAATGTCGTGCGGCTTCCCCGCTCCGACCCGCAGGTGGCTGCGAGCAGCTCGGACGATGCGGGTGGCTCGGGCGACCCGTGGACGACAGGGCCGACCGCCGCCGAGGGATCCAGAACCCCGGGTGAGCCGAGCGGGGTGTCGTCGCCGGACGCCGCCGCGTCGCACGCCCTGATGGGCACAGCCGGGACGCGTGGTGCACACGGGAACGGCGCCTTCGACGAGCTGCGTGCAGGCCGCGCGGACGGTTCGGACTCCGACGGCGACGTCGGTGGCTTCACCGACGAGGAGGCCGACATGGACGAGGCGGTGGAGGCGGCCGTCAGGGTCTGACGGGGTCGCCTCTACCATTCACGCTGTGGCGGAGTTCATCTACAGCATGCAGAAGGTCCGGAAGGCCCACGGCGACAAGGTCATCCTCGACAACGTGACGCTGAGCTTCCTGCCGGGAGCGAAGATCGGGGTCGTCGGGCCGAACGGTGCGGGCAAGTCGACGGTTCTGAAGATCATGGCAGGGCTCGAGCACGCCAACAACGGCGAGGCGCTGCTCGCGCCCGGTGCCACGGTCGGCATCCTCCAGCAGGAGCCCCCCCTCAACGAGGACGAGACGGTCCTGGGCAACGTCCAGGAGGGGCTGGGCGAGGTCAAGGAGCAGCTCGACCGGTACAACGCGATCGCCGAGCAGATGGCGACCGACTACACCGACGCGCTCATGGACGAGATGGGGCAGCTCCAGGAGATCCTCGACCACAACGACGCGTGGGAGATGGACTCCCAGCTGGAGCAGGCGATGGATGCTCTGCGCTGCCCGCCGCCGGGCGCCGCGGTCACCCAGCTCTCGGGTGGTGAGCGGCGGCGGGTGGCGCTGTGCAAGCTCCTGCTGAGCAAGCCCGACCTGCTCCTGCTCGACGAGCCCACCAACCACCTCGACGCGGAGAGCGTGCTGTGGTTGGAGCAGCACCTCGCCGGCTACGCCGGGGCGATCCTCGCCGTCACTCACGACCGGTACTTCCTCGACAACGTCGCCGAGTGGATCCTCGAGATCGACCGGGGCCACACCTACCCCTACGAGGGCAACTACTCGACCTACCTGGAGAAGAAGGCGGAGCGCGTGGCGGTGCAGGGCCGCAAGGACCTCAAGCTGCAGAAGCGGCTGGTCGACGAGCTCGCGTGGGTGCGGTCCGGCGCCAAGGCACGGCAGGCCAAGAGCCGGGCCCGGCTGCAGCGCTACGACGAGATGGCGGCCGAGGCCGACAAGCACCGCAAGCTCGACTTCGAGGAGATCCAGATCCCCCCAGGTCCCCGCCTGGGCACCGTCGTCGTCGAGGTCGCACACCTCGACAAGGGCTTCGACGGCCGGGTCCTGATCAAGGACCTGTCGTTCTCGCTGCCGCGCAACGGCATCGTCGGGGTGATCGGGCCCAACGGTGTCGGGAAGACGACGTTGTTCAAGACGATCGTGGGCCTGGAGCAGCCGGACTCCGGCACGGTCCGGGTCGGCGACACGGTCAAGCTGTCCTACGTCGACCAGAACCGCGGCGGGATCGACCCGAAGAAGAACGTGTGGGAGGTTGTGTCCGATGGCCTCGATTACATCAAGGTTGGCCAAGTCGAGATGCCGTCGCGGGCCTACGTTGCCGCGTTCGGCTTCAAGGGTCCTGACCAGCAGAAGCCGGCCGGTGTGCTCTCCGGCGGGGAGCGCAACCGGCTGAACCTGGCACTCACCCTCAAGGAGGGTGGCAACCTGATCCTGCTCGACGAACCCACCAACGATCTCGACGTCGAGACGCTGGGCTCGCTGGAGAACGCGCTCGACCAGTTCCCCGGGTGCGCCGTGGTGATCTCTCACGACCGCTGGTTCCTCGACCGCGTGGTCACCCACATCCTGGCGTGGGAGGGAAGTGACGACACGCCCGCGTCGTGGTTCTGGTTCGAAGGGAACTTCGAGGCCTACGAGAAGAACAAGGTGGAGCGGCTCGGCGCCGAGGCGGCACGCCCGCATCGGGTCACGCACCGCAAGCTGACGCGTGACTGAGAGCCATCCTGTTCACGCTCGTTGCTGATGTTTGGTCTTGTTTTCGGTGAGTGCAACACGTCGGGGAGGTCAGATGCGGATGCACGCCGGGACCGGGCACGGAGCGGCCCGCGCCGATCCCCTGGCGGTGGCGGCGGACCTGCGGTGGTCCCGGCCCGATCTGACGGCCGCGCTGGCCGATCACGTCCTCGAGGCGGCGGCTGCCGAGCAGGACCGGGACAGGTGGCTCGCGGCGGCGGGTTGGGCAGTGCACGGGCGGTCGGCCACGGGCGACGGTCGGGACAAGGCCGGTGACGTCATCGACACCGCGGCGCGATGGGGTGCCGGGTGGCTCCGCCGGCCGGCGGCGCGTCGACTCCGCGTGGAGCTCGCCGTTGCGGCCGTCGCCGCCGGCGCCACCGATGACGCCCGGGCGCTGATCGCTCCCGTCGTCGACGCCGATGTCGACCCCGATCTGCGCGGCGACGCCGTCGTCGCGCTGGCGCGGTGTGCGATCGACGACGCGCCGCACGAGGTGGACCGCCTGATCCGGTCGGCCCGGGACGAGTGGTCACGGGTCGGCCCGCCCCTGGGCGCACCTGGACTGGCGTCCGTCGCGCTGGTCGCGGCGGCCGCGGCGCGCCGGGTGGGACGAGCGCAGAACGCCGTCGAGACCGCGGCGGCCGGGCTGGCCCGGTTGGAGGCCGGGCGAGGTCCGGACCCGGCTGCGAGCCCGTCGCGTCATCTGACTGCGGCCCTGACCGCCGAGTGGCTCTCCGCGCTGCTCGACGCCGGCCGGACGGAGGAGGCGCGCTACGGTTGTGGGCCGCTCGAGCCCTGGCTCGCCGAGACCTCGCGCCCCAGCCGTCAACTCGCCCGGCTGCGGTTGACGGTCGCCCGCGCGCTCGCTGGAGCCGTCCCACCCGAGGTGCTGACCGTGGCGTTGGATCGCGCCGTCTCGGATGCGGCGCACAGCAACGCGCCCGATCTGGAGGCGGTGTGCCACTCCACGTCGGGAAGGATGTCGGAGAAGGCCGGCCGGCTCGACGTCGCACTGGAGTCGATGCGGTTGGGGCTGGCGGCCGAACGCCGCGACCGGGAGCGCCGAGCCCGCCTCCGCACCGCGCTCGCCTCCCTCGACACGAGACAGGCGCTGCCCAACTTGGAGGCCGATAGACATCGCACCTCCACGGCAACGGCCACCGCGACGGCGCAGCAGGGCGACGCCCTCAACGGGACGAGCCGGCGCGGCACCGCCCACGGGCGTCCCACCCGAGCGGAGGCGAGGGCCGAGCGTGACCGCGCGGAGACCCTCCACCCCGGTCCGGCGGTGGAGCCGTCCGACACGCAGGACGACTTCGCCGTTCTGTGGTCCGGGCTGGGCGGCGACTCGCCGATCGGCGAATCGCTCATCCGGAACCTGCGTTCCGGGCGCGGCTCGGCCACCGACGACCCGCGTCCCTCGTCGCCCGGGCCTGCGACGTACGGTCGGCCCGACCCGCGCACCGACCCGGCCGGCGCCCCGCGGCGGCCGGGCCAGGACGGCGGGAGGCGTCCGGACCGCGACGGCCCGACCGACCGGCGGGACGCAGCCTCGCGGGACGCAGCCTCGCGGGACGCCCGGTCGGCATCTCGCGCCGCACGTCGGAAGGCGGGCGCGGACGGCGCCGCCGCCGCCGACCTCTATCGTCGCCCTGGCGTCGAGGACACCTGGGTCGGCCGAGGCCGGTCGGCCGACGCCGAGCCCGACGACTCCGGGCTCTCCGCGGCGTTCGTCCGAGCCACGGCCCCCGACCTGAACGGCGCCGGCTCCGACGGATGGCTGGAGGCGGCGCTCGCCGATCTCGACCGGGCGTTGGGTCGGCCCGTCCAGCCCGCTCGGAACAGCCGGGATGCGCGCCCTGACGACGTCAGCGTCGCGAACGACGTCAGCGTCGCGAACGACACCGACGGCCCGGACGACACCGACGGCCCGGACGACACCGGCGACACGGGTGATACCGGCGACACGGGTGACACCGATACGGGTAACGCCGGCGACTCGGATGGCTGTGTCGTCGCGGTCGACATCGTCCGCAGCGGGCGGCAGTTCGCCGGACGCCGGGCCGCGGCGGTGGTGCGCGCCGTCCGTGACGAGCTCGAGCACCTCCTGCCGGCCGGCGGTCGGCTGCGTGGCCGGGAGCCGGACGCACTCTCGGTGGTGCTGTCGGGATGGTCGCGTACGGCAGCGACCGACTGGATGCACCGCACGATGCCCGGGCTGCTCGCGGGCTTCGTCGACGCTGATCTCCCCGGCTTGCAGTTGCGGGCCGCCGTACACGATGCGGACGGCCCCGTCGGCGCGCAGATCCTGCAGCGACTCGATACCCCGGCCGGCCGCCGGGTGGCGACCGGGCGTTCGTTCGCCGAGCCGTCCACGGACACCCGCGATCGCCTCGGGTCGGAGCGGGAGCAACGGGGCACCGACGACCGTTCGGTCGCCGCGACGCGGCGTGACGCGGCGCGACAGGGGGAGCCGACGAGCCGAGCGGGTGCGGACGCCGCTGTGCCCTCGCGGGGTGGGGCGTCCGCCGGCCGATCCCGCCGGGGCGGATCCGGGGTCGAGGAGGCGGGCAGCATCGAGGGCGCAGGTCCGGAGGACGCGTCCGATGCACGGGGACAGGTGACCGGGGAACGGCCGATCGGGGAACCTCGAGAACCGCGACGTCGGGAGACCACGGCCCTCGATGCCGAGCTGTGGTGGACCGGCGAGGATTCGACAGCCGGTTCCACCGGGTGGGCGGTATCCGAGCGGGGAGTCGGCGGGAACCGCAATGCCGCGGATCTGCCCCTGGACGATGTGGCCCG
>JAYSXW010000114.1:0-1886 GCA_043716935.1 Pseudonocardia sp.
TCCTGACTGGTGGTTCCCGAAGCGGGGCGTGAGCGTGGCGCCCATACGTCAGGTGTGCGGCACCTGCCCGGTGCGGCTGCGCTGCCTCGCCGAGGCCGCTCGGGCGGGCGAAATGTTCTGGGTGTGGGGGGGTGCGTCGCCGCGGGAGCTGGTGTCGCTGCGGGCGGCGCTCGGTCTGTCCACGGAACGCAATCTGGGCACCGATGAGCACTGCTCGCAGGGCCATCCGTGGACGGAGGACACGCTGGCTTACACCTTGACGGGGAGGCCGTGGTGCAGGGCGTGCAATCGGATCGCGAAGCGTGACGAGCGTCGTCGGGCGCGGGGCAGCGTCGTCGGGTCGGCTGACGGTCGTCACCGCACTCGGGGCACGACGTGATCGCTGACCTGGTCGGCGTGTTCGAGCTGCTCGGCGACGCGGTGCGCGCGGTCGTGCAGCTCGCCGTGTGGGGGCGGTGATGGCAGCCGCGCGCTGGCCGCGCGACGAGGCCGAGCTGTCGGGGGCGGCGGCGTGACGTTCGCGCTGGTCCTGCTCGCCGCGTGGTGTCTGGTCGCGGTGCCGGCCGCGCTGGTGGTGGCGGCGGTGATGGGGTCCGCGGATCGTCATGATCCGCGGATTCGTGGGGAGCCGGACGGGCGGGGGCCCGGGCCCACTGTGTAATGCGTCGCCTGCGTGCTACACTCTGGGTGTGTCACTCCCCCACGCATTCGTGCCCACCGCTTTCACCGCCTACGCCCGGACCATGGCGATCTGCGACGGCTCCGGTCTGATCATCTTCCCCACCGAGGACGGACCGGAGCTGTCCGCCTGCCACGGCTGCTCCGCCTGCCGCAGCGCACACACTCCCGTCACCCCCGCCCGCCGCGCCGCCGCGTTCGCGGCCGCGTTCGTCACCGACAACAAGGCGTTCTGATGAGTATCGACCACCTCGCGGGTCTGCTGTGTCACCACGACGGCGACGACACCGGCCACGAACTCGCCCCGTCGTGCCCGATGCAGATCAAGCCGTCCACCCGGGCCGGATGGCCCGAGCTGCGTATCCCGTCCGCATCCGCTGCCGGCACCTGCCCCACCTGCGGTCGGACCGGCGTCAAGGTCACCGCCAGGAAACGGTTCGGACGGCAGGGCGGCAACCGAAGCAACGTGTTCCTCGTCCCGCTTGGCGTCACACCTGAGCTGGTCGCGCACAAGCGCCCCGGACGCGGTTCCGGACCGTGCGCCAGCGCGGGCGGCGCACCTGTCGAAACTCGGTTCGCGCCGAGCCCTGAGCTCGCAAGTTGGGCCGCGGTGCACGGGGTGGAGAACGTTCGATGACCTGCACGTGCACCGATCCCTTCCACCCCTGTCCCTACTGCCAGCGTCGTATCGACGACATAGAGAGCGAGCGTTCCCGATGAGTGCTCTCGCTTCCGTCGCTCTCGTCGCCCCGGCCCGCAAGCTGCGGGACTACCAGCAGGACGCGCGAGACGCCCTCGCCACCGACCGGGCCCGCGGCCTGCACCGGCTCGGCGTCGTCGCCGCCACCGGCCTGGGGAAGACGGACATCATAGCCGCCGAAGCCGTCGCCGCCGCCCGCGATGGCCGGCGAGTGCTGATCCTCGCGCACCGCGCCGAACTCGTCGACCAGATCATCGAGCGCTGCCGGATGCACGCCCCCGAGGTCTCGGTCGGCCGCGTCCAGGGCGCCGTGCGTCAGCACCGCCGGCAGATCGTCGTCGCCATGGAGCAGACGATGCGTAACGCCAAGAGCCGGGCCCGCATGATCGGCCCGGCCGCCCGGTACGACAGCGAGGGGCGGCTCGTCGAGCGGGCCGGTCTCGTCATCGTCGACGAGTGCCACCACGCCGTGTCCCCCGGGTACATGACGGTGCTGCGCTGGGCCGGC
>JAYSXW010000115.1:0-1886 GCA_043716935.1 Pseudonocardia sp.
CGACCGGGGTCGCCACCGCCTCGCGGGTCGGGGCGGAGGTCACCGGGTCAGCGCCTCGGTGAGCACCTGCTCGGGCACCGCGCCGGCCGCGACCCGACCGTCGTCGGTGATGATCGCGCTCGCGACCGCCGTGGAGATCAGTGTGCCGCTGCCCCACGGGCCGCTGACCGGGGTACCGAATGCCGTCAGGTCGGGGGTGCCCTTCGCCTGCGTGCCGTCCGACTTCGGCATCGTGGCCGTGACGACGGTGTCCCAACCGTCCCCGACCACCGTCGGGGCCGCGCCCTGCGGCTTCTCGGGCTTGGCGGCGCCGTCCCTCGCCGGCGGGGCCTGGACGTCCGTTCCGGGCGGCGGGGTGAAGGTGAACAGCGACGCGTCCTGCGCGCCGAAGGTCAGGTCGGTGTAGCCGATCTGCAACGCCGGGTCCGACGAGCCGTTGGCCAGCACCGTGAGCCGGAGGGGAACCCGCTTCTCGGCGTCGACGGCCACGCGCACCTCGCGCAGCAGCGTGCGCTCCGACGGTGCCGGGGTGAGCACGAGCTCGTAGGCGGGGCGGCCCGCGATCTCGGCCGTGCCGTCGACGCTGACCGTGCTCGTGGCCCGCAACGCCGTGATCGCCTGGGTCGCGGCGGCGGCCGGGTCGGTGGCGGCGGCGGCGGGGGCGCCGTCGGGCTTGTCCCCGTGGCCCTCCGGTGCGGTGACGACCGTGCGGTCCTCGGAGTTCCACGCCCAGAACGTGGTGCCGTCGGAGACCAGAGTGCGCTCGCCTGCGGTGGTGGGCACCTGGACCCGGCCCTTGCCCGTACCGTCGGACCAGATCCGGGCGGTGCTGGTGCCGTTCGCCGCCTGCGGAACGCCCGGCAGCGCCGGCAGGCCCAGGTTGTTCTCCAGCTCCACCGTGCCCCCGAGGGCACCTGCCTGCGCGGTCAGCACCGAGCTGACCAGCTCCTCCGGTGCGACGGGCGGCAGCTGCGGGGCCGCTCCTGCTCCCGCGGGGACGGCCAACAGGCCCAGCCCCACCACGCCGGCGACTGCGATGCCGGCCGCCACGTTACGTCCCGTTCGCCTCTGTGCCATGGCTCCACTGTGACCCATCGGTGCTGAGAGTGTTCTGAGGCGGCGGTCCATCCGACCACGCCGGTTCTGTCGGGGGGAGCGACTAGCGTCATGTTCGTGGCTCGAGTGCTGGTGGTGGACGACGAACCGGGCATCCGGACGGCGGTCGCGCGCGGGCTGAGCGCCGAGGGCATGGAGGTGGTGTCGCTGCGCGACGGGCCGTCCGCGCTCACTGCCGCGCTGACCGGCAGTTTCGACGCGATCGTGCTCGACATCATCCTGCCGGGTCTGTCGGGCTACCGGGTGCTGGAGCAGC
Organism: Pseudonocardia sp.; assembly: GCA_043716935.1. Taxonomy (GTDB): domain Bacteria; phylum Actinomycetota; class Actinomycetes; order Mycobacteriales; family Pseudonocardiaceae; genus Pseudonocardia. Next base: position 1,373 of record JAYSXW010000115.1, read on the forward strand.
TGCGCGCGGCGGGCGTCGACACGCCGGTGCTGCTCGTCTCGGCCAAGGACGGGGAGTTCGACCAGGCCGACGGGCTCGACCTCGGCGCCGACGGCTATCTCGTCAAACCCTTCGCGTTCGTCGTCCTCGTGGCGCAGCTCAAGGCGATGTTGCGACGCCGGGACGCGACTCTCGGCCGCACCGGGCAGCGGGTGCGGCTCGGGGCGCTGGTTGTCGACCCGGTGGCGCGCATGGTGAGCTGGGAGGGCGCCGCCGTCGAACTGTCGCCGCGGGAGTTCGCGCTGCTGCACGCGCTCGCCAGCCGCCCGGACACCGCGGTCGCGAAGGACGAGCTGTTGCGGCTCGTGTGGGGCGACGAGCAGGCGGCGAGCCGCAACGTCGTCGAGGTCTACGTCGGATACGTGCGTCGCAAGCTCGACGCCGTCGGCGCCGGGCACGTGCTGCGAACCGTGCGCGGCTACGGCTACATCGTCGGGTCCACCTGATGGCCGGAGCCCCGCTCCGACGGTGGTGG
>JAYSXW010000116.1:0-5524 GCA_043716935.1 Pseudonocardia sp.
GCATCATCGTGGCTGGTCACGGTCGTCAGTGTCCCGGTTAGGCCTGCCTGACGCGACCTGAGGACAGCCTTCCCGATGTCGCACGCGGACGCCCCGGCCGGGTTACCGTCACAGCCATGACACAGCTGGGCCCGGCGGAGTTCGCCGCGCAGTCCCACGAACCGGGCGACGACCACCATCACGCCGACGTCTCCGGCGGCTGGCTGCGCGCCGGCGTCTTCGGGGCCATGGACGGGCTCGTCACCAACATCGCGCTCGTCGCCGGTGTCGGCGGGGGCGGCGCGGACCGGAACACGATCATCCTGACGGGCATGGCCGGGCTCGTCGCCGGTGCGTTCTCGATGGCGCTGGGCGAGTTCGCCTCCGTCGACACCCAGAACGACGCCGTCGCCGCGGAGGTGGCCGTGGAACGGGCGGAGATCGCCCGCAACCCCGGCGCCGAGCAGGCCGAGCTCGCGTCGATGTACCGGACCATGGGGCTGAGCGGCGCCACCGCCGAGGCCGTGGCGCGCGAGGTGCACGCCGATCCGGAGCTGGCGGTGCGGGTGCACATCAACCAGGAGCTCGGCGTCGATCCCGACGACCAGCCCTCCCCGTGGACGGCCGCGATCTCCTCGTTCCTCGCGTTTGCCGTCGGCGGCGCGCTCCCGCTGGTGTCCTACCTGCTCGGCTCCTCGTCGCTGCTGCTGGCGCTGCTCATCGGCGCGGTCGGGCTGTTCGTGGCCGGCGCCATCACCTCCCGCTTCACCACCCGCACCTGGTGGCTCGCGGGCCTGCGGCAGCTGTTGTTCGGGGCCATCGCGGCCGGCGCCACGTTCGTCGTGGGCATGTTGATCGGCGTCAGCGTGGCGGGCTGATCCGCACGAGCGTCTCCGGCGCCCGCAGCCAGAACAGCCAGGCCACGAGCGCCACCCCGCCCGTCACGGCGAAGGCGGCCGGGAACCCGACGCCCTCCGCCAGCGCCCCGGCCAGCAGCGGGCCGATGATCGTGCCGGTGTCCGACGCCATCTGGAACCCGGCCAGCACCGTTCCGCCCCGGGCGCTCGATCCGATCACGTCGGCCACGGCTGCGTTCATCGGCGGGTTGACCACGCCGCTGCCCATGCCCGCGACGAGGCTCACGACCAGGAACGCCGGCGGGGACGTGACGAACCCGAGCGAGCCCATCGTGAGGCCGAACACCGCGAGGCCGGTGAGCATCAGCGGGCGCCGGCCCAGCCGGTCGGTGAGCCGGCCCGCGACCACGAGCGTGGCCGCGTTGCCGGCCGCGAACACCGCGAGCGCGATCCCGCCCCACGCCTCGGGCTCGTGCAGCGCCTCGACGACGAACAGCGGCACCAGCGCCACCCGGACGCCGAACACCGCCCACCCGTTGGCGAACGACGCGACGAGCGCCGCCCGGTAGGTGCGGTGGCGCAGGGCCACGGTGAACAGCGCCGCCGCGGCGCCGGCGACGGGCGGCGCCTCCCCGCGGCGTCGCCGCAGCAGCGGGCCCGACGCCCCGACGACGAGCACCAGCACCATCCCGTAGACGAGGAACGGCGCGCGCAGGCTGATCGTCAACAACACGCCGCCGACCAGCGGCCCGACCACGTTGCCCAGCAGGAAACCCGTGGCCCACAGGCTGGAGGCGCGGCCGCGCATCGAGGGCGGGGACAGGCGGATGAGCAGCGACAGCGCCGACACCGTGAACATCGTCGAGCCGATCCCGCCGAGCAGCCGCAGGACGAGCAACTGCCAGTAGGCGGTGGCGAAGGCGCACGTGCCCGTGGCGACGGCCACGATCAACAGCCCGACGACGTAGCCCGGCAGCTCCCCGAAGCGCGTCACGATCCGCCCGCTGACCGGCGCGAAGACCAACCGCGCCACGGCGAACACGCTGATCACCAACGACACGGCGGTGATGCCGACGTCGAAGCTGCGCACGAAGACCGGCAGCGTGGGTGCCACCAGGCCGAAGCCCACCGCAATCAGGAACGAGGCGCCGCAGAGAACCCAGATCTCGCGCGGCAGGCGGGCGGCGACAGGAATCGGGGTGTCCGTCGTGACCACCCTAGAGACCCCTTTCCGCGTCATTTTCTATGTCATTGCTATCGAACTACCGCGAGGTTACGCCGCCCCGCGCCCCCCGACGCCTGCGGGTACAAAGGCGCCATGACGGAGTACGAAGCGGAGCGGGCCATGGCGGCCGAGGCCGACACGGTGTTCGCGGTGGTGTCCGATCTCGACCGGCTGCCCGACTGGATGCCCGAGCCGGTGGACGTCCGCTCCACCGGTGACGGCGTGGTGTCGGCCGACGTCGAGCGCCGCGGGGTGCATGCGTCCGGAACCGTCCGTGTCCGGCCCGAGCAGCTGCGCGTCGAGTGGGGCCATGCGCCGGACTACGCCGGCTGGCTGCAGGTGGAGCACGCCAACCCCGGCCGCTCGTCGGTGGTGCTGCACCTGTCGTTCCTCGGCAAGCAGCCGGAGACGCACGGCGGGAAGGCCGAGGCGGAGGTGCATGCCTGGCTCGACGAGAGCCTGGGCCGGCTGGAGGGGATCGTCGGCGGCTGACGCTGTCGCGGATGACGCTGTTGCGGGACACCCCGAAGGAGGCCCGACCGTGACCGCACTGCCGGCAGGCGACGAGCTGCGGTCCACCGGCCTCGTCGAGCTCGCGGTGCGCCGGCTGACGGCGGAGATCCTCACCGGGGAGCTGGCTTCGGGCGAGCGGCTGGTGGGCGCGATCGCGACGTCGCAGGCGGCCGCGGTCGCCACCCTGTTCGGCCATCCCGGCGGCACCGTCGAGGGCCGGCAGAGCCACACCTGGGTGCGGCTGCCCGAGGGCTGGCGGATCGTCGCGGCACACGTGTCCGAGGTGCCGGTTGGGCTGACGGGCCGACGTCGGCAGGTTGGGCGTCCGGCAGGGAATGGAGCAGGAACGGCAGCCGGAGGGCATCCTGAGCCCATGCAGGTCACCGGCGACTCCGCGGGCCGGGTCGTCATACCCCAGCAGGTGCGCGAGCGGCTGGGCATCACGGCAGGGTCGACGCTGGAGCTCGACGAGTTCAGCGGCCATGTCGAGCTCCGGCTGGTCGGAAGCCAGGTGTGCATCGACACGTCGGGCGACAAGCCCGTGGCCCGCACCGATCCCGATGCGCCGCAGCTCACCGCGGCCGAGGTTCACGAGCTGGTCGATCATCAACGACGATGACGCTGATCACGACGGACACGAGCGTGATCGGCGGCCTTCCGTCCGCCCGGCTGACGTCGCACGACCCGTCCTGCGGGTAGTCCCCCGGCATGACGGGGTTCGAGGCAGGACGGGCGTTGCCGGCCGACGCGGACACGGTGTTCGTCGTGGTCCCCGACCTGGGCCGGCTGACCGAGTGGGTGCCGCGGCCGGTGGCGCGACCGGTGCACGGCGAGCACAACGGCGGCGGCGAGCACGAGGTGCACGCCGCGGTACCGGAGCGGCACGTCGACGCCCGGGGTGAGGTGCAGGTCCCGACCGCGCAGATGCGGCTGGACCGGGCCGGCGACGGGGGACACGGCTACGCGGGCTGGCTGCAGGTGACCGAGAGCGACCCGGAGCGCGCGTCGGTCACCTTGCACCTGTCGTTCCCGGACCGGCCGGCGCAGGACCACGCCCCGGCCGAGGAAGTGCGACGCTGGCTCGACGACTCGCTCGACCGGCTGGAACCGCTGATCGCACAGCGGGCGGTCTGACCGGTTAGAGCTCGGTGACGTCGTAGCTGTGCCCGGTCGTCACCAGCCGCTCCACCAGCACCGATCCCATCGCCGACGCCGGGGTGAGGCATCCGGCGCGGTCGGGCAGCGGGTCCAGCGCGAGGCACAGCCCGCTCTCCCCGAGCATGACCGCAGTGGCGGCGTAGCCGGGATCGCCACGACCGGTGACGACGGCGAGGTAGCGGCGCCCGCTCGTCGTCGCGGCCTCGATCTCGGAGCGGAACCACCCCTTCGCCCGGGCCTCGGCGCTGGGTCCCGATCCGGGTTTGGGCAGCGCCCGGTCGAGCACGGCACGGGTCGGGCCGAAGCGGAAGCCGCCGACCACCGCCGCCAACCCGGCGGTGGTGGCGACCGCGGCCACGGCGGCGAGCAGCCCGGTGCCCAGCTCCATCACCTCGCCGTAGCGCAGGGGCCCGTACGACCAGTCCGTCAGGGCATTGCTGCGGCGCACCACCCGCGTGTTGTAGGGGGCCATGACGAACGGGGCGGTCCACGTCCCGCGCCGGCCGCGGCGCCCCGGTGCCGGTGCGTCCGATGGCTGCGTCGCCGCCGGCTCGGCGGCCCGGTCGGGGCTCAGCGCGTAGGGATCGCCGAGGACGCGGCGGCGGCCGCGGTCGAGGGCGACCGCTTCGAACTGCGCCCGCAGCGAGTCGATCGTCCCGCCGCTGAACCCGCCGCGGGCCGTCGCGAACAGGGTGACGTCGGTCAGCCCGCCCGCCCCGTCGGCCGCCGCCCGCTCGTGCAGCAGCAGCGTACCGAGGTCCGACGGGATCGAGTCGTAACCACACGAGTGGACGATCCGCGCGCCGGATTCCCGGGCCACGGCGTCGAAACGGTCGACGGAGTCGCGGTGGAACAGGACCTCGCCGGTCAGGTCGGCGTAGTGGGTGCCGGCGCGCGCGCAGGCCTCCACGACCGGCAGGCCGTAGCGCGCGTACGGGCCGACCGTACTGACGAGCACGCGGGTCGCTTTCGCCAGCCGGGCCAGCGCAGCCGGGTCCGAGGTGTCCGCGACGAGCAGCGGCCAGTCACGCGCAGCCGCCGGCAGGCCGCGACGGGTCGCCTCCAACCGTTGCAGCGACCGTCCGGCCAACCCGATCCGCACGTCCGCGGGAGCGTGCTCGGCGAGGTACGCGGCCACCAGCGCCCCGACGAACCCGGTGGCGCCGTAGACGACCAGATCGAGCTGCCTGTCCATGTCACCATCCTGCCCGATCCGGCCGCCGCAAGCTCGACGGGCGGCGGGCCCGCCGGGAGCTCGAAAGGCTACGACCGGGAGCCGCCGGGCCGGGCGGCGACGGCTGTCGGTCGGGCGGCGGAACCGTCCGCGTCGTGGCTGCGTCGAGCTGCGTCGTTCGGCCACGGGGAGCCGCGCGGCTGCGCTAGCGTCGCAGAGTGCGCCGCCTGCTGATCACCGCCGCCGTCGCCCTGCTGGCCTGCGGATGCAGCATCGGAGGCAGCCCGTCGCCGGCCGGCTCGGGGGCATCCAGCAGCCCGGCGGCGGATCGCGTCGTGCTGCCACCCCGCCCGCGCGACGTTCCCCTCGACGGCATCGACCCGTGCTCGCTGCTCACCCCCGCCCAGCGCGCGACGCTCGGGCTGGAGCAGGCCCCGATCCCCTACGACTCGACCGCGCCCTTCTTCCGGGGACCGGCCTGCTCGACCACCGGCTTCGACCCGTCCGAATCGGCCGGGATCGCCCTGTCCCTGCAGAGCGGCATCGGCCCCCTGATCGGGCCCGGCGCCGTCGGCAACCTCACCCCGATCACCGTCGTCGGTTTCCCCGCCATCATCG
>JAYSXW010000117.1:0-5522 GCA_043716935.1 Pseudonocardia sp.
AGGTACGGGTCCTCGCCGTCGGTCCACGTAACGATCTCGACGCCCAACTCGTCCAGCCCGAGCCCGGCCAGCCCGGGTGCCTCCAGCTTCGGCACCACGATCGCGGGCGGCGCCCGGTGTCCGGCAGCGGGCAGCACGAGGCAGGTCAGGCGCTCGTGGGACTCGCCGGTGGCACCGAGCAGGTAGCGCAGATCGGTGCCGGGCGTGACCAGCACGAGGTCGACGTCGTGGGCCGCGGCCACCTCCCCGGCGCGACGGAGACGGTCGGCGAGCAGCGCGGTGGGAACGGCCGGTGTCATGGCTGGCAGGGTATTCGGGCAAGCTCGGTGCCGTGAGCGACCCTGCCCCACTGATGTTGCTGGACGCCGCGAGCCTGTACTTCCGTGCCTACTACGGTGTGCCGGAGTCGATCACCGCGCCCGACGGATCCCCCGTCAACGCCGTGCGGGGGTTCACCGACATGGTGTCGAGGCTGGTCACCGAGCAGCGTCCGGCGCGCCTCGTCGCCTGCCTCGACCTGGACTGGCGCCCGGCGTTCCGGGTCTCGGCGCTGCCGTCGTACAAGGCGCACCGGCTCCCGGGCGAGCCCGACACCGCACCGGCCGGGCTACCCGAGGAGGTGCCCGACACCCTCGCCCCGCAGGTGCCGATCATCCTCGACGTCCTCGCCGCCGCCGGGATCGCCACCGCCGGCGCGGCGGGCTACGAAGCCGACGATGTGATCGGGACCCTCGCCGCCGGGGAGCGCGTGGACCCGGTGCTGGCCGTCAGCGGGGATCGCGACCTGATGCAGATCGTCCGCGACGAGCCCGTCCCCGTCCGGTTGCTCTACGTCGGGCGCGGGCTGGCCAAGGCCGAGTACCTCGGGCCGGTGGAGGTCGCCGCGAAGTACGGCGTACCGGCCGTGCGGGCCGGAGAGGCCTACGCCGAGATGGCGATGCTGCGCGGGGATCCCTCCGACGGGCTACCCGGGGTTCCCGGCATCGGCGCCAAGACCGCGGCCACCCTGGTGGGCCGGTTCGGCTCGTGGGCCGAGCTGCTCGGAGCCGTTGTGGACCGGGCCGACACCCGGCTCGCCCCGCCGGTGCGGGGGAAGCTCGCGGCCGCAGCGCCGTACCTGGCCGTCGTCGAGTCGGTGGTGCGGGTGGCGCTCGACGCCGACGTCCGGCTCGACCGCGACGACGCCCTGCCCGCCGCCCCGGTCGACCCGGAGCGGCTCGCGGCGCTGGCCGAGCGGTGGGGGCTCGACAGCTGCGTGGAGCGGCTGGACAACGCGCTCGCTCGCGCTCAGAAGTAGGTGCCGCACCACGGCACGCTCGTCGTGGCGAACGCCGCGTCCGCGCGGGCGACCGCATCACCGTCCCGGGCCCGCCACCAGCCGGCCGCGACGAGCTCCGACGGGAGCCGGTCGCCGAGGTAGGCCATCGCGAGCGCCGCGACGTCGCACTCCAGCTCGGGTTCCACCGGGCCGCCGAGTGGCCCGAGCGGCTCGGCCGACCCGTCCGCGACGCGGTAGACGCCGGAGTTGCGTTCCAGCAGTTGGTCGTGCACCGCGATCAGCACCGGCGCGGGGTCGCCGTAGGAGCGGGCGGCCAGCGCGACGGGTACGTCGACGAGCCGCAGCCAGGTCTCGTCGTCCACCGACGTGGTGGTGCACGCCCGCGGATCGGCGAGCAGCAGCTCCAGCGGCTCGTCGAGCGGACGCAACGGGCCCGTCACGGTCTCGCCGAGATCGATGTCGAGCACGAACCGCCACAACGCTGCCGCGGCGGGGAGATTCGCGGCATGCAGGTCGTTCACCCGGAGCGGTCGGGGGCCGGGTGCGATCTCCGCCAGGGTCACCACGGCGAACCCGTCGTCGCCGGCGGGACCGGTGTGCACGGCCACGAGGACGTGCTCGCGGTCGTCGAGGAGGCGTTGCACGTTGCCCCACCACCAGCCGTCCCAGCGGGTGATCCCCCCGGCACGGCGCAGGGCCAGCGTGTCGTGCAGGCCGCTCAGCACCGGGACCATCTCGGCGCGGTCCAGCAGCCGCACCACACCGCCGCGAGGGACCTCAGCCCGGAACGCCGCCCGGCGCGTGGCGATCGTGAGTTCGCACCCCCGGGTGGCGACGCCGTAGCCGAACCGGCCGTAGATCACGGCCTCGCTGGCCCGCAGCGACGCGAGGACCTCGCCACGCTCGGCGACATCGTGGAGCTGGGCACCCATGAGCGCGGTGAGGACGCCTCGGCGGGTCCGGTCGGCTCGTACCCCGACCCCGGTGACCGCCGCCGTCGACAGCGCCGCGCCGCCGGGCACGGCCGTCGCGCTCCGAGCCGACGTCGTCGTACCGGCCAACACGCCGCCCAGATCGACACCGAGCGTTCGACCGACGGGCAGCGTCGGCGCGCGCCGCTCCCACACCTCGTCGGAGCCGGGGCCGCGGTGGATGGCGGTACCGAACAGGTCGCGCGCAGCGCGCAGTTCGTCGGGGGCGAGGACACGGACGTCGTGGGTCACGCCGGGTGATGCTGCCCGATCGGTTCCCGCCGGCGCATCCTGCTGCTTCTCAGGGTCGGCCGACCTCGTATGCCCCGTCGTCGGAGGTGATGGTGATCGGCACCTGCTTCTGGGCGCCGGCGACGGTCGCCTGGCAGGTGAACCGGCCGCCCTTGACCACCGTGACCTTCTGCTGGCAGGTGACCCCGGTCACCCCGGTGAGTCCGTAGTCGTCGGTCAGCACCTTCTGCACGCCGGTCTGCACCGCAGCGGTGTCGAACACCTTCGTCACGAAGAAGCCGGGCGTGACGAACCCGAGCACGAGGACAACCGCCGCGACGACGACCGCCACGACACCCAGGACGATCGGCAGCCGGGACCGACGCGCGCGACCGCTCACCGACGGGTCGGCCTGCGCCGGATGGCCGTCGCCCCACTCCTGCTGGCCCGCCTCGGGCCCGGCCCACGGCTGCCGCAGGGCACCCTGCCACTCCTCCTGCTGGGGTGGACCGCCCCAGACCGGCTGCCCGCCCGCCCACTGCTGGGTGGGCGGCTCGTCGGGTGGGGCGGCCTGCCCGCCGCCGAGCTGCTGGCCGTACCGAGGCTCGCCGTACCGGGGTTGGCCGTACCGGGGTTGGCCGTACTGGGGTTGGCCGTACGGCTGCTGGTCGTACGGCTGCTGGTCGTACGGGGGAGGACCGTACTGGGGAGGGCTGTAGGGCCGGTGATCGCGCGCCTGACCGGAGTGGGGGGCCTGGCCGTACTGCGGGGGGGCCTGGCTGTAGGGCGGCGGACTGTACTGCTCACCCCGCGAGGCGGGACGGGCGTGCCTCGTGGGGTCGTCGTCTTCGGAATCGGCTTGGGCGGAATCAGCTGCGGCGGGAGGGGCCTCGTCCCACGCGGGCCGGCCCCAGCCCCCGGGCGGCGGCTGCTGACCCCACGCCGGCTGCTCGGACGGGGCTCCTTGCGGGCCCTGCGGCGTGCTCATCGTGTCCCCCTTGCGTGGTGCGCCACCGATGCAGACCGGGACCGGGCGGCGCTCCGGAGGTCCGGTTCGGCGATCAAAGCACAGCAGGGCATCGCTGCGCAGCGGGTTGGCCCAAGTGAGCCGGGCTCAGGTCGTACCGACCGCCACGACCCGTGCCGGATCGCCGACACCGCCTGCGCCGCCGTACCCGACCCACCTCGCTGCTGCGCCCTGCTGCTTCCGCACCGGCTGTCCGGACGCCCGCCTGGGCGGACCCCATCTCCGAACGAGTGAGACCCTCAGGTTCCGGTGGCGCACCCTCCGGAGGCCACGATCGCCAACCCCTCAAGGTCGCCCGGACCGAGCTCGACCGCATCGGCCGACGGGTACATCACCTCGCCGCGATCATCGACGTGAGCCAGTCCGACCAGATGTCCGAGCTCGTGCAGCAGGGTGGTTCGGGTCCCCGACGTCGACCCGGGGTCGGACCCCGCCGTCATGAAGTAGGTGCGGTCGAACGCGACCTGCCCGGTGACGTAGTGGTACTCCTCCGTGCCGGCCGGGGCCGCCGACACGCTGTTCGCGGCGCCGACGACATCCCCTCCCAGCTCGGGGAACTCCGCCTCGTCGACCCAGCCGATCAGCACCGGCGCCCAGCCCTTCCCGTACCGGCCGAGCTGGTTCGCGTCCCGGCCCTCGACCAGGCGCTCGCTGGTCACTCCGTCCTCGACGAACTGCAGTCCCGTGGCGTCGCCGATCTCGCGGACGGCGCCGCGCAGCTCGTCCGCGCCGCCCGGCGGCATCCCGTCCGGGTTGACCACGTAGTGGATCGGGAGGCACGGGTCGAAGGTGACGGGCCGTCCGGTGGGCGACGTCTTGTCGAAGCCGTAGGCACCCGTGGTGACGACCGGCACCGACGGCCGGAGCCGGTCGCGCCGGACGGCGGAGGACGGCTCCTCTATCGACGAGCCCGCCACTGCCCGCTGGTCGTCCGACCGGCGCGGTGAGGCAAGACCGAGTACCACGACCAGACCGAGCATCGACAACGCGAACAGGGACGCCAGTACCCGTTGCGTCCGCGACCCGGCCACCCGACGTCGTACCGGAGGGGTGTGGCCGACCGCACCGAGACCGTACTCACCGTCCAGCGCATCCAGCTCGGCGAGCCTGCGCGCCATCTCCCGATAGCGCCGCCGAGCCCGCAATTTTTCCACCGGTCCCATCCGACCCTCCTCAGGCGGGGAGACCGTACCCTCACGGCCACGACAGTCCGATGCCAGAAGCAGGATCGGTCCATGCCGGTCGGCACCGCTCGACGGCCGGGAGCCGGCACCGTGGCGCCGAACCCCTCGGACAGCGACGTGGTTGAACGGGTGCTCGACCCGGTCGCCGTTCCGGTCGACAGCGGCGCTACCCAAGGAGGAAGCGCCCGTGGGCTGGGCCTCGCCGCGCTGGTGATCCGGGCGCCGCCGCTCGGGCGCTCAGGTCGTACCGACCGCCACGACCCCGCGCCGGATCGCCGACACCGCCTGCGCCGCCGCCCGACCCACCCCGGCCTGCCTTCCGGCGACCCCGGCGATCTGGTCGAGCAGGTCGACCACCTGACGGCACCACCGCACGAAATCACCCGCCGACAGCTCGCTGCCGTTCTCTGCCGCCGCCATGAGCACCGCGGAAAGGGACTCGCCGCGCGCCCAGCGGTGCATCGGCCACGCGAAACCCAGGTCGGGCTCCCGGGTCCGGTCCACGTGATGACGACGCTCGTCGGCCTCGAGCTCCCCCCAGATCCGCGCGGTCGCGGCCAGCGCCTCCGCCACGGACCCGGCCGGGACGCGGGGCACCGGTCCGTTGTCGCGCCGCGTCTCGTACACGAGCGCCGAGACGACCGCCGCCAGCTCAGCCGGCTCCAGCGCGCTCCAGACCCCGAGCCGCAGACACTCAGCGGTCAACAGGTCCGACTCCCCCCACAACCGCGCCAACCGCTCCCCGTCCGGGGTGACGACATCGCCGTCCGGGGTGCTCACATCGCCGCCCGGGCTCGGTCCGTCGACGAGGTAGCCCCGCTCCGTGAGCA
>JAYSXW010000118.1:0-5505 GCA_043716935.1 Pseudonocardia sp.
CCACCACATCTTCTCGCCCTACGGCGCACTGTCGATGTTCGGCTTCGCGCTCGGGTTCGCAGGGCTGGCGGCGGCGAACCGGCCGGGCGTCCCGGTGACCCGCGAGCGGGAACCTGTTCCCGCGGGCTGAGCAGACTGGCATGATCGCCGCCGTGCAGACCCTCGCCAAGGGCGCCAACGCGTCCCTCCCGGCCGGACCCGTCACGGTGCGCGTCACCGCGGCGGCCCCCGTCGACATCTCCGCGCTGCTCATCACGGCCACCGGGAAGGTCCGGGGCGACGACGACTTCGTGTTCTACAACCAGCCGACCGCCCCGGGCGTCCGCTACAACCCCGACGGCGTCGATGTCGACCCCGTCGCCGTGGACGTGGCGATCGAGAAGGTGGTCGTCACCGCCAGCTTGGACGGCCGCGGCCCCGCCACGTTCGGCGCGCTGGGCGGGTTGCGGATGGACGTCGCCGTCGGCGGGGCGCCGCTGGTCGAGTTCACCCCCGACGGACTCGGCGCGGAGACGGCGCTGCTGTGTGTCGAGATCTACCGGCGGGGTGCCGAGTGGAAGGTCCGGGCGGTCGGGCAGGGCTACGCGAACGGGCTGGCCGGGATCGCCACCGACTACGGCATCACGGTCGCCGAGGAGCAGCCTGCCGCAGTCGCGCCGCCGCCGGCGCCCGCACCGCCTGTCGAGGCCGGCGCGCCCGGGAAGATCAATCTCGACAAGGGCCGGGTGTCGCTCGCGAAGCGCGAGACCGTCTCGCTGGTCAAGACCGGCGCCCCGCCGCTGCGTCGGGTCGCGATGGGCCTGGGCTGGGATCCCGCCGCCGGCGGCCGCAACATCGACCTCGACGCCTCGGCGATCGCGATAGACCGTCGCGGAAAGAAGTCCGACTCGGTGTGGTTCATGAGCAAGAGCGCCTTCCGCGGCGCGATCGAGCACTCCGGCGACAACCTCACGGGCCACGGCGGCGACGACGACGAGACGATCACTGTCGACCTGATGGCGCTGCCGGCCGACGTCACGGCCGTGGTGTTCGTCGTCAACTCGTTCCAGGGACAGAAGTTCACCGATGTCGCGAGCGCCTACTGCCGGCTGATCGACCTCGACTCCGGCGCCGAGCTCGTGCGGTTCGACATCACCGAGTCCGAACCCCGCACCGGGGTCGTGATGAGCGTGCTGGCCCGGAGCGCTGATGTCGGGGGGAACGCCTGGGAGATGACGGCGATCGGCGAGTTCCACGACGGCAAGACCGTTCGCGCGATGTACGGCAAGGCCGAGACGATCGTGCGCGGGCTGGGCTCGCCCGCCTGGTAGACCCATTCCTGTGGGCGCACCGTTTGACGCGTGCTGTGGCGCGTGTCACGGTCGCCTGCGGCGCCCGCCCGGACTGTGGAGAGGACCATGACGGATACTGCGAACACGGTGACCGTGATTCCCTGTGGGGCGATGACGGCCGACCTGACCTGGCTGCTCCTCAAACCCGGCCGGTCGATCATGGACCGCCACCACAAGGACGGCCCTGCGCCGTGGGTGGACGTCCCGACGCACTGCGTGCTGGTGGAGACCGACGAGGGCCGGATCCTGTGGGACACCAGCTGCCCGCGCGACTGGGAGGAACGCTGGGGCCCGACGGGACTGCAGGACTTCTTCCCCTACGACAAGGTCTCCGAGGCGGAGTACCTCGACTCACGACTGCAGCAGCTGGGGGTGGGCCTCGACCAGATCGACTACGTGATCCTCTCGCACCTGCACTTCGACCACGCCGGCAATGCGCGAATGTTTGAGAACACGAACGCCCAGCTCGTCTGCCACGAGCGGGAGAAGGAATTCGCCTTCGGTTTCGACGGCCTGTTCACCGGAGCACATCTCAAGACCGATTACGAGGGCCTCGACTTCCGCACGGTGTCGGGTGACACCGAGATCCTGCCCGGTGTCACGCTGATCGAGACGCCCGGGCACACTGTCGGCACGATGTCGATGCGGGTCGACCTCCCCGATTCCGGCACCATGATCTTCACCTCCGACGCGGTGTACATGGGCGAGAGCTTCGGGCCGCCCGCCACGCCCGCAGCGGTCGTCAGCAATCTCGAGGACTTCTACGCCTCGGTGGAGAAGCTGCGCGGCATCCAGGAACGCACGGACGCGACGATGGTGTTCGGGCACGACGCCGAGCAGATCCACCAGCTGCGGGTTGCCCCGGAGGGCTGCTACACATGACATCGGGAATCGACCTCACCGAGGAGACCATCTTCACCTGGGGCGCGCCACCGCTGAAGTTCGGTGCCGGCGCATCCGACGAGATCGGTTTCGAGCTGTCGCAGTACGGCGTGCGGCGGGTCCTGATCGACACCGCGAAGGCGGTCAACCTGCTGTCCTCGCATCCCGGCGAGCTGATGGATCCGGCCGCGGCGAAGGTCGGTCCGCGGGAGCAGCTCCCGTCGGTGCTCGTGTCGTTGATGCGCGACATCGGCATTCCCAACGGGATCGGCGGCGTCGGCTACACCGAGGCCGACGTCCCCGATCTGGTACCGGGCACGATGAGACAACAACGCCTCCTGGCCACCTGCCCGAAGATCCCGACCGAGGACGACATCGCCGGGATCCTGACGAGGTCCGTCGAGAACTGGTAACCCCGGTGCCGATCTACGTGTTCAGATGCGAATGCGGGCTGCGGTTCGAGGAGCTCACCTCCTTCGGCGCCCCCGCGCCCGACTGCCCCGGCTGCGGTGGCGGGACGAGGAAGATCCCCGCCGGGGCCAGCCTGGGCGGTCGGGCCGGCGCCGGGCTCGCGAAGGAGCAGATGCCACAGACCTGGCGCGGCACCCACCACGGCAACCGGGAGTACGTCACGGACCTGCGCCGTCAGTGGGACCGTCGTCAGCAGCTGGAAGCGAAGCACCCCGAGCTCGCGGGTGACCAGCGGCCGATCATCGCCCACGAGGGCCGCTTCCACGACGCCCCGCTGCGGGCGGGTGACACCGTGCCGGGCCGTGGTCACGGGCCCGGTCACGCCCCTGCGGCGAAGCCCACGTCCAGGACGCCGGGCCCCGCGGCGGCGGGCGGCGCAGACTGATCGTCGTGCCCGAACTTCCCCCCGAGGTCGCCGATCTGTACGCCGATCTCACCAAGGCCATCCGCGGTCCGGTGCGGTTCGACCCGGCGACGCGCGCCATGTGGTCGGCCGACGCGTCGAACTACCGGCACGTCCCGATCGGCCTGGTCACTCCGCTCGACGCCGACGACGTCGAGGCGGCGGTGTCGGTGTGCTCCACCCACGAGGTGCCGGTACTGCCCGTCGGGGCGCGGACGTCGATCGCCGGTCAGTCGGTCAACACCGCGGTGGTGCTCGACTTCGCGAGGCACCTGGGCGGCGTCGTCGAGCTCGACCCGCAGGCGCGGACGGCGCGGGTGCAGCCCGGGCTGGTGCTGGACAGGCTGCGCGACGCGGCTCGCCCGCACGGCCTGACGTTCGGCCCCGACCCGTCGACGCACAACCGCTGCACGCTCGGCGGCATGATCGGCAACAACGCCTGCGGCTCGCATTCCGTGGCGTGGGGCAAGACCGTCGACAACGTCCACGCACTCGACGTGCTGACCTACCGCGGTGAGCGGCTCACGGTCGGGCCCGGCACCCCGGCGACGGGCCGGATCCCCACCGCCCTGCACGCACTCGCCGACCGGCTCGGCGACGAGGTGCGCTCCTCGTTCCCCGACCTGACCCGCCGGGTGTCGGGTTACAACCTCGACCAGCTGCTGCCCGAGAACGGGTTCGACCTCGCCCGCGCGCTGGTGGGCACCGAGGGCACCTGCGCGACGATCCTCGAGGCCACCGTCCGGCTCGTGGAGTCGCCCCCGGCCCGCGCGCTCGGCGTACTCGGCTTCCCCGACGCCTACCTCGCCGCCGACCACGTCATGACGATCCGCGAGCTGTCGCCGCTGACGATCGAGGGGATGGACGCGGGGCTGATCGCGGCGCTGCGGGCGTCGAATCCGGTGGAGACGGCGTCGCGGATGCTCCCGCCCGGCGGGGGCTGGCTCTATGTCGAGACCGGCGGCACCACCCGAGCCGAGGCCGAGGCTGCGGCGCAGGCCGTGGTCACCGCCATGAAGCCCTACGGCCCGACGTCGCTCGTCGTCGGCGATCCGGCGCAGATGAAGGCGCTGTGGCGGATCCGCGAGGACGGCGCCGGCATCCTCACCCGGTCCCCCGACGGCGGTGAGGCGTGGCCCGGCTGGGAGGACGCCGCCGTGCCGCCCGAGCGGTTGGGGGCCTACCTGCGCGAGTTCGACGCCCTGCTGGCCCGCCACTCCCGCCGGGGCGCCTACTACGGCCACTTCGGCGACGGCTGCCTGCACGTCCGCATCGATTTCGACCTGCTCACCCGACCCGGCATCGCGACCTTCCGCGGCTTCATGACCGACGCCGCCGACCTCGTCGTCGCGCACGGCGGGTCGCTCTCGGGCGAGCACGGCGACGGGCAGGCCCGCGCCGAGCTGCTGCCGCGCATGTACCCGCCGTCGATGATCCGGGCGTTCGAGGAGTTCAAGGGCGTCTGGGATCCCGACGACCGGATGAACCCCGGCCGCGTGGTCCGGCCGGCGAAGCTCGACGAGGACCTCCGCGTGTTCGTCGGCCTGCCCACCATCCGCGACGCCCCCGAGCTCGCGTTCGCCCACGACCGCGGCTCGTTCACCCGCGCCACCCGCCGCTGCCTCGGAGTGGGCAAGTGCGTCACCGAGAGCGGCGGCGTGATGTGCCCCAGCTACCGCGCCACCGGCGAGGAGATGCACTCGACGCGGGGCCGGGCGCGGCTGCTGTTCGAGATGGCGTCGGGCGATCTGATCACGGGCGGGTGGCAGTCTCCCGAGGTCGAGGAGGCGCTGGATCTCTGTCTGTCGTGCAAGGGCTGCAAGCGCGACTGCCCCGTCGGCGTCGACATGGCGTCGTACAAGACCGAGTTCCTCGCCCAGCGCTACCGGGGAAGGATCCGGCCCGCGTCGCACTACGCGATGGGGGCCCTGCCGCGCTGGATGCGCCTGGTCGGCCGCCTGCCCGCGCGCGCCGTCGACGCCCTCAACGTCCTGGCGCGCGGCCCGCTGGGCGGTGTGGCGAAGCGGGTCGGCGGCATCACCCCCGAGCGTGCCATCCCCCCGATCGCGCGTCGTCCGTTCACCGCGTCCCCGGGCGTCAGCGAGGTGGCTCCGCTGACGTCCGACGTCAGCAAGGGCACCCCGCCGACGTCCGGGACGGCGCCGCGGGGACGGCTGCTCCTGTGGCCCGACACCTTCACCAACCACTTCGACCCCCACGTCGCCGTCGACGCCGTGGCGGTGCTGACCGCGCTCGGGTACGCCGTCGAGCTGCCGCCGCGGGAGGTGTGTTGCGGGCTGACCTGGACGACCACCGGCCAGGTCGATGCCGCCCGCCGGGTGCTGCGGCGCAGTCTGCGTGCGATCGAGCCGTGGCTGGCGGCGGGCGTGCCGGTGGTCGGGTTGGAGCCGTCCTGCA
>JAYSXW010000119.1:0-1876 GCA_043716935.1 Pseudonocardia sp.
CCCGGGCACTCAGCCTGTCCACCACCCGGATCCACCCCCGAGAAGACCAACAAATCGAGCCGGAGATCAACTCATCTCCTACTCGTGGAATCGGGTCAGAAGCGATGCTCCCGACGATGGCGCTGTCCAGGGCCGTGGGAACCGGGGGCGTTCCTCGGTGTCGCCACGGTGTGGTCACCGCGTGGCGTAGCCGTTGCGGAGTTCGGTGAGCGTGCTGCGGGCGTTGGTGTCGTACTCGGCACCGGCGCGGAGGGCGGCGAGCAGATCGATGTGGCGGGCGACGTCGTCGGGGTCGGTGAGGATGGCGGTGGTGGCCAGCGTGCCGACGATGACGGCGCGTTCGTCGTAGAGGTCAAAACCGTGCATGGGGAAGACGGTCATGGGGCGGTGAGCGGGGATGACGCCAACGCGGACGCCGTCGAGACGGCTGACCGCGATGATGTGATCTATCTGTTCGATCATGGTCGCGGACGAGCCCGCGCACCAGAGCAGGGCGCCGGCGGTGATGATTTGGGTGAAGCGGTGGCCGGGGGTGCCGAGGAGCTGCTGGCGTTCGATGCGCGCGGCGATGAGGCCGTTGGCGATGGTCGGGTCGACGGCACTGGTGAGGACGCGCATGTAAGCCGGGGTTTGCAGGATGCCGGGGACCATCGTGGGCTGGAACGTCGTGACGTGGGCGGAGGCGGCTTCGATGTCGCGGATGCGGCGTTGGAAGGCGGGGGCGTTGCGGCGGTGGACGACGACGCGCCGGTTCTCGACGCGGACGTCGGTGACGATCTGGTGCAGGCGGGCCCGGATGTCGGCGGTGGCGTCGTAGGCGTCGAGGAGGGCGTCAAGGCGTTCGGGGGTCGGGACGAAGCGGCCGGTTTCGTAGCGGGAGAGCGCGGCTTGGCCGATGCCGGCCGCGTGGGCGGCGGCGGTGCTCGTCATCTCGGCGGCGGCGCGGAGGTCGCGCAGGGTCCGGGACAGTTCGTCGCCGCTCGACTCGTTCGTGCTCACCGTCGCAGTCTGGCCGCTACCCCGCGGCGGGAGCGCGATGGTGTTCGGGGTGTCGGTTCCACCAGTGCTCGAACGGTTCTGAGAGTTCCCAGCCTGCTGTCGCGGCGGATCGGTAGATCTCGGTAAGGGGATCCGAGACCGGCTCGGCTGAGAGGAATCGTCCGGCGGGGTCGTAGCGCATGGCGGCGGCGTGGGTGTGGTCGAGCAGGTAGAAGTCGCTCAAGCGGAGCAGGACGTCGCTGCCGGGTGGCGCAGCGTCGAGGTCGAGGACGCGGACCTGCTCGCCGGCCGCGCTGTTGTCGGTGTAGCCCCATTGGCAGGAGTAGCGGACGTAGTCGGTCAACGGGGGCGTGATGACGCGGAGCCGCCGCCAGGGTCGTCCGGATGCCGTGTCGGCGCGCAGGCGATGGAGCCAGGCAGCCTTGCTGGCGCGGTCGGGTTCGGGTTCACCGGCTCGGTAGCGGGCTAACTCGGTGCCGTCGCTGGCCGCGGTGTGACCATCGCCGACCTGTTCGATCTGACAGTGAAGCAGGTGGAGCAGGCGATCCGCTTCGAGCTGAGCCTGATCCGCGCGGCGTGAGGTGGCGGCGAACCGGTGGTTCGTCGACGAGAGCGCCCTCGGCCTGGGCAAGCTGCTGGCTCGCATTAGGGACGATGTCGTCTGCACCGGCCATCCGGACGTGCCGGACGTCCCGCTCGGCTGCCTCGACGTCGACTGGATGCCGCGCGTCGCGACCCGTGACTGAGTGGTGTTCCGGCGTGACCGCCGCATCCACATGCGACCCGTGGAGGTGCGCGTGTTCGCGGAGTCCCGGCTCCGCACCGTGTGGCTCGGCGGGAAGAAGGACATGTCGTGGGGGGGGGGGGGGGGGGTGGG
>JAYSXW010000120.1:0-16633 GCA_043716935.1 Pseudonocardia sp.
ACACCCGGGCGTAGTCGTCGATGTCCTCCTGGAAGTCGCGCACCGCGCTCTTGGTCAGGCTGGGCCTGGTGTCGCCGATGGCCAACAGGAAGTCGCTGGTGACCGCGCGCTCGCCCCCGGCGCCGAGTACTCCACGCTCGAAGGAGTGCTGAGCGGCCTTGCGGGCGGCGAAGTCGATGTCCGCCGGGGTGAACAGTGTGGTGGCCCGCACCAGAGCGTCGATGTCGATCTCCCGGTCGGTGATGCGTCCGATGTAGCCGCGCCAGATCGCCGCGCGGGCGACCTCGTCGGGTGGCCCGACCGGCAGCAGGTAGTCGAACCGTCCGGGGCGGACGAACGCGTGGTCCAACGTGCGTATCGAGTTGGTGGCGCAGACCAGGAGCCGTTCGGTGCCCTCCCGGAAGCGGGGTATCAGCTTCAGCATCTCGTTGGTCACGCCATGTGAATGGGGTCGGCCGTCCCGGGTGGAGGCGATCTCCTCGACCTCGTCGATGAACACGACGCACCGCTCGACGGCGGCGACCTGCTCGAAGAACTCGCGCAGCGCCGCGGCCTGGCCCTCGAGGCCCTCGGCGGCGAGCCGGCTGGGGAACAGCTCGACGAACGGCCACCGCAGCCGGGACGCCACACCCCTCGCGAAGGTCGTCTTCCCGGTGCCGGGCGGTCCGAACAGCACGACCGCGTGCGGAGGCCGCACACCGTGCAGCGCGGCCTCGGCCGGCTGGGCGAGCGGCAGGATGATGCGTCGCTCGATCAGCGTCTTCTCGCGTTCCATGCCGGCGAGGTCGTCCCACATTCCCTCCGGAACGGTGCGCCCGCCCAACCGGCGCAGGATCTCCCGTCCGTCCGGGGTCCGGTCGAGGAGCCGCTCGACGTGCACCACCGGGTCGCACCGGAACCCGTGCCCGCCCAGCGCGTCGGCCAGGGCGTCACCCTCGGCCAGCAGACCGGTCACCCGGTCGACCCCGCGGTCGGTGAGACTCTGCAGCAGCTGGTCGATCATCACCCCGAGCGGCCCGTCGGCCGCCAGGTCGTCCGAACCCAGTCGCATGATCCAGGCGTGGTTGCCGTCCACCCGGGCCACGACCGTGCCGATGATCCGGTCGCCGTCCACGGCGCACCAGGCGGGCTCGCCACCGCGGATCGCGGCCGCGACATCGCTGAGCGGGAACGAGACGTGCTGCTCCGAGGCCTGCCAGTTCCCCACCACCGCGTCTAGGTCTCGTTCCTCGAGCCGACGAACGGTCCATGGCCGCATCCGCACTCCGATCGACCAGTGTCGGAGGCGTGCCCTCCTCCCCCAGGCTAGGGGAGGAGGCGCACCTGCACGACTCGACCGGTGAGGCTCAGTCCAGGTAGTCCCGCAGGACCTGGGAGCGCGACGGGTGGCGCAGCTTGGACATCGTCTTGGACTCGATCTGCCGAATCCGCTCGCGGGTGACCCCGTAGACCTGGCCGATCTCGTCGAGCGTGCGCGGCTGGCCATCGGTGAGGCCGAACCGCAGCCGGACGACGCCCGCCTCGCGCTCGCTCAGCGTGGCCAGCACCGACTGGAGCTGGTCCTGCAGCAGCGTGAAGCTCACGGCGTCGACCGCGACGACCGCCTCGGAGTCCTCGATGAAGTCACCGAGCTGGCTGTCGCCCTCGTCGCCGATGGTCTGGTCGAGCGAGATGGGCTCCCGGGCGTACTGCTGGATCTCCAGCACCTTCTCCGGGGTGATGTCCATTTCCTTGGCGAGCTCCTCCGGGGTGGGCTCACGGCCCAGGTCCTGGAGCAGCTCGCGCTGGATGCGGCCGAGCTTGTTGATGACCTCGACCATGTGCACCGGGATGCGAATGGTGCGGGCCTGGTCGGCCATCGCGCGGGTGATGGCCTGGCGGATCCACCAGGTGGCGTAGGTGGAGAACTTGTAGCCCTTGGTGTAGTCGAACTTCTCGACCGCGCGGATCAGGCCCAGGTTGCCCTCCTGGATCAGGTCCAGGAACGCCATGCCGCGGCCGGTGTAGCGCTTGGCCAGCGAGACCACGAGGCGGAGGTTGGCCTCCAGCAGGTGGTTCTTGGCGCGCTCGCCGTCGCGGACGACCCAGCGCAGGTCCCGGCGCATCTGCGGGGAGACCTTCTCGCCCGCGTCGATCGAGCGGCGCATCCGCTCGGCGGCGTAGAGGCCGGCCTCGATGCGCTTGGCGAGCTCGACCTCCTCCTCCGCGTTGAGCAGGGCGACCTTGCCGATCTGCTTGAGATACGCGCGGACCGAGTCGGCCGAGGCGGTCAGCTCGGCATCCTTGCGGGCCTGGCGCAGTGCCTCGGACTCCTCCTCGTCCCACACGAAGTCGCCCGACTTCTGGGGGGTGGAGCTGCGCTCGCGCGGTCCGCGACGGTTGACGCCGGTGTTGGCCGGCTCCTCGTCGTCGTCCTCGTCGTCGTCGTCGCTGTCGTCGGCACCGGCCGCGACCACCTCGACGGCGCCGTTCACCGCGCCGTCCACCTCGACGGGCACGTCGACCACCAGGTCGACGTCGAGGTCGACCTCCTCCAGCTCACCGGCGCCCGGCGCGACGTCGAGGTCGGGCGCGCCGGGATCGACGGCCTCGAGATCGGTGGGATCGACGCCGACGGGATCGACGGGCTCGCCGTCCGACTTCGGTGACGTCTTCTTGGTGGCCGCCCTCGTGCGGGGCGCCGCCTTCGTGGCGGCCCCGGCGGCCCGCGAACGGGCCTTGCGTGCGGGTGCGGAACCCGTCGCCGTGTCGCTCGACGGGTCGGTCCGGGTTGCGGAGTCTGCGGCTGCCACTAGGCCCTCTCGCTACGGTGCTCGCTGCGCTGCGCCGGGACCGTTACAGCGGCCCGACATGCAGGATGGAGACGTCTCAGATGTCATCGGTCGCCCCACCGGATCGTGCCGGCCGGAGCTGCCGGCCGAGCGTCCCGGTTCGGGGTACCGGTCCATTGTAACTGCGTGTGCCGCTGGCGCTTGCGCCTTGCCACCCCGCGCGTCGCCGCGGTTGACTCGCAGACCGTCCGGAGGGGCCCGACACGTGTGGTTCGCCGGGTCCGTGTGGTCGGATGACGACGTGCATGATCCAGCCAGCAACGACCCCGGCGAGTTGCGGTCGGTCGCCGAGCGTGTCGTCACCGAGGCCGCTGAGCACCTGCGCGGACTGCCGCGGCCGTGGGACGGCGGTGCCGGGCCGGGCGGGAACGGGGTGTCGACCAAGAGCACCCCCACCGACGTGGTGACGGCGTCGGACCGGGCGCTGGAGACGCTCGTGCGCGAACGGCTGGCCCGGCTGCGGCCGGGCGAGGACGTGCTGGGGGAGGAGTACGGCGGCGCGGCCGGCCTCGCCGGGGTGTCCTGGGTGGTCGACCCGATCGACGGCACCGTCAACTTCCTCTACGGCCTGCCCTGGTACGCGGTGTCGCTCGCCGCGGTGCACGACGGCGTCTCGGTGGCCGGCGCGGTGGCCGAACCGGGGTCCGGGCGGTTGTGGAGTGCGGCGGTGGGCGGCGGCGCAACCCTCGACGGGCGGCCGCTGCAGGTCTCGGCCGCCACCGATCTCGCCCTGTCGCTGGTGGGCACCGGGTTCTCCTACAGCGCGGAGCGGCGCTCCCGGCAGGTCGCGATGGTCGGCGGCATGCTGCCTCACGTCCGGGACGTTCGCCGCACCGGCTCGGCCGCGCTCGACCTGTGCGCCGTGGCCGCGGGATGGGTCGACGGCTATCTCGAGCACGGCTGCAACTGGTGGGACTGGGCCGCCGCCGCGCTCGTCGCCACCGAGGCCGGGGCGACGGTGCGTACCCCGGGCCCGACCGGTTCCGTACCCCCCGACGACGGTCTGGGCGCCGACGCCGTGCTCGCCGCCGGTCCCGGCATCGTCGACGGCCTCGCGGCGCTGGCCCGCGAACACGGCGCGGCCGGGGTCTAGCGGCCGGGTGCAGCGGCTCCGGGGGTGGGACGGCCCGGGGCGGCTCAGCAGGTGCGCGTGCGGGCGCTGCCGAGAGTCGTCGGGTCCACGGTGGGGACTGCTGCCGCTCCGGCGGCGCCCGCGTCGGGATCGCTCGGCGCCGCGGGGGCGGCGAGCCGGTTGAGGGCGTCGCGCGCCGCTTTGGTGGGGTTGACGTCACCGAACTCGGTGCCCACCCCCACGTCGACGACGGGGTCGGTGCGGCCGTCCCGCACGAGCTGCGCGCACGGCAGCACCAGCGCGACGGTGCTGGCCCCGGCCTCCCCGGCCGGGCCGAACCGGATCTGGCCCACGCACGCCATGCCTCCGTCGGGGAACACCGTGTCGTTGCCCGGCGCGGCGGCCTGGGCGAACCCGAGCTCACCGAGCTGGGCAGCCACGAGGTTGGCCTGCCCGCGCTGGCCGCCGGCGTTGAGCACCCGCACCCCCACCTCCGATGCCGCAGCGGGAGCGACACCGTCGAGGGCGTCGGACGCGAGGATCTCGCCGATGGCGACGCCGGCCGGGGCGGGTGGGCAGGTCGTGCCGCCGGCGCCGGCGCCGGCGCCGAGCAGGACGACGGTCCACGTCGTGACGGCGATGACCGTCAGCACCGACACGATGACGGTCACCGGGCCACGGCGGCGCCGCTGGTAGGGCCGGACGTTCATCGGGACAGGCCGTGGTCGAGCACGTGGTGACCCAGCACGACGAGCGGTTCGACGGCGTCGTCGAGCCCCTCGGCCATCGACGCAGGCACCATGCCGGCCCGCACGCGCGCAAGGATGCCGGCCAACACGACCGCCAGCTTGAACGCGCCGAACGCCACGTACCAGGGTAGCGGCTCGACATCGAGGCCGGAGCCCTCGGCGTAGGCCGCGACGATGTCGGTGCGGCGTGGGAAGCCCGGCATCCGGGTCGGACTCGAGAGGTGCTGCGCGGCCCGCCACACGGGATCCTCGTCGGCCTCGTGCCAGTAGACGAGCAGCAGCCCGAGATCGGCCAGCGGGTCCCCGAGGGTGGAGAGCTCCCAGTCGAGCACCGCGCGGATGCGGCCGGGGTCGTCGGCGTCGAAGAGACAGTTGTCGATGCGGTAGTCGCCGTGCACGATCGTGTGGCGCTGGGTCGTCGGGACCGATGCGGCCAGGGTCGCGGCCAGCCGCGTCAGCTCGGCCGCGGCCTGCGGGCCGGTCACCTCGCCGCCGGCTCGTGCCGCGTCCCACTGGGTCACCCAGCGCCGCGCCTGTCGGCTCATGAAGCCCTCCGGGCGTCCGAAGCCGCCCAGCCCGACCCGGGTCGGGTCCACGGCGTGCAGCCGCACCAGCACGTCCACCAGCACGTCGCCGACCCGTCGACGGTCGGTGGCGGTCGCGGCCCAGCCCGCCGGCAGCTCCCCGAGAGGCACCACGCCCTCCACGTACTCCATCACGAAGCACGGGACACCCACCGGCGGCCCGCCCGCCGATGCGGCGAGCACTCGCGGCACGGGCACGCCGGTGTCGGCCAGCGCCGAGATCACGCGCCGCTCGCGTCCCATGTCGTGGGCCGTGGCCGCCACCTCGCCGACCGGGGGGCGGCGCAGCACCACAGTGCCCGCCGCGCTGTCCACGCGGTAGGTCAGGTTGGAGCGGCCGCCGCCGACCGGGCGCAGCGTCGCCGTCGCCCACTCCGGATCGTCGAGCTCCCGGGCCAGCCAGCGGCCGACCGCGGTCGGATCGGCCCCCGGACGGGTGTCGATAGCGGGGTCGACCGTGCGGTCCAAGAATGCTGCCACGGCCAGCACCCTATCGACCCGTGGCGGAGTCGCCGGGGTGCCGGGCGGGGACGGTGCGGCTGAGCTACCCTCTGCGCCCCGGGGAACCCGTCGGGCCCCGTTACCGCATCCAGCAGCCGACGGGGGCGGGCTGAGACGCGTGTCACACCAACGCCGGGCACAAAGCCCGGATACGGGGCGTTGTTCAGCCGCACGACGACGACAGTGGTGTGAAGAGGGTGGGAACGATGGCGACCGATTACGACGCGCCGCGGCGCAACGAGACCGACGACATGGCCGAGGACTCGCTCGACGAGCTCAAAGCCCGACGCAACGAGGCTCAGTCGTCGGTGGTCGACGTCGACGAGACGGACACCGCCGAGAGCTTCGAGCTGCCGGGTGCCGACCTCTCGGGCGAGGAGCTGACGGTCAAGGTGATTCCGAAGCAGGCCGACGAGTTCACCTGCGCGAGCTGCTTCCTGGTGCATCACCGCAGCCGCCTGGCCGAGCACGACGGGGCGAGCTACATCTGCCGGGACTGCGCGGCCTGAGCCCGCGACCGCGAGCCCGGACCGATCCAGGTCCGGGCTCGTCCCGTTTCCGCAGGCAATCTCCCGTCCCCGGGAGGCTTCTCTAGCGGCCCAGGGCCGCGACGAGGCGATCGGTGTCGCGGACGCTGAAGATCCAGTACGGCGTGGGGTCGTCGGGATCGGTGACCTCGACCCGCACCACCGGGCCCACCCAGGCCCGGTGCACCAGATACGCCTGCGGATCGAGCTCGGGACCCAGCGCCGCCTGCTTGTCGGCCACGGCCACGGCCTCCACCCGTCCCACCCAGCGCAGCGGCAGCGTTGCCTCCGCCACCCGCAGCTCGCCGTCGGCGACGCGCACGGTCGTGCGACCCACCCGCACCAGGGCCAGCACGAACAGCGGCACGAGCACGGCGTACCCGATCCACGACCGGATCCCGGGGTAGCCCATGTGCACCTCGGCCCCCAGCAGCACCGCCACCCCGATAGCCGGCAGGTACCACCACAGCGGCACCGACAACCGCTCGGCGAACCCGGTGCCCGACGCCTCGGCCGTGCCCGCCTCCTGCTCGTTCATCGCACTCCCTCGCCGGCGCTCGGTCGCCCGCTCGCTCATCCGTCCATCCACGCCTTTCCACGGTAACCTCCGTGGTCGTGTCCGGCCCCGCAGCTCCCCCGTCGCGCACCACAGCTCCCGGTGCGGGAGTGGCGGCACCGGTCGCGACCGCGGTGCCGGTGCTCCTGCGGCGCCTCGACCCCGGCCTGCCCGTCCCGGTGCGGGCCCACCCGCACGATGCGGGCGTCGACCTGTGCTGCTCGGCCGACGTCGTCCTCGGGCCCGGCGAACGGGCGCTGGTCGGCACCGGGATCGCGATCGCCCTACCCGACGGGTACGCCGGGTTCGTGCACCCACGTTCGGGCCTGGCCGCGCGGGCCGGCCTGTCGATCGTCAACAGCCCCGGGACCGTCGACGCCGGCTACCGCGGCGAGATCCGGGTGTGCCTCATCAACCACGACCCCTACCAGGCACTGCACCTGCGCCGCGGCGACCGCGTCGCCCAGCTCGTCGTGCAACGCGTCGAGCAGGTGGAGCTCGTCGAGGTCGAGCGGCTGCCGGAATCGGCACGCGGCGCCGGGGGGCACGGTTCCACCGGCGGCCACGCCCGGCTGCCCGACCCGACGGAGGCCGAGTAGTGGCGCGGGTGGTCGCCCTGCACGACTCGGTCGTCCGGTCCCGGGCGGCCGGGGGGCCCTACGACGTCAACGATCTCGATCCCGACGCCACCGACGCCACCGGGGTGGTCGACTGCGGCTCGATCCGCGTCCCCGTGCCTGCACACGGCACTCTCAACGTCGACGTGGCGGGCCGGTTGCAGTCGGTGCACATCGCGCTGCCCGAGGGACGGCTGTCGGTCAGCGCGCTCGCAGCGCCCCGGTCGTCCACGCTGTGGCCCGAGCTGTGCCGCGAGATCGCCAACTCCCTGCGCGACGGCGGAGCCCGCGTCCGCACCTTCACGGGGTACTGGGGGCGTGAACTGTATGCCGTGACGGGCGCAGCCACGTCCCTGTTCGTTGGCGTCGACGGCCCGCGTTGGATGGTCTACGGGGTCGCCACCGGGCCGACGACCAGCGCCGATGCCCTCGACGTCGAGCTCCGCCGGATGCTGCGCGGCACCGTCGTGGCGCGCGGGCACTCGCCCTACCCCGTGCGCACCGTGCTGCCGCTGGTCCTGCCCGAGCACCTGCTGCCCGACCCGGTCCTGCCCGAGCCCGTCCTGCCCGGGCGCGTCCTGCCCGAGCCCGTCCGCCCCGACGTGACGCAGGCCGCGTCCGCGGCTCCCGTAGCTGCCGACGCAACCAGGATCGACACGAGCGCGACGGTCGCCCTCACCGCCCGCCCGGCCCGGCCCGGCTCCGCAACCGTGCTCTCCGGGGACGCGCCCACCGCTCCCTTCAACCGGGTCGTCGGCGTCTCCGGCCCCCAGACGGCCGTCGACCCGGGCCAGACGGTGCCCGGGCCGACACCAGCCGTGGGCCGCCCCGGGTCGTCGGACCCGGTGGCGGCAGTCGACCCGGTGGCGGCAGTCGACCCGATGACGACCGCGTTCCCGATGCTCGGGCCGCCGGCAGCCATCAGCGAACCCGCCACCAGTGTGCTCGCCGTCGGGCCGGCTGCCAGCAGTGCCGATGTCCCGCCCACCCCCGGCCCACCCGGCGCCCTGCCGGCCGAGGAGCCGACCCGGCACACAGCCGCGGCGACGCCGTCGCGCGAGCCGGCGATGAGCCGAGTCTGGCGGCCCGACCCCGTTCACGCTCGTTCGGCACACGTCAGCGCCCACCGGCGGCCTGACGACGGGCCGGCTGTGCCCGGGCCGGTCGTTCCCAGCGCCGGCACCGTCCCGACCGTCGATCGCCGTGCGCGTCGGGTCGGTGCCGCCGACGTCACGTCGCCCTTCCCGGTCGTTCGGGCCGTCCAGCCCTCCGTCGGCGGCCGGCACGCGGCGCCCACCTCCCCGGCGCCCACCTCCCCGGCGCCTCGTCCTCCCGTGCCCGGTCCCCCCGCACCAGATCCTGGTGCTCTCGGTCCAGCGGCAGCCGGTCCCGCTGCGCCGGCCCCCCTCGCTCCGACGGAGGGGGTTCCCCGACGCGGCCGGCACGCCCGACCGGACTGATCCGCATCCACCGGACGGGCCCTGTGATCACGGCCGGCCACCGGCCCGCAGCCACGCCAGCACGGCGGCGCGTCCGAGCGTGGCCGGGTCGGCACCGAACGCCTCCCAGGCGACGGTGCACAACGCGGCCCGTGGCAGCTGCCGACACCAGTGCTGCGCCTCGGTGAGGGGGTGCACGGGGTCGTCGAGGAGCGCCGCGATGCCGGCGGGAACGGAGACGGACCGAAGTCCTGCCTCGGTCGGACCGGACTCGGCGGCGGCCGTGTCGAGCGTGTCGGCCAGCGTGTCGCCGTACCGGGCCCACGCGCGGGCGAGTTCGTCGCCGAGCCAGCGGGGTGAGCCGGCCCGGGCCGACTCGATCGCCGCCGCCACACCGTCGGCACGCACCTGCGCGGCCGTGACCCGCGCGGCGCGGGCCGCGGGTGCGTCACCGGGTTCGCCGGTCCAGGCGGGCAGGGCCAGCAGTAGCCCGACCGGTCGGCGAGGTCCGGGCAGAGCCGCGGTCCATGCCGTGGCCACCTGCGCTCCCAGCGAGATGCCGGCGACCAGCAGCGGCCCGGGCGCATGGAGGGCGGCATCGAGCGCCGCTCGGTACCCGCGGACGACACCACGGCCCGGTTCGGGCACCACGGCGTGCAGGTCGACGCCCAGCGCGTGCAGCGGCCGGTCGAACACCGACCGCACGAAACGCTCGTCCGAACCGGATCCGGGCAGGACGACCGCCCGCAGCGGCGTCCCACCGCTGCGTCGCACCGGGTCAGTCTGACCCCCTCGAACGGTGCGGCGGATGGACGGCGCACCGAGCGCGGGGACGGCTACGCTGGTAGCCGACAACGGTTCCGACGATGGGTTCCCCCGGGGGAAGAGATGGGCGGCACGGAAGCCGGCGCGTTCCGGCGCATGCTGCGCAAGCTGACCAGTGACGTCGAGGTCCTCGACGCCGCCGACCTCTCCGACGACGCGGAGCGCTCCGGCGCCCAGCGCGCCTCGGAGTGCGCCTGCGGCCAGGAGGTCACGGTGTTCGGCCGCCTGCGCAGTGTGGAGATCTGCCCACAGGATGCCGACGCGTCCCTGGAGGCCGAACTGTTCGACGGCACCGAGGGCGTCACGCTGATCTGGCTGGGTCGCCGGCGGATCGCGGGCATCGAGCCCGGTCGTACGATGCGGGCGCGGGGTCGCCTGGCTGTCCGCGACGGCCGGAAGGTGCTCTACAACCCGTTCTACGAGATCTGCCAGGCTCCATGACACCTGGTCCCGTCATTTCAGGAGAACCGTGACCGACGGCCCCACCCCGACGTCCGATCGCCCCGCCCCGAAGGAACGCGAGTTCCCGACGCTGATGCAGCAGATGGGCGGCGTGCAGGGCATCGTCGCCTCCACGATCCCGGTGGCCGTGTTCGTCGTGGTCAACATCCTGTCCACGCTGCAGGTCGCCCTGATCGCGGCGCTCGTGGCGGGAGTGGCCATCGCGGCATACCGGATCGTGCGCAAGCAGCTGCTGCAGCCCGCCGTGTCGGGGCTGTTCGGGGTCGGCGTGGCGGCGTTCATCGCCTACCGCACCGGTGAGGCCCGCGGTTTCTACCTGCCCGGACTGATCTACAGCGCCGTGTTCGCCCTGGCCTTCCTCGTATCGGTGCTGGTCCGCTGGCCGCTCGCCGGCGTGGTGTGGCACGGCATCAACGGCGAGGGCCAGTCGTGGCGACGCGACCGTCGGCTGCTGCGCGCCTACACCTGGGCCAGCCTGCTTTGGACGCTCGTGTTCGGCGCCCGGCTGGTGGTGCAGGGCCTGCTCTACAACGCCGACGAGACCACCTGGCTCGGCATCGCGCGCCTGGCCATGGGCTACCCCCTGGTCGGCGTCGCGCTGCTGGGCACGGTCTGGGCCGTTCGCCGCGCCCGCGCCACTCCCCACCCGGCCTGACCGTGCCCGGCGCCGGCCGGATCCCGCTGCCGTCCGGCGCGGGCCGGGTCGGGCCGCGGCCACCCGTCCTCGGTTGAGGTGCAGGTCAGCGGTAGACATCACCCCGGTGGTCGATGTGCACGACGTCGACGGCATCTCCTTCAACGCGATAGATGGTGCGATAGGCGCCGCGCCGAGCCGAACGCAGACCCGCCATCCGGCCGCGCAGCTCGCCGCCGACCCGGTAGGGCTGCTGCGCAAGCGGGCCGAAGATGAACGCCACACATGCGCTGGCGATCTTCTCCGGCAGACGGTCGAGGCCTCGCTCGGCGCGGGCCGAGATCCGGACGTCGAAGGCCGTGCTCACCTGCGGGCGAAACGAGCCCGCACTGCGGAGTTGTCGGCGACCCGACCGGCGTCGAGGTCGGCCACCCCCTCGGCCACCGCATCCACTGCGCCAGGCGTGGTCAGGATGTCGATGGTCTCTTCGAGGCTTGCCAGGTCGTCGGCCGACACGAGGACGGCCGCGATGTGCCCGTGCCGGGTGATCGTCACCCGCTCGTGGGTGAGTTCGACATCCGCCACATACTCCGACAGGTGGTTCTTGGCCTGGCCCAGCGGTACCACCGCCATGCACCGACAGTGGCAAAAGTGAGACTAATACCCCAGCGCCGTGCGGATGTCCTCCTCCACGGCGGTGGTGGCGACGAAGAGCAGCTCGTCGCCGGGTTCCAGGGCGTCGTCGGCCTGCGGGACGATCACCCGCCCGCTGCGCAGGATCGCCACCAGCGCGGAGTCGACGGGCAGGTGCAGGGAGCGGACGGGCTTGCCGGCGAGCCCGGTGTCAGCGGTCAGGGTGACCTCCACCAGGTTGGCCTGGCCCTGGCGGAACGTCAGCAGCCGCACGAGGTCGCCGACCGCCACCGCCTCCTCGACCAGCGCCGCCAGCAGCCGGGGGGTGGATACGGCCACGTCGACGCCCCAGTTCTCGCCGAAGAGCCACTCGTTGCGGGGGTCGTTGACGCGGGCGACCACCCGTCGCACCGCGAACTCGGTCTTGGCCAGCAGCGAGACAACAAGGTTGACCTTGTCGTCCCCGGTGGCCGCGATGACGACGTCGCAGCCCTCCAGCCCGGCCTCCTCGAGCGAGACGAGCTCGCAGGCGTCGGCGTGCACCCACTCGGCGGCCTCCACCGACTCGGGCTCGATGTTCACGAGCTCCCGCTCGATGAGCATCACCTGGTGGTTGTTCTCCACCAGCTCCAAGGCGATGGATCGGCCCACGGCCCCGGCCCCCGCGATCGCGACACGCATCGCTAGACCCCCCTCGACCCGGCGTCCACGGACGGTGGGGTGTCGCTGCGGCACATCACGGCTCCAGGGGTGACGCGGCCGCGGCCGCGGTGACGTCGCTGACGGTGCCCGACACGGCGGCGACGTAGACGGTGTCCTCGGCCTGCACCGAGGTGTCGGGGCGGGGCAGCACGCCGGTGCCGAAGCGGACGATGAACGCCACCCGGCTGCCGGTGGCGGCCTCCAGCTCCTTGACCGGGCGGCCGACCCAGTCCTCGTGCACGGGCAGCGGCAGTATCGCGACGGTGCCGGTGGGCTCGCGCCAGGCCGACGCGACGCCGTCGGGCAGCAGCATCCGCATCAGCCGGTCGGTGCTCCACGGCACCGTGGCGACGGTCGGGATGCCGAGGCGTTCGTAGACCGCGGCACGCTTGGCGTCGTAGATCCGGGCGACGACCAGGTCGATGCCGAACGACTCGCGCGCGACCCGCGCGGAGATGATGTTGGAGTTGTCGCCGCTGCTCACTGCGGCGAAGGCCTGGGCCTTCGCCACCCCGGCCTCGACGAGCACCTCGCGGTGGAAGCCTTGACCCACCACCTGCTTCCCCCGGAACTCCGGGCCGAGGCGGCGGAACGCCTGCCGGTCCTTGTCGATGACGGCCACGTCGTGGCCGAGCCGTTCCAGACCGGCCGCGAGCGACGAACCGACCCGCCCGCAACCCATGATCACGACGTACACCGCGTGCCTCCCGAGTTCAGCGGCACGCTATCGCGTCGCCGCCCCTTGCACCGCATAGGCTCGCGCCCGTGATGAAGCTCGGCGTTGCGGTCAAGCGCGTCCTCGTCGGACGGCCGCAACGCAGCGACCGTCTCTCCCACAATCTTTTGCCCAAGCGCATCGCGCTGCCCGTGTTCGCCTCCGACGCGATGTCGTCGGTGGCCTACGCGCCCGAGGAGATCTTCCTGACGCTGTCGGCGGCGGGCCTTTCGGCGTATGCGTTCTCCCCGTGGGTGGGCCTCGCGGTGGTGGTCGTGCTGCTCACGGTGGTCACCAGCTACCGGCAGAACGTGCACGCCTACCCATCGGGCGGTGGCGACTACGAGGTCGCGACGGTCAACCTCGGGCGCCGCGCCGGACTGACCGTCGCGAGCGCCCTGCTGGTGGACTACACGCTGACCGTCGCCGTGTCGATCTCGGCGGCCGCGGCGAACATCGGAGCGCTGATCCCGTACGTCGCCACGCACAAGGTGCAGTTCGCGGTGGTCGCGATCGTGCTCCTGACGGCGGTGAACCTGCGCGGCATCCGCGAGTCGGGTGCCGCGTTCGCGATCCCCACCTACGCGTTCATGGTCGGCATCGGCACCATGGTCCTCTGGGGGCTGACGCGGATCCTGGTGTTCGGGGAGACCGTGCAGGCGCCCAGCGCGTCGCTGGAACTGGTCGCCGAGGGCGACACCTTCACCGGCCTGGCGCTGGTACTGCTGGTGCTGCGCTCGTTCACGCAGGGCTGCGCGGCGCTGACGGGCGTCGAGGCGATCAGCAACGGCGTCCCGGCGTTCCAGAAGCCGAAGTCGCGCAACGCGGCCACCACCCTGCTGCTGCTCGGCGGCATCTCGATCACGATGTTCTCCGGGCTGATCGTCCTGGCCCAGCTGACCGGCGCGAAGATCGCGGAGTTCCCGGACCGGCAGATCGCCGGCGCACCGGCGGACTACGTCCAGCAGACGCTCGTGGCCCAGCTCGCCGACGCCGTGTTCGCCGACTTCCGGCCCGGCTTCTTCTTCGTCGTCGTCGTCACGGCCCTGATCCTGGTGCTCGCGGCCAACACCGCCTACAACGGCTTCCCGGTGCTCGGTTCCATTTTGTCGCAGGACCGCTACCTGCCCCGTCAGCTGCACACCCGCGGCGACCGGCTGGCGTTCTCCAACGGCATCCTTGTGCTCGCCGCAGTCGCGATCGTGCTGGTCATCGGCTTCCAGGCGGAGGTCACGCGCCTGATCGCGCTCTACACCGTCGGGGTGTTCACCTCGTTCACGCTCAGCCAGATCGGCATGCTGCGGCACTGGAACCGGCTGCTCGCGACCGAGACGAACGCGGGCACGCGGGCGAGGATGCGACGGTCGCAGGCGATCAACGGGTTCGGCGCCGTCATGACCGGCGTCGTTCTGGTGATCGTGCTGATCACGAAGTTCACCCGCGGCGCGTGGATCGCGATCGCCGCGATGGGCATGTTCTACGTGCTGATGCTCGCGATCCAGAAGCACTACAACCGGGTCTCGGCCGAGCTCGCCGCCGGGGACGAGGACAACGTCCTGCCCTCGCGCAACCATGCCATCGTGCTGGTCTCGACGCTACACAAGCCGACGCTGCGGGCCGTCGCCTATGCGCGCGCCACCCGGCCCGACGTGCTGGAGGCCGTCACCGTCAACGTCGACGAGGCCGACACGAAGCGTCTGATGCAGGACTGGGAGCGGCGCAAGATCCCGGTGTCGCTGAAGGTCGTCGAGTCGCCCTACCGGGAGATCACCAAGCCGGTGCTCGACTATGTCAGGCGAATCCGGTCGAGCAACCCGCGCGACGTCGTCACCGTGTTCATCCCGGAGTACGTCGTCGGGCATTGGTGGGAGCACATCCTGCACAACCAGAGCGCGCTGCGGCTCAAGACCCGGTTGCTGTTCCAGCCCGGGGTGATGGTGACGAACGTGCCGTGGCAGCTTGCGTCGTCGGAGCGGGTCGTGACGCGCCGGCCCGAGACGCCACCCGGGTCGTCGCGGCGGGGGTACGAGCCCGTGGCGCCCGTGGTGGAGCCGGCTCCGGCCCCCGTGACGCGACGATGACGGCCGTCGTCTCCGCCCTGGATTGGACCGACCGCGTCCTGGAGCTCGACGTCGGGCCGGTCGCGCACGGTGGCCACTGCGTTGCCCGCCACGAGGGCCGGGTCGTGTTCGTCCGGCACGCGCTGCCCGGTGAGCGGGTGCGGGCGGTCGTCGACGAGGACGCCGGCGGCGCGTTCTGCCGGGCCGACGCCGTCGCCGTGCTGCGGGCCTCGCCGGACCGGGTGCCGGCGCCGTGCAGCTGGGCCCGAGCGGGCGGCTGCGGGGGCTGCGACTTCCAGCACGTCGATCCCGCCGCGCAGCGAGCCCTCAAGGCCGATGTCCTGGCCGAGCAGCTCCAGCGCCTGGCGGGCATCGTGCGACCGACCCTGGTGGAGGAGCTGCCGGGCGGCGCACTGGGGTGGCGGCACCGGGTGCGCCTGGCCGTCGACGAACAGGGCAGGGCCGGGCTGCGGGCCCACCGCAGCCACGACGTCCTGCCGATATCGGACTGCCGGATCACGGTGCCCGGA
This sequence comes from Pseudonocardia sp., assembly GCA_043716935.1. GTDB lineage: Bacteria > Actinomycetota > Actinomycetes > Mycobacteriales > Pseudonocardiaceae > Pseudonocardia. Next base: position 15,438 of record JAYSXW010000120.1, read on the forward strand.
GTGCTGCCGCCGGTGCTCGCCCACCCGTTCGAGCCGGGCGGCGAGGTCGAGGTCGCGAGGGACGCCGACGGCGCCGTGCACGTCGACGCCCCCGGCCCACACGGCGGAGGCTTCCCCGAGGACGGCCCCTCCGTGCAGCGGGCGGGTGTCGGTGGCACGCAGCGCGAGTGGCGGCTGTCCTCCGGCGTGTTCTGGCAGGTTCATCCCGCCCTGCCCGACGCCCTCGCCGCGGTGGTGGGGGAGTGGGCGCGGGCACCTGCCGGGGGCGTCGCCTGGGACCTCTATGGCGGCGTCGGGCTCTTCGCCGCCGTCCTGGCAGCACAGGTCGGGCCGGACGGCGGGGTCACCGTGGTGGAGTCCTCGCGCCAGGCCGTCGCTGACGGGCGGGCCGCGCTGGCCGACCTGCCGCAGGTGGGCTGGCGGGTCGGGCGCGTCGAACGGCTCGTCGACAAGCTCGACAGCACACCGGACGTCATCGTCGCCGACCCGCCCCGCAAGGGACTGGGCCGCCAGCTGGTCGAGTCGCTGTGTGCACGACAGCCCGTCCGGATCGTGCACGTCGCCTGCGACCCGGCGTCGCTCGCCCGTGACGTCGCCCTGTTCGCCACCCGGGGATACGAGCTGGCGGAGCTGCGCGCGTTCGACGCGTTCCCGATGACGCAGCACTTCGAGTGCGTGGCGCTGCTGCGGCGCAGGTGAGGCCCTCGGGGAGTCAGCCGATACGGTGACGGCCGGCGCCGGCGGACGACCGGGTCGTGGCACTCGAGGTCCCGCTCGAGCAGTCCGCGGTGACGCGGGCGCCCGGTTTTCCGTTGCGGGGCGCGGATGGTCGCGCGGCTGCGGTACCCGAACATCGTTGTAATAGTGCAACTTCGGTGACGGCAACGGCCGGCTCGACATCGACACGCCGCTCATCGACGGCCCCGACTTGCGGGAAGTGCTCCACGCAGACGGGCCGCATGGTGCACCGTGACGCCAAAGTCGGCGAACGTGCTGGCCCAGGCCGCCGACGGCCACTGCCGGCCCGACGCGCGCGCCCCGGCGGCACGTACATCTCCGCCAGCGACGCCCGGTGGACGATCGGGCGGCCCGCGTACGCCACCCGGTGCAGCACCAGGCCCCCGCGTGGGGTGAAAGCCGACCGCGCCTCGCGGGGGAGCGCATCGTCTCCCGGGTGCCACCCCAGCACGTCGGCT
>JAYSXW010000013.1:0-2214 GCA_043716935.1 Pseudonocardia sp.
CGGCTCGGACTACGACCACAAGTTCGTCCAGACACTGCGCCTGGCCCACGGCATCGTGCTGCCGCTCATCGCGCAGGTCCGGACCTCCACCCGCAACGATCTGATTCGCCAGTTCGCCGTCACCGCCGACGAGTTCGTCAGCCGGCACCACGTGTATCTCGAGAGCACCGGCCTGGTGGACTACTCGGCGCTACCCGCGCCGCCGTCGCCGGGCCTGCTATCGGGAGCCACCGGACCGGGTGACCTCGTCGTCCCGATCTCGGTGTTCATCGCGGCCGTCCTCGGTGCGATCGCTCTGATCTCGCTGCTGCGCACCCGGGGGCGCTCCCGGCAGGAACGCATCACCGTGGCACCTCGGGTGCCGGCCATGTCCCTACCGGCGTTCGCGCCGGTGGCCGCCTTGGCTGCCCCGCCCGAGCCACGAACGGTGGAGCCGGGGCCGACCTACAGCGAGGTCAGCAATTCCGGCACCTACCGGATCCGGTCCGACACCGGCCCGCAGCCCGTCGTGGCCGGTCACCGGTCGACGCGGGGCACGCGGCGGGCCGAGCGTGTCGCTCCCGAGCGGCCCATCCCCGATCACCGCACCCCCGAGTGCCCCGTCCCCGAGCGCTCGAGCCGCTCCGAGCCCCGGGTCCAGACCCGGGTCGAGCGACGGCCCGGATCAAGCTACGTCCCCGACCAACGAGTCACTCCGCCACGGTACGACGAGCACCTCCACGCCGCCGACCACTACCCGACCGACGATCTCGCCGACGACCGCTACCCCGGCGAACGTCTCCACAGTCGCTACCTCGGCGGCCGGCCCGCCGACACCGGATCTCATCGGCTGGTGCCGGACCCGGGTTCGCACCGCACCGCCAACCACAAGCGGTCCAGACACGCAGTACGGCGCTAGCTCCCCGCATCCGCGCCGCCATCGGCCCGGGCCGCCCGGCCCGACGCCGCTTCCGTTCCCCGATCGGAGCTCCTCCCATGTCCCTCTCCCCCACCGTCCGAGATCGGGCGCGCCGCACGCTGGCCGCCACCGCTGCGGCGCTGGTCGTCTGCCTCCTGCCCACCGCCTGCGACTATCCGCTGCCCACCGCCAACGGCGCCCTCCCCACCCAGACGGGCCACCAGAACCACGGTGGAAATGCGATCACCACCGATCCGGTGGTGATTCCCGTCGGCAACACCGAGCCCGACCCGAGTTCGCCGACCCCGCAGTCGGGGCCGAGCGCGTCCGGATCGGCGTCCGCGTCCGCGTCCGCGTCCGCGGCGCCCGACGCATCCGCGGACCCCACCGCCTCCGCGGACCCGACGGCATCCGCCGACCCCACCGCGTCGGCAGACCCCACGGCGTCGGTGGATCCCACCGCTACGGCGGCGCCCACCGCCACCCCGGCTCCGAAGAACAACGGTCTGGAGACCCTCGGCAGCGACTGCTCGACGAGCAAACTCCCTCCGCACACCGGCTTCGAGATCTCCCCCGCCTGCGTCAAGACCGCGTTTGGCGAGATCGCGGCCGTGGACAAGTCGCCGTCGCTGCTGATCACGTCCGCCCCGAAGGAGGTGAAGGTCGGTCAGGCGTTCGAGCTGAAGGTCAGCACTCGCAACCTCAGGCGCAACCAGTTCCTCGGCGCGAAGGCCGGCGGGTACTACCTGGATAGCTCGTTCCTCGACGCCAACGGCATACAGCAGGGCCACTTCCACACCGAGTGCCGGATCCTCGCCTCCACCACCGAGGCCCCCGATTCGTCCGCCGTCCCGGAGTCCTTCATCGCCACCCAGGACAACAAGGGTGGCGCCGCACCGGACACGGTCACCATTGCGGTGCCGGGCATCAAGAAGGCCGGCGAGCTGCAGTGCTTGGCGTGGGCGGGTGACGGCTCGCACCGCATCCCGATGATGACCCGCGCCAACCAGGCACCAGCGTTCGACTCGGTGCGGATCACCGTCGGCTAGCACGACTCTGGGGTGCCGTACCGGGCGCTGCTCAGGTCAGGCCGAGATCGGCCAGGCCGAGCAGCGCCCGATACGGCACCCCCTCGGCCTCGACGGCCTCGCGGGCGCCGGTGTCCCGATCCACGACGGTGACGACACCCACGACCTCGCCCCCGGCGTCGCGGACAGCGCGTACCGCGGTGAGCACCGACGACCCGGTGGTGGAGGTGTCCTCCACCACCAGCACTCGCCGTCCATCGACGTCCGGACCTTCGATCAGACGCTGCA
>JAYSXW010000121.1:0-16626 GCA_043716935.1 Pseudonocardia sp.
CGGCGAGCACGGCCGCGGCGAGGCTTCCCCATCCGGGCCCAAGGACGGCCGTCAGGCCCAGCTCCGCGACGCCCTCGGCCAGCAGGCTCTGTGGCGATGTGGCGAGCACCATGGCCTGCTCGGGGTGGCCCGGCCCGGCCTCGGCACGGCACCGCTCGACGTGGTGGCCGGGATAGGCCTCGTGGGCGACGAGCTGGGTGAGCTGGCCGAAGCGCGGCCGGGCCCCCGCGTTGACGGTGACGACCGAGCGGTATCCGCCCAGATAGCGGTGCAGCGCGCTCCACGGCGCCGCGTCGATGACCCGGAATTGCACGACCTCGCCGGCCGGCAGCGCGACCACGGCGGCCGACCGTTCCCGCAGCACGTCCGCCAGCGCCCGCACCGCGTCGGCCAGGCGCTCGTGCGGCACGCCGTCTTCGCGGCGATGCTCGGCCAGCCGCGACGCGAGCGGTCCGGCGCCGGGCAACAGCTCGTCGAGCCGGCGGTGGGCGACGCGGTAGACCTCGACGTCCCCGGGTGCGATGCGGACGCCGTAGGTGCTGGCCACCTCGTCGACGAAGCCGACGCCCTGGCCCGCGAGCCGCCGCGCCGTCCACTCCACGGCGGTGAGCTGGGCGCGGAGGAAGGCCACCCGGTCGGGGCCCAGGGCGTCGGGCAGCTCGTCGGCCAGCCGGCCGGCCCCGCGCACGAGTGTCCCCGCTCCCAGGAGCGGCCCGCGCACCGGATCCGGCTCGTCGAGCACCCCGGGCAGCAGCCGGTCGAGCGCTCGCACGAGCGTCACATAGCGGTCGATCGGGCCGGCGGGCTGCACGGCGACACCGTAAGTGGCGCGGGAGCGCGCGCTCCTAGGACCCGAAACGACGGTGCCGCGCCGCGTAGTCGCGCAGCGCGCGCAGGAAGTCGACGCGGCGGAACTCCGGCCAGTACGCCTCGCAGAACCAGAACTCCGAGTGCGCCGACTGCCACAACAGGAATCCCGAGAGCCGCTGCTCCCCGGACGTGCGGATCACCAGGTCGGGATCGGGTTGGCCGGAGGTGTAGAGGTGCGCGGCGATGTGGTCGACGTCGAGCACCTCGGCGAGTTCCTCGATGGAGGTGCCCGATTCAGCGTGCTGCAACAGCAGCTTGCGCACGGCGTCGGCGATCTCCTGCCGGCCTCCGTAGCCGACCGCCACGTTCAGCTCCAGGCCCGACCGCCCGACGGTGCGTGCTGCCGCCACCGACAGCCGGTCGGCCAGGGCCCGGGGCAGCAGGTCCAGCGCTCCGACCACCCGCAGTCGCCACCGCGCCGACGGCCCGCTCAGCTCGTCGACGACGTCGGCGATGATCTCCAGAAGCGGTTCCAGCTCGTCCGCAGGCCGGGTGAGATTGTCGGTGGAGAGCAGGAACAGCGTCACGACCTCGACGCCGGCCTCCTCGCACCACCCCATCAGGTCGGCGATCTTGGCCGCACCCACACGGTGACCGTCGTTCACGTCGGTGAAGCCGGCGTCCCGCGCCCAGCGGCGGTTGCCGTCGAGCATCAACGCAACGTGACGGGGGCGGGCGTCGATCGCACCGCCCAGCGCGCGGCTCAGTCGGCGCTCGTAGAGCGAGTAGAGCAGCTCGCGCACACCCACGAGCCGTGAGCCTACGCCCGTCGGAGCATCGACGGACCGACCGTGGCGGCGTCCGCCGCGACGACAGGGCGGCGCAGCCGACGGTGCCGTAATCTCGGTCCGGTGAGCACCGGTACCGTCGAAATACCGCCGGTCAAGCCGCGGTTGCGCGGCTGGCTCCACTTCTGGTCGTTCGCCGTCTCGATTGCGGCCTGTGCCACCCTGATCGCGGTGTCCGCGTCACTGGTCGGCGGTCTGGCCGCGCTCGCCACCTCCGTCTACAGCATCACGATCCTCGGGCTGTTCGGCACGAGCGCGCTCTATCACCGGCGGACCTGGCGCACCACACGCAGTCGAACGATCATGAAACGCCTCGACCACTCGATGATCTTCCTGTTCATCGCCGGCACGTACACGCCGGTGGCCGTGCTGGCGATGGAACCGGGCACCAACACCTGGGTGCTCGTCGTGGTGTGGGCCGGGGCCCTTGCCGGCATCGTGCTGAAGGCGCTGTGGCCGAACGCGCCGGCCTGGGTGGGCGTGCCGATCTACGTCGCCCTCGGCTGGTCGGCCGTCTTCGTCATTCCGGCGATGCTCGTGGGCGGCGGGGTCGCCGCGCTCGTGCTCCTGCTCACCGGGGGCGCGCTCTACACCGTGGGCGCGGTGTTCTACGCGACGAAGCGGCCGAACCCGTGGCCCACCATCTTCGGCTACCACGAGTTCTTCCACGCCGCGACGGTGCTGGCCGCGATCTGCCATCACGTCGCGATCTGGCTCATCCTGTTCTGACCGGCTACTCCTCGTCGGCCGGGGCGTCGCCGGTGGGGCCCTTCGCGCGCAAATCGTCGACCTTCGCCATCGCCTCGCGCAGCTCACCGAGCCACTCATCGGCGTGCTCCCCGACCAGACGCACAGCCCAGGCCAGCGCGTCGGACCGCGAACGGGCCACACCTGAATCCACCAACGTGTCCAACACGATTCGCTCCGGCTGCCGCAACCGCGTCATCACCGGCACCGACGCCACGGTGAACAGCTCGACGTCCTCGCCGATCCTCGCCCCCCACGCCACCTTGCGGCCGTAACGGTTCTCGGCCTGGCGCGCGATCTCCACACGCTCCTCACGGGTCGTCTCGCGGAACCGGGAGATCCGGCCCGCCACCGCGGCGGCCCTGTCGGCCCGGCCGGCCTCGGTGTCAGCGGCGCCCTCGACACCGGGCAGCTGCCCGACGATGACGATCTCCTCCCGGTCCACCGTCACCTCCGGCGCGCCCACGAACCAGCCGTCGGGCAGCCGCCCGCGCAGCCAGGCCGCCGACTCGTCGGCGTCGGGCAGGTCGGCCTGCTGCCATCCGCCGCGTCCCGGACCGCGCCCACCACGCGCCGGTCCACCCCAACCACGATGCATACGTCCCGACATCTCGTGCCTCCGTGATCGTCGTCTTGCAGTAATTACTACATTACACCACTGCTCGACGTGGTCCGGTGGTTGGCCGCTGGTGAACTCGTGGTCCGCAGGCATCGCGAGGACCGAGCAGTCCTGCTGGACACGTCCTCGACGACGCGCCGCTGCTGCGAAGAAGGCGTCCTCGAGCGAGTCATGGCCGGCGGTGAGCTCACCGATCGGGCCGGACCCGACGTGCCGGCCCTCGTGGATGACGACCGCGCGGTCGACGACCTGGGCGATCTCCGCGAGCTGGTGGCTGGGGACGAGCACCGTCCCACCGGCGGCGGCGTACTGGCGCACCAGGTCGCGCACGCCGGCCGGGTCGAGCCCGTTGGTGGGTTCGTCGAGGATCAGGAGCTCGGGGCTGCCGAGCAGGGCCGTCGCGAGGGCCAGGCGCTGCTCCATGCCGAGCGAGTAGGTCTTCACCCGGGCGTCGGCGGCGGCGGTGAGCCCGACGCGGTCGAGCACGGAGGGGATCTGGCGCCGGGGTACGCCGCCGGCCGCGGTGAGGCGCCCGCGGGCCGGAGCGGCCCGGGTGGGCGGCGTTGGCCTCGAGCACGGCGCCGACGCGGCGGGCCGGGTGGTCAGGGGCGGCCGAAGACGGTGGCGCTGCCCCGGGTCGGCGCGGCGAGCCCGAGCAGGACGCGCAGCGTCGAGGTCTTCCCGGCACCGTTGAGCCCGAGGAACGCCGTGACCGAGCCGGCCGGCACCTCGAAGGACAGGTCACCGACGACGTCGCGGCGCCCGTAGCGCTTGACGAGCCCGTTGACATGGATCACGGACATGATCCCCTCCTCGTCACCGCGCCTCCCTCGTGGAGGCTTCCTGGTGATGGGGGAGAGCCTGGCGTCGATCAGGGGTCCGGCGGATCGACCCAGCGTCCGATCTCGGTGATCCACCCGGGGACGGGGGGGCTCCACCGCCGGGTGGAGATCAGCCGGCTGCGGGTCGACCCAGGGGTAGGGAGGCGTGCACCGACCATCCTCCGCCGGGCCGGGGACCGTGGACCGTGGACCGTGGACGAGCGTGCCGCCGAAGATCGCCACCCGCTCGGCCATCCCGACCAGCCCCTGCCCGGTGCCCCGCAGCGGGGCGAGGGGAACGTCCGGCCGCGGCCCGGTGTCGTCGACGCGCACCACGATGCTGTCGGAGGCGCGCTGCACGCGCACGGTGACGGGGACCGGTCCGGCGTGCCTGAGGCTGTTGGTGAGGCACTCCTGGACGATGCGGTACACCGACAGGCTCGCGTCGGGTGGCACCGTGCTCAGGTCACCGGTCGTGCCGAGCTCGACGGAGCACCCGGTATGGGTGAAGCGCTCGACGAGGTGGGCAGGCCGGGCAGGCCGGGCTGCGCCCCGTCGAGACCGCCGTCCCGTGCGACGTCCGCGCCGTCCTCGCCGTTGGTGATCATCCGGTGCATCGCGTCGGCGGTGCGGGACGCCGACTCGGCGATCGTCCGCAGCGTCTCGCGCACGGTGTCGGGGTCGCGGTCCAGGACGCGCATCGCCGCCCCGCCCGCGACGACGATGCCGCTCACGTGGTGCGCGACCACGTCGTGCAGCTCGCGGGCCATGCGGACCCGCTCCTGCTCGACGGCGCGCCGCTCCTCCGCCCAGTCGCGGCGCTGGACGGCGAGCTCGCGGCGGCGACGGCGACCCCCCAGCCGACGGTGGCGCCGACCACGGCGATCGAGCCGGCGGCGAGGACGGCCGCCACCAGTGTCGTCCACGAACCGTGGAGCACCGCGCCCGCGACGATCACGCACCAGATGACTCCGAGCCAGAGGACCAGCAGCGAGCCGCGGGGCGGGTCGGTCGTCGACACCGCGACGAGCGCCACCACGACCGCGACCAGCGGCCGCCGCCGGCGCCAGGCCAGTGCCACCGCGACCGACGTGGTCATCACGGCCCACCAGGTGCCCCGCGCGTCCCAGACGAGCTCCGACCCGCCGTACACCGTCTCGCCGACGAGATTCACGATCGCCACGACCGTGAACACCGCAGCGACGACGACATCCGCCAGGCGGGGTCGTCCGGGTCCGAAGGCGTCGCTGTTGCGGCCCACGCCGGTGACGCCACCGCCCGTGGCCGGCGGCGTCCTCCACCCGGTGGTGGAGACGGTCGTCGATCCGGGTGGGGAGTCACCCGGTCGGGTCGCCCGTTACTGTCCGCGGCGTGGACGTCCCCCCGGCGAGCGTGGGTCCCGGGCCGGGTGGAGCTGCTGACGGCGCTCGGCCCCGCCCCGCCCTGGTCGGTGGTGTCGTGGTCGCGCTGGCCGGGTCCGCGGTCGAGAGCCGGGCCGCGCTCCCCGGGATGGTGCTCGACGTGATGGTCGTCCTGCTCACGGCCCTACCGGTGCTGTGGTGCCGGGCCGCGCCGGTGGCGCTCGCGGTGGTGACCGTCACGACGTACGTCACCGATGATCTGCTGCAGCGGGCTGCCGTCCTCCCCTCGGGCGGGCCGTCGATGTGGGGCCGCATCGCGTTCCTCACCGGTCTGGCCGCGTCTCTCCCCGTGGTCTACCAGGTCGCCCGGCATCGTTCCTGGTCGGTGCTGGCGGCCGCTCTCGCGATCGTCGTCGCCCCGACTCTGGGAATCATTCTGGTGTCTGCGGCGACCGGCAAGTACAGTTTCTCGTTATTTTCATAATCGTAGTTGGGTTCGCCCTCGCCTACGTCGCCTTGCTGGCGCCGGCCTGGGGCGTCGGGCTGGCCCGCCGACGCCGTGCCCGGCGGGTTGCCGAGCGGGTCCGTCGCAACGCCGAGTACGCCGTGCGCGGGGAACGCGCCCGCGTCATGCGCGAGCTGCAGGGACTCGTGCTCGCCGACCTGGCATCGATCGGGCAGCGGGCCGGCAGCTTCCTGCTCAAGGACGCCGAGCCCGACGAGATCATCACCGCGGTGCGCGTGGTCGCAGGCGGGGAGAGCCTGCTCGCGCCGCAGGTGACCCGGCGGCTGATCGAGGAATCCGTCCGCTCGGCCCCCCGCCCGGTCCCGGACCCCGCCGAGGTCGGCCTGCTCACGCCGCGCGAGCGGGAGGTCCTGACGCTGGCGGCCCGCGGCCTGTCCAACGGCGAGATCGCCGAGGCGCTGGTCGTCGGTGCGAGCACGGTCAAGACGCACATGAACAACGTGCTGGGCAAGCTGCACCTGCGCGACCGGGTCCAGCGACGATCTTCGCCTACGACGCGGGGCTGGTGCAGCCGGGGACCTGAGGGCGGCGGCCCGTCCTCCCCGGTGCTCGTGCTCGGCGACGGCGCGCTGCCGGGTGGCCGCGGTCGTTCCCGGGCCGCGGCGCCATCGCGGACCAGGCCCAGCGTCGCGGCGAGCAGGACGGTGCCGCCGCCGATGGCGAACACGGCGGCGACGCCGTTCCGTTCCCGGCCGGCCGCGAGAACGCCGCCTCTACGCCCGCAGCACCAGGCTCGCCGTGAGTTCCTCGGTGCTGGTCACCGGCCGATCGCATACGGAACCCCGGCACACGTACGCGGCGGGAGCGCCTCCCACCAGCGGGCGGTCGGCCAGCAGCGGGACCCCGGGAGCGTCCGGCTCCCCGGCGACGACGACGGTACCGCCCGGGGCGATGTGGCGCGCCCAGGCGAGCAGGTCGGAGCTCAGCAGCGCGGCCCCGGGCCCGACCACCGCGACCTGCAACGGCCCCCGCACCATCGCCTCCGCACCTGTGAGCCAGTGCCCGGCGAACCGCGGGTGCTTCTCGGCCAGGGTGCCGGCCTCGGCCACGGCCGCCTCGGCCGCGTCGCGGTAGTTCTGATTGCTCGCTCGGTTGCCGCCGTGCGCCACCAACGCCGACGCCGTGAGCAGCGCTGACGCGAGGGCGGAGCTGCCGCACGGGGTGGCGTTGTCGGTCAGCTCGCGGGGGCGGTGCAGCAGGGCCTCGGCGTCGTCGGCGGTGTCGTGGAAGACGCCCGACCCGCCGCCGAAGTGCTCCAGCGCAATGTCGAGCAACGCGGTCGCCGCGGTGAGCCGGCCCGGGTCGCCGGTGGCCTGGTGCAGCGCCAGCAGGCCCTCGGCCAAGCACGCGTGATCCTCCAGCACCCCCGACGCCGCGCCCACGACACCGTCGCGCGACGTCCGGCGCAACCGGCCGTCGACGACGTGCCGGTCGAGCAGCAGGTCGGCGGCCTCGCCGGCTGCCGTCACCCAGTCCGGCCGCCCCAGCGCCGCCCCCGCCTCGGCGAGCGCCTGGATCGCCAGACCGTTCCAGGCCGTCACGATCTTGTCGTCGCGCGCGGGCTGCGGACGAGTGTCGCGGGCGGCCAGCAGCGCGGCGCGCACCCGGTGCCACCGCGCGGTGTCGTCGGGGTCGGCGAGCAGCTGCAACGTGGACGAGCCGTGTTCGAAGGTCCCCGTCCCGGTGACGGTGAGCAGCTCGGCCGCCCACACCCCGTCGTCGTCGCCGAGTACCTCACGCAGCTGGGCCTGCGTCCAGGCGTAGGTCAGGCCCTCCACACCGTCGGCGTCGGCGTCGAGCGCCGAGGCGAACCCCCCGTGGGCCGTCCGCAGGTCCCGCAGCAGGAACGTGGCGGTGTCGTCGGCCACCCGTAGGGCAAGTGACGCAACGGCGTCGATGCCCGGCTCGCCGGCGCCGGCCGCGGCCATGCGCGCGAGGTGCGCGTACACCCGCAGCAGCAGGGAGTTGTCGTAGAGCATCTTCTCGAAGTGCGGCACGACCCACCGGGCGTCGACGCTGTAGCGGGCGAAACCGCCGGCGAGCTGGTCGTACATCCCGCCGCGCGCCATCCGCTCGCACGTGATCGACGCCTGGCTCAGCGCGTCGTCCGAGCCGGTGCGCTCGTGGTGGCGCAGCAGGAACTCGAGCGCCATCGACGGTGGGAACTTGGGCGCCCCACCGAACCCGCCGAACTGCGCGTCGAAACCCGCGCCGAGCGTGGCGGCCGCGCGGCCCAGCGCGTCGGCGTCGAGGAATGCCGCCGGCAGCGACGCAGCCGCATTGTCCGAGAGCCGGGCCGCGATCTGCCCAGCCGCGCCGCGGACCCGGTCCCCGTCCTCGCTCCACGCGCGGGTGATCGCGTCGAGGAGCTGCCCGAACGACGGCATGCCCTGGCGCGGGGCGGGCGGATAGTAGGTGCCGCAGTGGAACGGCTCCGCGACGGGCGTGAGGAAGCACGTCATCGGCCAGCCGCCCTGCCCGGTCATGGCCTGGGTGGCCGCCATGTAGACGGAGTCGATGTCGGGCCGCTCCTCGCGGTCGACCTTGATCGCGACGAAACCGTCGTTGATCTGCTGCGCGGTGGCGTCGTCCTCGAACGACTCGTGCGCCATGACGTGGCACCAGTGGCACGCGGCATAGCCGATCGACAGCAGCACCGGGACGTCGCGGCGGGCCGCCTCGGCGAACGCCTCGTCGGACCACGGGTACCAGTCGACGGGGTTGTCGGCGTGCTGGAGCAGGTACGGGCTGGTGGCGGTGGCGAGCCGGTTCGGCATGTCGGCCAGCCTGTCAGGCGCGGTCGGTCCCGGCATCCTCGGCCGTGTCCGGCTCCGTCTCGTCGTCGAAGCTCGCAGGCACCTTCTTGAGGTGGCGGGTCATCGAGACGATCAGCAGCCCTGTGGCCAGGGCCAGCAGCAGGATCAGGACGAGCGCGATCGGCGACGCCTTGCCGAACTCCTCACCCTGACCGGGCGGCGGAGCCGGATCCTGGGCGGGAACCGACACGAGAGCGCGAGTGCCCGGATGAACCGTACCGAGGTCGATGAGCACCGTGTCACGCTACGCCGGGGCTCACCGCCACGTCGGCCCGGATGCCGGCGAACAGGTCGTCCTCAGGCACCGGCGACTCGACGAGCGTGCGCACCAGCTCGTAGTCCTCCGTGGGCCATACCTCCCGCTGAATCTCGTGCGGCACGACGAACCAGCGGCTGGTCGGGTCGATCTGGGTGGCGTGGGCCTTGAGGGCCTCGTCGCGCACCGGGAACCACTCCGCGCACTCGACGCGGGTGGTGACGCGCTCCCCCGGGTCGGGGCGGTCCTTCCAGTTCTCCAGCCACTCGCCGTAGGGCGACTCGATGCCGCGGACCCCGAGAGCCTCGTGGAACGCGATCAGCCGGGCCTTGGAGAAGCCATGGGAGTAGTACAGCTTCAACGGCTGCCAGGGGTCGCCCGTGCCGGGGTAGCGATCCGGGTCGCCCGCCGCGTCGAAGGCCACCATCGAGATCTGGTGGGTCTTGATGTGATCGGGGTGCGGGTAGCCGCCGTTCTCGTCGTAGGTGACGAGCACGTGCGGGCGGAACTCGCGGATGAGCGCCACCAGCGGGGTCGCCGCCTCGTCGGTGTCGACGAGGGCGAAGCAGCCCTCGGGCAGCGGCGGCAGCGGATCTCCCTCGGGCAGGCCGGAGTCGACGAAGCCCAGCCAGCGGTGCTGCACACCCAGGATCTCCGCGGCCCGTGCCATCTCCGCGCGGCGGACCTCGGACATCGTGGCCAGGATCTCGGGCCGGTCCATCGCGGGGTTGAGGACACTGCCGGCCTCGCCGCCCGTGCAGGTGACGACCATGACCTCCTGGTCCTCGGCGACGTAGCGGGCCGACGAGGCCGCGCCCTTGCTGGACTCGTCGTCGGGGTGGGCGTGCACGGACAGCAGTCGCAACGGGCCGCTGTCGTGGGGGCCGCTGTCCTGGGGGCCGCTGTCGTGGGAGCGGCTGCCGTTCGAGTGGGGGAACATGAGGTCGTCCGCGGTCCTTCCGAGGGGCATAGGTGGTACGGGCGGTGCGGTGTCGATCGTGGCAGACGGTACCGACACTCTGCGCGTCGTCCGGTCCAACGCACGGGGTCCGCCTGTGCTTCCCCATCACGATCGGTGACTCCGCGCGCCGGTCGCCAGCCGCATGCGGGCGGTGTGGACCCCCTCGGCGGCACAGTTCGCGGCGACACCGCTCAGCCGTTACGGTGGCACTCCCCGTGGGTCCGGACCCCTGCGGACCACTTGGCCGTACCTCCGTGACCAGCACCGATACGTTCGGCGGGAACTTCCGTGAGGCACTGACCGTTCGTCGAAAGGCTGCGACGAGCGGCTGGCAAGGTGTTACCGTGAAGTGCACACGGCCCGCAGGCGGGTCGTGTTTTTACTTACTCGGGGCCTGTGCCGCCCACGGGTCGGGCGCTCCCGCAACCGGGTGACGCCCGTTGACGGGCGTACCGCCCGTGGTTGCACAGACCTGGACAGGCTGGAGGAGTGATGACCGTGACGGACACGCAGGTGACCTGGTTGACCCAGGAGGCCTACGGCCGGCTCAAGAACGAGCTGGACGAGCTGATCGCGAACCGCCCCGTCATCGCGGCCGAGATCAACGCCCGGCGCGAGGAGGGCGATCTCAAGGAGAACGGCGGCTACCACGCCGCGCGCGAGGAGCAGGGCCAGCAGGAGGGGCGCATCCGTCAGCTGCAGGAGCTGCTGCGCACCGCGCAGGTCGGCACGGCGCCCACCAGCTCCGACACCGCGTCGCCGGGCATGGTCCTCAAGTTGCGCTACGACGGCGACGACGACACCGAGACGGTGCTGCTCGGCTCGCGCGAGGAGGGCCGCCGCGGCGATCTCGACGTCATTTCGCCGAACTCCCCGCTCGGCGCGGCCCTGTTGGGCGCCCACGTCGGCGACACCCGCGAGTACGCGCTGCCCGAGGGCGGCAGCATGAAGGTCTCGCTGGTGTCGGCGGAACCCTTCCGCGTCTAGCTACAGCTCCTGCCCGCCGGTCGCGTCGAACACGGCGTGACCGGCACTGCGCAGGGCCGCCACGACGGCGGCGCAGTGCTCGGGGCCGCGGGTCTCCAGGGCCAGCACCACCTCCACGTCGCCCAGGGGCAGGGAGCCCGAGATCCGGGAGTGCTCGACGTCGAGCACATTGGCGCCCAGCGTGCCCACCAGGCCGAGGAGCTGCGCCAACGCGCCCGGCCGATCGTCCACCCGCACTCGCAACGACAGGTAGCGGGCGGCGGCGGCCATGCCGTGCTGGATCACGTGGAGCAGCACCAGTGGGTCGACGTTGCCGCCCGAGAGCACCGCGACGGCGGGGGTGTCGAAGCGATGGGGATACTCCAGCAGTGCGGCCACCGCGGCCGCACCGGCCGGCTCCACGAGCATCTTCGCGCGCTCCAGGCACAGCAGCAGTGCTCGGGACAGCGCGTCGTCATCGACGGTGACGATGTCGTCCACCAGGCCCGCGACCTGCGGGAACGTCAGGTCCCCCGGGCGGCCGACCGCAATGCCGTCCGCGATGGTGCGCATCGAGGCGAGCGTGGCGGGCCCGCCGTCGGCGAGCGACGCCGGCCAGGTGGCCGCACCCGCGGCTTGGACGCCGATCACCCGTACGTCGGGCCGCAGGCCCTTGACGGCCGCTGCGACCCCGCCGAGGAGGCCCCCGCCGCCGGTGCAGACGAGCACGGTGCGCACGTCGGGTACCTGGTCGAGCAGCTCCAGCCCGACCGTTCCCTGTCCGGCCATGACGTCGACGTGGTCGAAGGGGTGCACGAACACCGCGCCGGTGGCATCGGCGAACTCCCGCGCCGCGGCCAGGCTGCCCTCGATCGTCTCGCCGACGAGGTGCACCTGGGCGCCGTAGCCGCGGGTGGCGCCGACCTTGGGGATCGCCGCGCCCTCGGGCATGAACACCGTTGCCGTCAGGCCCAGCATCTGCGCGGCCAGCGCCACCCCCTGAGCGTGGTTGCCCGCGCTCGCCGCGACCACCCCGCGGGCCCGCTCCGCGGCGTCGAGCCGGGCGAGGCGGGTGTACGCGCCGCGGATCTTGAACGACCCCGTGCGCTGGAGGTTCTCGCACTTGAGCCACACCGGGCCGCCGCAGAGCTCCGACAGCGCCCGCGATCCCGCCACGGGAGTGGGCGATACGACGCCGGCGAGCAGCTCGCGGGCGGCGAGGACATCGTCCAGTCCGACGGGAGGCAGGGTCACGGACCGCATCCTCGCACCGTTCGGCGGGCGACCCCCGTACCCCGGTAGCCTCAGCGTGAAGGCGCGCGCGGGGCGCCACCAGAGGAGGCCGGATGAGGGGCGTGGGCGTGCGGGCCGTCGCCCCGCTGATCATCGCGGCCGCGCTGGCCGCAGTGGCCGTGGCCACCGTTGCGCGGGCCGGCTGCGACGATCCCGGCCACTACGAGTACCTCGACAGCGGCTACGTGCTGGAAGGCGGCTGCGTCGCCGCGGGTGATCTCGTCCTCCCCGGACCCGCTTCGCCCGCCCCCGCCGAGGCGGACTCCACGAGGGGCTGATCAGCCGGCGGCAGCCAGGGCCGTACGCAGGTCCTCCAGCAGGTCCTGGGCGTCCTCGATACCCACCGACAGGCGGACGAGGTCGTCCGGGACCTCGAGCACGGAGCCCGCCACCGAGGCGTGGGTCATCGCGCCCGGGTGTTCGATCAGCGACTCCACCCCGCCCAGCGACTCGGCGAGGGTGAAGATCTCCGTGGCCGCGCACAGGCGCAGCGCTGCCTCCCGGCCGCCGACGAGGGCGAACGACACCATGCCGCCGAACCGTCGCATCTGCTTGGCGGCCACCTCGTGGCCGGGATGTGACGGCAGCCCCGGGTAGAGCACCCGCGATACCGCGGCGTGGCGCCCGAGCATCTCGACGACCCGCTCGGCGTTGTCGCAGTGGCGTTCCATCCGCACGGCCAGGGTCTTGACGCCGCGCAGCGTCAGCCAGGCGTCGAACGGGCCGGGCACCGAACCAACCGAGTTCTGGGTGAACAGGATGCGTTCGGCCAGCTCGTCGTCACTCGTCACGAGTGCGCCGCCGACCACGTCGGAGTGACCCCCGACGTACTTCGTGGTGGAGTGCAGCACCACGTCGGCGCCGAGGGCGAGGGGGTTCTGCAGGTACGGGCTCGCGAAGGTGTTGTCGACGACGAGCCGCGCGCCGCCGTCCTTCGCGGCGGAGGCGAGCGCCGCGATGTCGGCGACGCCCAACAACGGGTTGGTGGGCGTCTCGCACCAGACGAGCCTCGTCGAGGGCCGCAGCGCGGCGCGCAGGGCGTAGACGTCACCGAGATCGACGGGGGTGTACTCGATCCCCCACTGCGTGAGAATCTTGTCGACGAGCCGGAAGGTGCCTCCGTAGGCGTCGTGCGGAATGACGACGTGGTCGCCGGGACGCAGCAGCACCCGCATCAGGACGTCGGTGGCGCCCATGCCGGAGCCGAACGCGACGCCGTGCCGCCCGCCCTCCAACGCGGCGAGGCACTCCTGCAGGGCCGTGCGGGTCGGGTTGGCACTGCGCGAGTACTCGTAGCCACCCTCCCGCAGCCCGCCGACGCCGTCCTGGACGAACGTGGACGACGGATGGATCGGGGTGATCACCGCCCCCGTGCTGGGGTCGGGCGCCTGGCCGGCGTGGATGGCGTTGGTCGAGAAGCCTCGCATGCCGGCCACGCTACGCGGAGGGTCAGCTGCCGAGGTACGCCAGGACGTCGGAACGGGTGACGACGCCGGCGGGCTTGCCGTCGACCAGGACGAGGGCCGCGTCGGCCGTGGCGAACGCCGTCATCGCCGTCTGCAGGGCCTCCCCCGCGCCGATGGTCGGCAGCGGGCCCGACATGTGGTGCTCGAGCCGGTCCGAGAGCTTGGCCCGGCCGGTGAACAGGGCGTCGAGGATGTCGCGCTCCACGACCGAGCCCGCCACCTCCGCCGCCATGACCGGCGGCTCGGCCCGCACCACGGGCATCTGGGAGACGTGGAACTCCCGCAGGTAGTGCACCGCGTCGGCGACGGTCTCGTTGGGGTGGGCGTGTACGAGGTCGGGCATCGAGCCGTCCTTGCGCCGCAGCACGTCGCCGACCGTGGAGCCCTGCGCGGGCGGCAGGAACCCGTAGCCCGACATCCAGGCGTCGTTGAAGACCTTCCCCAGGTAGCCGCGGCCGCCGTCGGGCAGCAGGACGACGACGACGGCCTCGGCGGGCAGCTCGGCGGCCAGCCGCAGCGCAGCGACGGTCGCCATCCCGCACGAGCCGCCGACGAGCAACGCCTCCTCGCGCGCGAGGCGGCGGGTCATGTCGAAGGAGTCGCCGTCGGACACCGCGAGGATCCGGTCGCAGATGTCCTTGTCGTAGGTGGTGGGCCAGAAGTCCTCCCCCACGCCCTCGACGAGATAGGGCCGCCCGGAGCCGCCGGAGTACACCGAACCCTCGGGGTCGGCGCCGATCACCTGCACGCGACCGTCGGACACCTCCTTGAGGTAGCGTCCGGTGCCGCTGATCGTGCCGCCGGTGCCGATACCCGCCACGAAGTGGGTGATCTCACCCCCGGTCTGCTCCCAGATCTCGGGGCCGGTGCCGAGGTAGTGCGACTCGGGGTTGCCGAGGTTGGCGTACTGGTTGGGCTTCCACGCGCCGTCGATCTCGGTCACGAGGCGGTCGGAGACCTTGTAATAGGAGTCGGGGTGGTCGGGGTCGACGGCCGTGGGGCAGACGACGACCTCGGCGCCGTACGCCCGCAGTACGTTGCGCTTGTCCTCGCTGACCTTGTCGGGGCAGACGAACACGCAGCTGTAGCCCTTGCGCTGCGCGACCATCGCCAGCCCCACGCCGGTGTTGCCCGAGGTCGGCTCGACGATCGTGCCGCCGGGCCGCAGGTCGCCGGAGGCCTCCGCCGCTTCGATCATGCGCACCGCGATCCGGTCCTTCACGCTGCCGCCGGGATTGAAGTACTCCACCTTGGCCAGCACGCGGGCGGCGATGCCCTCCGCAACCGCGCCGAGCCGGACGAGGGGCGTGTTGCCGACCAGGTCGGCGACGTGCTCGACATAGCGCATGCGCCCATCGTCGCACGGGGCCCGGAACGACCCCGCCGGATCGGACGTTGGCCGGGCAGGAAGAGGGGGTCACGTGGCGAAGTCGAATCCCGCCAAGCGGGCGGCCGTGCTCGTCGGCGGCGGGTTGATCCTGCTCGTGGGCATCGCCCTGCTCGTGCTCCCGGGGCCGGGGCTGTTGCTGGTGCTCGCCGGCCTGCTGGTGCTCTCCAACGAGTTCCCCACCGTCGACCGCTACATCGAGCCCGTGCAGGAACGGGCGATGAAGGCCGCGGAGGACAGCGTGTCGTCGCCGTTGCGCCTCACCGGATCGATCCTCGCCGGGCTCGGGCTCCTCGCCGCCGGCGTGGTGTGGGGTCTGTTCCGGTCGTTGCCGCTCGGTGGGTGGCCCACCGGATCGAGCCTGATCCTCTCCGGCGTCGTCCTCCTCGCGCTGCTCGTCTACAGCTACCGGCGAGTACGGGCGCGACGCTCAGCGTAAATGACTGATAACTTTCTGTTACCACTCCGGGCAGGCCGCAGGACGTGGACGTAGACGTCCGCGCTGGTCGCCGTGTAGATCACGCCCGTGCCTGGCTGCCGACCGGGACCCGAGTGGTGACTCCCAGCCACGTCTGGTGTAGGGGGCCGCTCGAATCGGTCACCGTCGCGGCCGCCGACACCGCGGAGTCCGGACCGACGGGCTACTGTTCAGCCCTTCGGAACACTCCACCGGGCTCGACGGGCACATCGACCGGGTGACGGCGTTCCGGGCACCCCACCGCACAACGCTGCCCGCAGGACGCCGACCCGGCGCTCGGAACGGCAGCGCCCCGAACTCCGCCGCGCTCCCCCACCCCGGAGGCGCTCGCGCGGAGTTACTCACTCGCCACAGCCAACAGCAGGAGGGGCTTCTCGGTGCGCGTTGCCGGGTACGAGCACGTGGATGAGGACGACAACGACGACTGTTCCGACGGGAGGAACGCCAAGCGCGCGGAAGCCTCCCGGCGCGATGACGAACTCGACCGGCTGGCTGTGCTGGCTGCGCGCGGAGACGAGGCCGCGCTCGGCGAACTGCTGCGCCAGATCCATCCGCCGGTGGTGCGGTTCTGTCGGGCGAAGATCGGCCCACGGGGCGTCGGCCAGCACACGGCGGAGGACATCGCCCAGGAGGTGCTGATCGCCGTCTGCGCGGCGCTGAAGCGTTTCCGGCCCGATGAGACGCGCTGGATGGCGTTCGTCTTCGGGATCACGCGCAACAAGGTGGCGGACGCGTTCCGCTCCGCAGGGCGGGACCGGTCCGATCCCGTGGAGGGCGTGCCGGACTCCGTCGACGTCGGCAACGGGCCCGAGATCGCAGCCGTGCTCGGCACGGAGGTGGCTGAGCTGCGCGAGCTCCTGGAGCAGCTGCCGGAGCTGCACCGCACGGTGCTCGTGCTGCGGATCGCGCTGAACTACAGTGCGGAGGAAACGGCCACCGTCGTCGGGTCGACGGCCGGTGCCGTGCGCGTGACCCAGCACCGGGCGCTGGGGAAGCTGCGGGTGCTCATCGCGGAACGGCACGCCCTGGACGAGTAGCGGCGGGGCTCACCCCGCGCACGCGCTTGAACGCCGTGCTCAACGCGAACGGGCTGCCGTAACCCACCTGGCGGGCGACGGCGCAGGGTGGCGTTGGTGGGAGCAGATCCGCGGCCAGGGCGAGCCGCCAGCCGGCCAGGAACGTCATCGGCGGCTCGCCGACGAGCGCGGTGAACCGCCGCGCCGGCGCGGAGCGTGAGATGCCGGTGGCGCCGGCCGGTGCGGCAACCGTCC
>JAYSXW010000122.1:0-16606 GCA_043716935.1 Pseudonocardia sp.
CCCTCGACGAACGCCGGCGAGAGGTGCTGGGCGAGGTTGCCCGAGCCGAGCACGCCGCCGTTCTCGGCGGGGCGACCGACGATCCGCTCGATCCGGGACGCCGGTTCAGGGTGGAGGCGACCCGCGGCGAGATGTTCGGTCAACCGGACGCGATCAGGCGGACCCTGGCGAGCAACATCGCTGCTCTGACGGCTCTCGCCGAACGTATGGCCGGGCGGTTCGACCGCGTGCTGCTGGCCGGGGCGGGCGACTCGCTCGCTGTGATGGTCGCGGCCCGCGCTGCGCTGGAGAGCGGGTTACGGGTGCCGTGTGAACCCGTGCAGAGCCTGGAGCTCGCCTACTACCTCGCGCCGCTGGTCGGGGCGCGTACCGCGGTCGTCGCGCTGTCCAGCTCCGGTGAGACGGCACGGACCGTCGAAGCGGTCATGGTCGCGCAGAGTCGCGGGGCATATACTGTTTGCCTGACCAACACGGTCGACTCGACCCTTGCCCGCGAGGCCGATGCGTCGCTGATCGTCGACGCGACGCGGGTCGGCTGGCCCACCCAGTCGTCCACTGCGGCGCTGGCGTTGTTGTACGCGCTGGCTGCCGAGATCGGTGGCCGGCGCAACGATCTCGCTCACGAACTGGCCGGGCTCCCGGAGGTCATGGGCTCGGTGTTGCGGGAGCTGGACGCGCCGGTCGCCGAGATCGCGGCGCAGGAGGCTGCGAGCACGATGGTGCTGTTCTGTGCGGGAGGGCCCACGTTCGCGGCGGCGGTCATCGGAGCGGCGAAGGTCAAGGAGTGCACGTCGTTGCACGCCCAGGCCGTGCAGGTCGAGGAGTACCACCACTACAACTCGCAGAAGGCGGGCGAGCCGCTGTTCCTGCTGGCGCCGACCGGTCCGTCCGTGCCGCGCACGGTGGACACCGCCACCGAGGCCCGGCGCTGGGGCGGCCGGGTGCACGTCGTCACCGCCCACGGTGAGGACCGCTTCGACGGTCTCGCGGACACGGTCCTGCGCCTACCGCCGGTGTCCGAGCCCCTCGCGCCGCTGCTCTACGTCCTGCCCGCCCAGCTCGTGGGCTACCACCTCGCGATCGCCGGGTTCGCCGCCGCGGAGGCGCGTGGTGCCTGACCTGGTCTGCGTCGGCAATCTGACCGTCGATACCGCGGTCTCGGCCGACGGCACGCGCGCCACGTCGGCCGGTGGGGACGCGCTGTTCGCGGCGCTCGCGGCGCGGCTGGCCGGCGGCCGGCCCCGCGTGCTCGCCCCGCTCGGCGCGGACGCTCCCGACGAGCTCACTGCAGCCCTACGGCTCGCCGGTACCGACGTCGCGTCGTTGCCCCGGCGAGCGCTGCCCACGGTGCGCAACGAGGTGACCTACGCCGCCGACGGTAGCCGCCGGTGGCGGCTGGTCACCGGGGGACGGCATTTCGAGGCGATGTCGGTGGAGCCCGACGACGTCCCCGCCTCCGCGCTGGCGGGCGACGGGATCCTGTTGTCGGCGATGGCTCTGGGGGCGCAGCTTCGGCTCGCGGCATGGCTGCGCCCGCGCACCGACGCGCTGATCTACTTCGACCCGCAGGAGGACTACGTCGCCGGCCACGAGGCCGCGCTGCGGGGCGCCGTGGCGGCCTGCGACGTCTTCCTCCCGAGCGAGGTCGAGGCCGTGGCGCTCGCCGGTACCGGGGACCTCCTGGAGGCGGCGCGGCGCTTCCTCGCCCTCGGCCCCCGCGTCGTGGTGATCAAACTGGCGGAACGGGGCTGCCTCGTGGTCGGCCCGGACGGCCAGGCCGAGGTCGCGGCACGACCGGCGGCCGTCGTCGACAGCACCGGCGCGGGTGACGCCTTCTGCGGCGCCTTCGCCACTGTCCACCTCACCTGCGGTGACCCACTCGCCGCCGCGGCGGCGGGTGCGGCGGCGGCGGGTGCGGCCGTGGCGGGGCAGGGTACGGCGGGCCTGGTTGCGGCCCTCACGACAGCGACGGGCAGGCGACGAGCATGCCGACCGTGACGGTGATCAACCCCAACATCTCCGACGCCCTCACCGCGACGATCACGGCGGCCGCGCGGGCGGTCGCCCCGTCGGGGGTGGACGTGGTCGGGGTGCACCCCAGCCGCGGGGTGCACTCGGTGGAGAGCCACGCGGAGGAGGCCTGGGCCGCGCTCGGCGTCGTCGAGCAGGTCCAGCTCCACGACGCCACCACCGACGCGTTCGTCGTCGCGTGTTTCGGCGACACCGGCGTCGATGCGGCCCGCGAGATCGCCACCGGACCGGTGGTGGGTATGACCGAAGCGGCCCTGCAGGCCGCCTGCCTGCTGGCTCACCGTTTCGTGATCGTCACCCTGCCGCCACGCACGGTCGCCCACTCCGAGCGGGTCGTCCGGACCTTGGGCCTGGGCCACCGGTGCTCGGTGCGGGCGGTCGACGCCGGGGTCGCCGAGATCGCGGGCGGATCGGCGCACCTGCTCGACGCGTTCGCCCGGGCCGCAACGCGCCACGACGACGCCGAGGCCGTGGTGCTCGGGTGCGCCGGCCTGGCCGACCTGGTCGCGCCTCTGCGAGCGGTCACCGGGATGCCCGTGGTCGACGGGGTGGCCGCGGCCGTCGGCGCCGCGGCGAGCCTGCTGGCCCAGGGCCTGGGCACGGCCCGCGGCGGCGCCTACGCACGCGTTCCCGGCCTGCCCGACGTCGGGAGGGCCTGGCAGTGACCTCGATACCCGCTCCGCTCGCCCGGAGCACGCTGTTCCGCGCCGTCCGGGTCCTCGACGACAGCGCCACCGGACTGTCCGTGCCGACCGACGTGCTGGTGTCGGGCAACCGGATCAGGTCGGTCGGCCCGGCTCCCGGAGCCACCGCCGACCGGATCGTGGAATGCCGGGGCCGCAAGCTGCTCGTACCCGGCCTGATCAACGCCCACTTCCACTCGCCGGCCAACCACCTCAAGGGATCGGTGCGCAGCCTGCCGCTGGAGCTGTTCATGCTCTACGAGAGCCCGGCCGATCCCGCGCTCGCGCCGACCCCGCGCGAGGCCTACGTGCGTACCGCGCTGGCCGCGATCGAGATGCTGCAGCGCGGCATCACCAGCGTCCAGGACGACGCCTTCCTCATGCCCCGCCCGACACCGGAGATCATCGACGCCGTCCTCGGCGCCTACCGTGACTGCGGCATCCGGGCCACGGTGGCGCTGGACCAGCCCGAGCGGCCCGAGAGCGAGAAGCACCCCTTCCTGCGCGAGCTGGCCCCACCCGCGCTGCGCGCCGAGCTCGACGCCCCGGCCCCCGCGGACGCGCCGGCCCTGCTGAGGTCCTACGACCACCTCATCGACACCTGGCACGGAGCGGCGGGCGGCCGGCTCCGCGCCGCCGTGTCGGTGTCGGCACCGCAGCGGGTGAGCCCCGAGTACTTCGCGGCCCTCGACGACCTGGCCCGGCGCCACGGCCTGCCGCTCTACGCGCACATGCTGGAGACGAAGACCCAGCGCGTCCTGGCCACCGAGCAGCCGCGGTTCGCGGGCCGCTCCCTGTTGCGCTACACCGCCGACCTGGGACTGCTCGGCCCGCACACCAACGTGATCCACGCCGTCTGGGTCGACGACGCCGACCTGGACATCGTCGCCGAACACGGCGCGGTGATCGTCCACAACCCCGTCAGCAACCTGCGTCTGGGCAGCGGTGTCATGCCCCTGCGCGCCGCACTCGACCGCGGGATCCCGGTGGCGCTGGGCACCGACGAGGCAATCTGTGACGACACCGTGAACGTCTGGACGGTGGCGAAGACGGCCGGGTTGATCCACAACGTGACCGGTCTGGACCACGATCGGTGGCCGTCGGCCGCGGAGGTCCTGCACGCGCTCTGGATCGGGGGAGCCCGCGCTGCGCTACGGCCCGGCGAGCTCGGCGTGATCGCCGAGGGCGCGCTGGCCGACCTCGCCGTGCTCGATCTGGACACGATCACCTTTACGCCGCTCAACGACCTGCGTGAGCAGCTGGTCTACGGCGAGGACGGCCGCGATGTCGAGTTGGTGATGGTCGACGGCACGGTCGTCGCCGAGCGCGGCCGGGTGTCCGCGATCGACGAGTCCGCGCTGCTGGCCGAGGCCAGGGAGCTGTTCGACCGGCGCCGTCCCGCATGGGTGCTGGCCCGGCGCGCCGCCGCGACGGCCCGTCCGAGCTACGAGGAGATGGTCCGGCGCGCCGCCGCGCGGGACGTGGGGATGCAGCGATGGGTGGGGGACCGATGATCGACAGGTATTCCTACAACGGGTTGCCGCTGCGGCCACCGGGCCGCTGGCCGGGCGGTGCCCGGCTCGCCGTCTACGTCTGTGTGGGCCTGGAGAGCTACCGACCCGGCGACGGCCAGACCGAGGACATCCTCCCCGGTGTCCCGGCACCCGACCTCGTCAACAGTGCATGGCGCGACTACGGCAACCGGGTCGGGGCGTTCCGGCTGTTCGACCGGCTGCACGCGCACGGGATCGCGCCGACGGTGCTGCTCAACACCGACGTCTACGGCGAGGCCCCGGATGTCGTCGTCGCCGCCCGCGCCGTCGGTGCCGAGATGGTCGGCCACGGCGTGAGCAACTCCGACACGCTCGCGGGGCTGACCCCCGACCGGGAGCGGGCCTACCTGCGCCAGGTCGCCGATGCGATCGCGGCAGCCGGGGACGCGCCACCGGGAGGCTGGTCCGGCCCGTGGCTGACCCACACCCCGACCACGATCGACTCGCTCGCCGAGACCGGTTATCGCTACCTGCTGGATCTGAGGTTCGACGACCAGCCGATCTGGCTGAAAACGGCGTCGGAGCCGTTGCTCGCCATCCCCTACAGCGCCGAGCTCAACGACAGCTCGACGATCGTCGGCCGGCAGGCCTCCGCCCGCGAGTTCGCCGAGATGATCGTCGACGAGTTCGACGAGCAGTTGCTCGCCGCCCACGAGCAGCCGCTGGTCATGAGCATCGTGCTGCACTCGTTCATCTCGGGCGTGCCGTTCCGGCTGCGCGCCCTGACCCGCGCACTGCAGCATGTCGCGGCCGCGGGCGACTCCGTCTGGCTGACCCAGCCGCGACACATCCACGCCGCCGTCGTCGCCGACCCGGTGCTGTTGGGTGGGCTCTCCGGGGTGGGCCGATGACCGCCCCGTCGATCGACACCGGACCTGTGGCGACGATCGGGAAGCTGTGCCTGTCGCTCGTGCGGCACGGCGAGCGCAGCGAGGTGCTGCACGGCGTCGACCTGGAGATCAGGGCGGGGGAGATCCTCGGCCTGGTCGGTGAGTCGGGCTCGGGCAAGAGCGTGCTGGCTCTGAGCCTGCTCGGCCTGCTGCCCCCCGACAGCCGCCCGGAGAGCTCCGGCACGGTCACCGTGGCGGGGGTCGACATGTTGCGCGCCCCCGCCGCCGAGCTGCGCCGCGTCCGCCGCGACGCCCTCGGCGCGATCTTCCAGGACCCGATGACCTCGCTCAACCCGAGCATGCGCATCGGCCGCCAGATCGCCGAGGTGAGCGGCGGCGACGCCGAGTCGGTCAGCCTGCTGGAGTCGGTCGGGGTCGTCGACGCGCCGCTGCGGCTGCAGGTGTTCCCGCACCAACTCTCGGGCGGCCTGCGTCAGCGCGTGATGGCCGCGATCGCCGTCGCCGGTCGTCCCCGGCTCGTCGTGGCCGACGAGCCCACGACGGCCCTGGACGTCACGGTGCAGGCTCAGCTGCTGGAGGTCCTCCGCGAGCTGCGTGACGATTTCGGCTGCAGTGTCCTGCTGATCACCCACGACCTCGGGGTGGCCGACCGGATCGCCGACCGGATCGCGGTGCTGCACCACGGTGATCTCGTCGAGCTCGGGCCCACTGCCGAGGTCGTCTCCGCCCCCCGACACGACTACACACGATCCCTGCTGGCGTCCCGGCTCACCCTGCGCACCCCGCGCGACGGGCGCTTCGTCGGACCTGACCGCACCGCCGAGCCCGCGCTCCGGATCGAGGGGGTCACCTGCGTCTTCACCGTCGGTGGCGCCGGGCGTCGGCAGCGTGTGACGGCGCTCGCCGGGATCGACCTGGAGGTCGCCGCCGGGGAGGCGTTGGCGATCGTCGGCGAGAGCGGCTCGGGAAAGTCGACCCTCCTGCGCGTGGTGGCCGGTCTGCAGAAGCCCAGTGGCGGCGTCGTGGCGCGCTCCCGTCCCGGTCGTGTCCAGATGATCTATCAGGACGCGGGCTCGTCGCTGACGCCCTGGCTGTCGGTCCGGGAGACACTGTCCGAGCCGCTGCTGCCGCTGCGTCTGGACCGCACCGCGCGGAGACGGCGCGTGGACGCGGCACTCGACGCCGTCGGGTTGTCGCCGCAGCTGGCCGCGGCCCGGCCCGCCGAGCTGTCCGGTGGGCAGCGCCAGCGGGTCGCGCTGGCCAGAGCCACGATCGTGGCGCCGGCCCTGCTCCTGTGCGACGAACCGACCAGCGCGCTGGACGCCTCCCTGGCCAGCAGCGTGCTGGCGCTGATCCGCGATCTGCGCTCGAGGCTCGGGATGACCGTCCTGTTCGTCACCCACGATCTCGCCGTGGCCCGCCTGATGGGGGACCGGATCGCCGTCATGCGGGCCGGGCACGTCGTCGAGATCGGCGACGCCGAGCGCATCGTCGACGATCCGCGCCACCCCTACACCGTGGCGCTGCTCGCCGCGGTGCCCCGCATCGCCGAGCTGGAGGAGCTGTGACGACGCTGGTCCTGCGGTCCCGGGCACGGTCGGGACCGGTGTCCGCCGGGCGGTTCGCCCGCCGGACCAACGCGGTTCTGGTCGGGCTGCTCGCCGCGGTCACGCTGCTGGCCGCGCTCGCCCGCCTGATCGCACCGTACAACCCGGTGCAGCCCACCGGCCGGTTCAACCTGCCACCACTGAGCCCCGGGCATCTGCTCGGCACCGACCTGATCGGTCGTGACCTGCTGTCCCGCACGCTGTACGGAATCCAGGCCAGCTGGTTCAGCGCCCTGGTGATCGTGGCCAGTGGCCTGGTCGTCGGCGGGCTGGTCGGCATGGTCGCTGGGGCCGCGGGCGGATGGGTGGACACCGTCCTGATGCGCATCACCGACCTGTTCCTCGCCTTGCCCGGTGCGCTCGTCGCGATCGCCGTGGTGGCCGCTCTCGGCTCGGGTCTGGGCAACACGCTCCTCGGCGTCGCGATCGTCTGGTGGCCGTTGTACGCGCGCATCGTGCGCGGTGAGGTCATGGCGATCGCGAGCCGCCCGCACGTCGAGGCGGCCCGGCTGACCGGGGTCGGGCCGGCCCGGCAGCTGCTGCGACACATCCTGCCCGGCGTCGTCCCGACCGCCGTGGTCACGGCCAGTCTCGACGTCGGCAACGTCGTGCTGCTGTTGGCCGGCCTGTCGTTCCTCGGCCTCGGCCAGCAGGCGCCCGCCGCCGAGCTCGGGGCCGACACCGCCCGCGCGCTGAGCCAGCTGTTGAGCCACTGGTGGGTGCCCGTCGTACCCGGCATCGCCGTCGGCGTGCTCAGCCTGGTCGCGAACCTCGGCGGCGACGCCGTACGCAGCTTCGTGCGGGTGACGCGATGACCGAGCCGACGAGCACGACATCGGTGCAGCGGTTCCTGCTCCGGCGCCTCGGCGCGGCCGTCGTGCTGCTGCTGGTGCTGTCGTTGCTCATCTTCGTCCTGCAGCAGCTCTCGCCGGGTGACCCGGCGCGGGCCTACCTCGGAGCCAACGCCTCGCCGGCCGACGTGGCCGCACAGCGCCGCGTGCTGGGCCTGGACCAGCCGTTCACCGTCCGGTACGGACGCTTCCTCGCCGCAGCCGTGCAGGGTGATCTGGGCCGTTCGCTGCGGACCCGGCACGACGTGACCGCCGACATCGGCGCCTACCTACCCGCGACCGCCGAGCTGGTACTGGCCGCGTTCGCGTTCAGCCTCGCGCTGGCGGCGGCATACGCCCTGTCCGCGGCCCTGCGCTGGCGTGCGGCCGGGCCGCTGCGCGGGGTGCTGCTGGTGGCCTCGACCGCGCCGCCCTTCCTGCTCGCGCTCGGGGGCATCGTGCTGTTCTACGCCCGGCTGGAGTGGCTGCCCAGCGGCGGCCGGGGCCTGTCCGACCCCGGCCCCACCGGGCTGCTGGTGCTCGACGGGCTCCTGCACGCGCAGCTCGGCACGGTTGCCGACGCGGCGACCCATCTGGTCCTGCCCGCCACCGTGCTGGCCATCGCGCCCGCGGTGGCGATCGGCCGGATCCTGCGCTCGAGCCTGGAGACGACACTGCACGCCGACTTCGTCCGCACTGCGCGCGCCAAGGGGCTCGGTGAGCGTGCCGTGCTGCGGTCGCACGTCGTGCGGAACTCGATCGGTCCTGCCCTCTCGATGGCCGGGCTCCAGCTGGGCTTCATGTTCGCCGGCGTGGTCGTCGTCGAGCAGGTCTTCAGCTGGCCCGGGATCGGCAACTACCTGGCCGCCAGCATCCCGGTGGCCGACTTCCCCGCGATCGCGGGCGTGACGCTGCTGCTCGGCGCCGTCTACATCGTCGCCAACACCGCGGTCGACCTCCTGCAGGCCGCCGCCGACCCCCGCATCACCCGCAGATAACCCCGAGAGGACGTTCCATGTCACCGTTGAGTTCCCGCTCCCGACCGCAGACGATCCTCCCGGCGGTCCTGGCGTCGGTGCTGATGCTGGCCGCCTGCGGCTCCGGCGGGTCCGCCGCCGGCAGCGCCACCAACCCGCCGCCCACCGACGGCACCCTGACCGTCGGCCTGCTCGGTGACATCGGCCAGCCTCCCGACCCCGACATCTACTACGCCAACAACGGGCTCGCGATCGTGCTCAACACCTACGAAGGACTCGTCCAGTACCAGAACGACACGGACGGGGTGCGGATCGCCCCGCGGCTGGCGACGGCCTGGCAGGTCGACCCGACCAACACCGTCTACACCTTCACGCTCCGCGACGGCGTCACGTTCCACGACGGCACCCCGTTCACCAGCGCGGCGGTCCAGGTGGCGTTCGACCGCAGGATCGCGGTCAAGGGCGGGGCGGCCTACATGGTGCAGGGCGTGGCACGTGTCGACACCCCGGACTCCCGCACCGCGGTGGTCACGCTGAGCAAGCCGAACTCGGCGTTCCTCGACTACCTCGCGTCGCCGTTCGGACCGAAGATGGAATCGCCCGACGGCCTGACGAAGAACGCCGGCAGCGACCAGGCGCAGACCTACCTCTCCTCACACGACCTCGGCACCGGGCCCTACACCCTCGAGGCCGCCGAGACCGGCGTGAAATACACCCTCCAGCAGTACCCCGGCTACTGGGGCACGAAGTCGCCCTTCACCGCCGTCGACCTGCCCGTCTTCACCGACGAATCGGCGCTGGAGCTGTCCTTCGACAAGGGCGACGTCGACGCCGTCGTGGCCGCGCTGCCGTCGTCGAGCCTGGACAAGTACTCCTCCGCGGCGTACGCCACCAACTACTTCCTGCCGACCCTGCAGGCTGCCCTGGTGACGCTGAACCCGAGCCATCCCTTCTTCGCCGGTGCCGACGCGCGGATGGCGTTCCTGAAGTCTCTCGACGCGCAGTCGCTGGTCACCCAGGTGCTGGGCAAGAGATCCGAGGTGGCCACGACGATGTACGCCCAGAGCATGATCCCTGGCGGCGCCGACAAGCAGGCGATCACCTACGACCCCGACCCGCTCAAGCAGTACGTCACGACGCTCGCAGCGGACGCGAAGTCGTTGGTGGTCGGGTTCGCGAACGGCAACACCAACGCCCAGCAGATGGCCAACATCGTGGTTGCCAACCTGCAGGCCCTCGGGCTCCAGGCGACCGCGCAGGGCTACGAGACGAGCACCGTCTTCAGCTGGCCGAACGACCCGACCACGGGCCCGGACGCGTTCATCGACGGCAACAACGGTCCCGACGGCGGCAGCCCGTACATGTGGGGTCACGTGTTCTGGGACGCCAGCGGCGGCATCAACTACTTCCGCTGCGAGTCCGCGGAGGTCAACGCACTGCTGGACACCACGGTGGAGACGGGTGACACGGCCGGCTACGTCGAGGCGGGTGACCTGTACGGCAGGACCGGCTGCTACCTCAACCTGTCGCACAACAAGGATTGGGTGGTGGCGCAGAAGTGGCTGACCGGCGTGGCCGAGAGCCACAACATCGGCGCCAACGAGCTCGACTTCTCGTTGCTCGGCATCGCGAAATAGAGGAGCCACCACGCCGTGCCCCCCGCCGACCGGACCTCGCTCTCGCAGCAGATGTACCGGACGTTGCGCGAGCAGATCATCCTCGGCCGGTACCCGCAGGGCAGCCGCCTCCCGGAGCAGCGCATCGCAGAGGAGATGGACGTCTCCCGGGTGCCGCTGCGGGAGGCGGTCCCCCTGCTCGAACGGGACGGCTTCGTCCGCACTTCCCCCCGCCGCGGTGCGGTCGTCGCCTCCTGGGACGTCAAGGCCGTCGACGACCTGTTCGACGTCCGCCTGAGTCTGGAATCGGGCGCCGCCCGGTACGCGGCTCGGCGGGTGGCCGCCGGCTCCTCGATGGAGACCATCGATGCGGCCCTGGCCGCGTCCCGACAGGTGGTGGCCGGCCGCAACGGCTACGGCGTGGCCCGGGCGAGCACGGCATTCCACGAGGCGATCGTGCAGACCGCGGACAACGAGCTGATGCTCAAGATGATGCGGACCATCTCCGGCCGCATGGTGTGGCTGTTCTACCTGACCAGCGACCTGGAGTTCGACGACGCGTTCCACGATCACGCGCAGCTGCGCGACGCCGTGGCGGCCGGGAACGAGGGTCTCGCCGAGGCGGTGATGTACGGCCACATCGAGCGGGACCGCGTCCCCTCGTTCGACGAGCTGGCCCGCCGGGCTCGGCATCCGGCCCGCTGAACGGACTCGACAAGATGGAGGATGGCGAGTCGACGGCCCACTTGCGCGAGCGGATGCCGGGTCAGGAGGTGGTGGTCACGCGTCGTCCGGCCGGGCTGCCGCGCCGGGACCGTCGGGCGAGGACGGTGACGGTGAGGACGAGCAGGGCGGTTTCGCAGATCATCGCGAGCACACCGAGCGGTTCGCTCCAGTTGCCGATGTCGTCCGTGGCGTCGGGCAGTCCGACGCTGCGGCTGAGAATGATTCCCACCAGCGGCCCGACGGAGACGCCGAGAGCGAGCACCCAACCGGCTGCGCGCGCCCGGGTGAACAGCAGGACCGCGCAGCCGAGCGCGGCCAGCTCCAGTA
Organism: Pseudonocardia sp.; assembly: GCA_043716935.1. GTDB lineage: Bacteria > Actinomycetota > Actinomycetes > Mycobacteriales > Pseudonocardiaceae > Pseudonocardia. The sequence goes on from JAYSXW010000122.1 coordinate 11,202, forward strand.
CCCGGTATCCGTATCCCAGGTAGGCCGGGTCCTTGAGTCCGGTGAGCCCACCCTGGTCGATCACGTGCACGACCGCGACGGCCACCGCCAGTGCGGCGCCGATCCCGATCGGAATCCGGCCGCCGGCGGTATCGACCGCGTGTGTCATGTGGTCGTCGGGGGGAAGGGTGGACGCCATGGGGCACCTGTCTCTCGTCGGTCGCGCCACTGATGGTGGTCGTGGCGCCGGTGCCGAGACTGTCGACGCCTTCTGTGAGAGTTCTGGGACCGTCCGGCACCGGGTGTGCCGGTGGGCGCGCCGAACAGGTTCGTGAGCACAATGAGGTTGTGCCCGCGCGATCGACCGGACAGTCTGCTGGCGGCGTGGCGCCGCGGGTGTTGGTGGTCGAGGACGACCGTCGGCTCGCCGTTCTGCTCGATGACCTCCTGACCGGTCAGGGCTTCGCCGTCGAGGTCGCGCACGACGGCCACGCCGCACTGCATGCCGGTCTGACGCGCCGGTACGAGGTGCTGCTGGTCGACCGCGGTCTGCCCGGGATCGAGGGCGTCGACCTCGTCGGCCGACTGCGGTCGCGGGGGGTCGTCACTCCGGTGCTCGTTCTCAGCGCCCGCCGAGCGCTCGACGATCGGGTCGAGGGGCTGGACGCCGGTGCGGAGGACTACCTGACCAAGCCGTTCGAGATTCCTGAGCTGCTGGCCCGGCTGCGGGCCCTGCTGCGACGCCACCCCGACCGCTCCGAGTCGTTGTCGTTGGGCCGCCGTCGCCTCAGCCTCCCCGATCGGTGCGTGGTCGACGATCTCGTCGATGAGCGGGCGGGCCGGAACGTGTCGTTGACCGAGCGGGAGTGTGCTCTGCTGAGGGTTCTGGCGGCTCGTCCGAGCCGGGTGTTCACCCGCACGGAACTGCTGGAGCGGGTGTTCGAAGCCGAGACGCCGGGCGTGGTCGACACCTATGTCAGCTATCTGCGTCGCAAACTGGGCAAGGAAGCGATCACGACCGTCCACGGTGTCGGCTACCGGCGGGGACACACGTGAGCCAACGGCGGGAGGCGCTGGCCGAACGCGACCCGCGTGGCGTCGGGAGCGACGCGGGACTTCTCCGTCGGGCGTGGTGGCGCACTGTCGCCCTGACGGCCACCGGGATGACAGCGGTGCTCCTGCTGACCGGCGGCGTGGCGCTCGTGCTGGTCAACGACAACCAGTCCGGGGCGCTCGACCACGAGCTCGCCGCGGTGCTCGCGCAGGCCGACGACGTCGGTGACCCGCCGCCGGGGTCCTACCTCGCCCACGTGGGGCGGGACGGGACCGTCGCCGTCACGCCCGGAACGCCCGGACTCGTCGCTGATCTGTTCGCCGCGGCCGCCCGTCCCGCGGTCGGTCCGGTCGATCGGCCGACGACGGTGGGCTACCGGGTTCGGGTCAGCGAACGTCCCGACGAGGGGCAGTGGATCATCGCGAGCAGCCTCGCGCCGCTGCGAGCGGAGCAGCGCGCGGTGCTGCAGGCCGTGCTGCTCGCCGAGGCGGCCGGCATCGTGGGCGCGGTCGTCGCGGCCGCCGCCCTGTCGCGTCGCTCGGTGGAGCCGCTGGCCCGGGCACTCGAGCTGCAGCGGCGGTTCGTCGCGGACGCCTCACACGAGCTGCGGGCATCGCTGACCGTCCTCCACACCCGTGCCCAGGTCCTCGCATCCGACACGAGCGTGGACGCCGCGAGCCCGCTGGGCCGCGGGTTGGACGGTCTCGCCGGCGACACCCGCATGCTCGGAGAAGTCGTGGAGGACCTGCTCGTCGCCGCAGAATTCGGCCGAGGTCCGCGCCGTGCCCAGCCGGTCGGTCTCGACGACATCGCTGCCACGGCCGTGGAGAGCATGTCGTCGCACGCCCGTTCCCGAGGTGTCTCGCTGACGCTGGCCGCACCGGACTCCACCGCTGCCGCTCCCCATCTCACGATCGGGAACCCGACGGCACTGCGCCGCGCGGTGACCGCACTGATCGACAACGCCGTGGGGCACTGCGAGAGCGGCGGACACGTGCAGGTCGGCCTGGCCGGTCGTGGCGATCGGGTCGAGCTCACGGTGACCGACGACGGCATCGGGCTCGACCCGACCGACACGGCCAGGTTGTTCCTCCGGTCCCATCACGGGAACCACGGCAACGCCCGGCGCTTCGGCCTCGGGCTGGCGATGGTTCGGGAGATCGCCCACGCCCACGGCGGCTCGGTCACCGCCATCGGGAGCCCGGGCCAGGGTGCCTGTTTCACCCTGCTGCTGCCGGGCGGGCCGTCCCGACGCCGATCGCGTGCCGTCGAACCCGGTCCCGGTCAGAGTGCCCGCATCCGATTGTTGCGGGGGTCGTGGGTGAGCTCGGCGAGGCCGAGTGCCTCCAGCAGCGGGGGGAGGTACATGCCGAAGCGGCCGCGGTAGCCGTTGCGCAGCCCGAACCAGCCACCGACGGGGTTGTCCTCCGCACGACCCCAGGCCTCGACGCTTCCGGCTGCGGCGGGCTTCCTCTCGTCGACGTCACCGAGCGGCACCCAGTCGGCCTGTGTGGCCAGCCACATGTGCAGGTCCAGGGCGGCGCGCCCTAGTGTCCGGGGAGTCGGTGCAACCCAGCAGATCGATCGCCCAGGAGGCGAGCCATGGCCAGCTACCGCGGCGTCGGCGACATCCCGCCCAAGCGCCACACCCAGCACCGCACCCCCGACGGCGGCCTGTATCACGAGGAGCTGATGGGCGAGGAGGGCTTCTCCTGCGATTCCTCGTTGCTCTACCACCGCGGGGTGCCGTCATCGATCGTCGACGCCACGCCGTGGGAGCTGCCCGACCAGACCCGCACCGAGAACCGCCCGCTGCTCCCGCGCCATCTCGCGCTGCACAGGCTGTTCCCGGGCGAGGAGTACAAGCGCGCCGACGTCGTCACCGGCCGCCGGCTGGTGCTCGGCAACGACGACGTCCGGATCTCCTACGTCGTGGCCGGGGAGGCCTCGCCGCTCTACCGCAACGCCGTCGGCGACGAGTGCGTGTACGTCGAGTCCGGCCAGGCGAGCGTCGAGACGGTGTTCGGGCTGTTGCCCGTGCGGCAGGGCGACTACGTGATCCTGCCGCGCGCCACCACCCACCGCTGGGTGCCGTCGGGGACCGAGCCGCTGCGCGCCTACGTGATCGAGGCGGGCTCGCACATCGCGCCGCCGTCGCGCTACCTGTCGCGCCATGGCCAGCTGCTCGAACATGCGCCGTACTGCGAGCGGGACCTGCACGGGCCGTGGGAGCCGTTCCTCGTCGAGGGCCCGGAATCGACGCAGGACGTCGAGGTGCTGGTGAAGCACCGCGGCAGCCGGGGCCTCACCGGCACCCGCTACGTCACCCCGACGCACCCGTTCGACGTGGTCGGCTGGGACGGTTGCCTCTACCCCTACACGTTCAACATCGCCGACTTCGAGCCGATCACCGGCCGGGTGCACCAGCCGCCGCCCGTCCACCAGGTGTTCGAGGGCCACAACTTCGTCGTCTGCAACTTCGTGCCACGCAAGGTCGACTACCACCCGCTGTCGATCCCGGTGCCCTACTACCACTCCAACGTGGACTCCGACGAGATCATGTTCTACTGCGGCGGCAACTACGAAGCCCGCCGTGGGTCGGGCATCGGCCAGGGCTCGGTGAGCCTGCATCCCGGCGGCCACAGCCACGGCCCGCAGCCGGCGGCGGTGGAACGCAGCATCGGCACCGAGTTCTTCGACGAGCTCGCCGTCATGGTCGACACGTTCCGTCCGATGGAGCTGGGCGAGGGCGGCCGGGCCAGCGAGGACCCCGGCTACGCCTGGACCTGGTCGGGGCGGGGCCCGCAGCGGTGAGCGGGGCGACCAGCGTCCTCGACGTGCCCGTCGGCTCGCTGTTCGGGCCGGACAACCTGCCCTACGGCGTTTTCAGCACCCGGCGCCGGGACCCTCGCGTGGGGGTGCGGGTCGGCGACCAGGTGCTCGACCTCGCGGTGGCCCTGCGCGACGAGGTGTTCACCGCGTCGTCGCTCAACCCGTTCATGGCCCAGGGGCCCGTCCGCTGGAGGGAGGTCCGCGAACGGATCGCCGACCTGATCACAGGCGACGTGCCCGCCGCCGCGCTGCTCCCGGTCGCCGACGTGGCGCTGCATCTTCCGTTCGAAGTGGCCGACTATGTGGACTTCTACGCCTCCGAGCACCACGCCTCGAACGTCGGGCGGCTGTTCCGGCCCGACGCCGAGCCGCTGCTGCCCAACTGGAAGCACCTGCCCGTCGGCTACCACGGCCGGGCGGGCACCGTCGTGGTCTCCGGCACCGACATCGTGCGTCCACGGGGCCAGCGCAGGGCCCCCGGGGACGCAGCGCCCACGTTCGCTCCCACCGAGCAGCTCGACATCGAGGCGGAGCTGGGTTTCGTCGTCGGGGTGGGGTCGCCGCTGGGCTCCCGGATCGCGGTCGACGACCTGGCCGAGCACGTGTTCGGCGCCGTCCTGCTCGACGACTGGTCCGCGCGTGACATCCAGGCGTGGGAGTACGTGCCGCTCGGCCCGCACCTGGGCAAGAGCTTCGCGACGTCGATCTCGGGGTGGGTGGTGCCGCTGCTCGCGCTGGAGGCCGCCCGGGTGCCGCTGGCCCGCCGCGACGACGACCCACAGCCGCTGCCCTACCTGCGGGAGGTCCACCCCTGGGGCCTGGATGTCGAGCTGGCGGTGGAGTGGAACGGCCAGGAGGTCAGCCGGCCCCCGTACCGCGAGATGTACTGGTCGCCAGCCCAGATGCTGGCCCACCTGACGGTCAACGGCGCGTCGGCGCGCACCGGCGACCTGTACGGCTCGGGCACGGTCTCGGGGCCGGGGCGCGAGCAGCGGGGCGCGTTCCTGGAGCTGACGTGGGGCGGGCGCGAACCGGTCGTGGTGAACGGGCAGCAGCGCTCCTTCCTGCTCGACGGCGACGAGGTCGTGATCTCCGCGACCGCGGCCGGGGCCGGGGGAGGACGCATCGGGTTCGGCGAGGTGCGCGGGCGGGTCGTGGCGGCCCGCTGAGCGTCCGGGTACAGGCGGATGATGAAACCGTATTCGCGGGCGTATCGGTGCCGCTGCTCGGTCGTCGGGGCCGACGACCGGGTGGCACGCGGGCCCCGGTCGATGCCGTCGTCGCCGCCCGGCCCGGCGCCCGTGTCGCGCCGCTGGCCGAGGAGTACGTGTTCTTGCCTGCCTCTTGCACATGCCAGTCGTGGTCCGTAGTTTCCTCGTGACGTGCGCCGTTCGACGCACCGAGCGATCGATTCCAGGTGAGGGCCCCATGGCAACGTCCATCCACCCGCCGCCCTCGACATCCCGCTGGTCGCGAATGGCGGCCGCCCTGAACCGGCAGGACCGCAGGTCGCTCGCCGGCATGTTCGGTTTCATCCTGC
>JAYSXW010000123.1:0-5468 GCA_043716935.1 Pseudonocardia sp.
GGCCGAGCGTCGGGTTCGACAACGCGATCCACTTGTAGTCCGGACCGGGATCACGGCGGACGCCCCTCTCTCGTTTAGTTGCCCCGTGCTGGACAAACGAGCGGGACGGCACTACGTCACACTGGACGGGTGGAGGAGGAGCGCGTCCAGCCCGGCTCGGTCGCGGAGTGGCGTGCGTGGCTCGCCGAGCACCACACCCGCCGGGCCGGCGCCCGGCTGGTGACCTGGCGGGCCGGGTCGGCCGGGCCGAAGATCACCTACGACGAGTCGGTGGAGCAGGCGCTGTGCCTCGGCTGGGTCGACAGCCGTCCGCGCGCCCTCGACGCCGAACGCACGATGCTGTGGTTCGCCCCGCGCAAGGCCCGCAGCGGATGGTCGCGGCCCAACAAGCAGCGCATCGAAGGGCTGCTCGCGGCCGGTCTGATGGAGCCCGCCGGGCTGGCGCTCGTCGAGGCCGCGAAGGCCGGCGGCTTCTGGACGCTGCTCGACGACGTCGAGGACCTCATCGTTCCCGACGACCGGACCGTCGCCCTCGACGCCGTCCCGCCCGCCCGGAAGCACCGGGAGGCCTTCCCGCGGTCGGCGCGTCGCGGGATCCTGGAGTGGATCGTGCAGGCCAAGCGCCCCGACACCCGCGCGAAGCGGGTGGCGGAGACGGCGAAGAAGGCGGCGGTGAACGAGCGGGCGAACCAGTGGCGGCCGACGTCGTAGGACGAGGTGCTCGACAACGGGGCGACGTCCGACGGATCGCCGGACACCTCGCCGTCGACGCCACCGTCGTCGCGTCAGGTTCGGCGGTCAGCGCTGGTGGGGATAGCCCGACGTCCGCGCGGCCACGAACGTCTCCTTGATCGTTCTCGGGCTCGTCCAGCGCAGCAGGTTGTAGATCGAGCCGGCCTTGTCGTTGGTGCCGCTGGCCCGGCCGCCGCCGAAGGGCTGCTGGCCCACCACCGCGCCGGTGGGCTTGTCGTTGACGTAGAAGTTGCCCGCGGCGAACCGCAGCGCCTGTGACGCCCGGGTCACCGCCGCGCGGTCCCGGGCGATCACCGACCCGGTCAGGCCGTAGGGCGCGCCGCGGTCGACGGTCGTCAGGATGTCCTCGAACGCGGAGTCGTCGTAGACGTGCACCGCCAGCAGCGGCCCGAAGTACTCGGTCGAGAACACCTCGTGGGACGGGGGACCGACGACGACCGTGGGACGGACGAACCAGCCGACCTCGTCCGACGACGTGCCGCCGGCGATCACCTCCAGCTCCGCCCGGGCCCTGACCTGCGCCGCGGTCAGCCGGTCGAAGCTGCGCCGGTCGATCACTGCGCCCATGAAGTGGGAGAGGTCGGCGACGTCGCCCACGGACAGCGCGTCGACCTCGGACGCCAGGTCGTCGCGCAGCCGGGCCCACACCGACCGAGGCACGAACGCGCGCGACGCCGCCGAGCACTTCTGCCCCTGGTACTCGAACGCACCGCGCACCAGCGCCGTCCGCAGCACGTCGACGTCGGCGCTCGCATGGGCGAGCACGAAGTCCTTGCCGCCGGTCTCGCCGACCAGCCTCGGGTAGCTCGCGTACGACCCGATGCGGGTGCCGACCTCCTGCCAGAGGTGCTGGAACGTCGCGGTCGAGCCGGTGAAGTGGATGCCGGCGAGTGCGGGGTCGGCGAGAAGCACCTGCGAGACGTCACGGCCGTCGCCGGTGAGCAGGTTGATCACCCCGGGCGGCAGGCCCGCCTCCTCCAGCAGTTCCATCGTGAGTACCGCGGCCAGCGTCTGGGTGGGGGAGGGCTTCCAGATGACGGTGTTGCCCATCAGCGCGGGCGCGGTGGGCAGGTTGCCGGCGATAGCGGTGAAGTTGAACGGGGTGATCGCGTAGACGAAGCCTTCGAGGGGTCGGTAGTCGAGCCGGTTCCACACGCCGGGTCCGCTGATCGGTTGCTCGCCGTGGATCTGTCGGGCGAACGCGACGTTGAAGCGCCAGAAGTCGGCCAGCTCGCAGGCGGCGTCGATCTCGGCCTGGTAGCAGGTCTTGGACTGGCCCAGCATGGTCGCGGCGTTGATCCGGTCGCGCCACGGGCCGGTGAGCAGATCGGCGGCGCGGAGCAGGACGGCGGCGCGGTCGTCGAACGGCAGGTCACGCCAGTCGTGCGCGGCATCGGCCGCGGCCGCCACCGCGGCCGCGGCGTCGGCACGGGTCGCGTTCCCTCCTGTCCCGAGGACGTGGGCGTGGTCGTGCGGGGTGACGACGTCGAACGCCGCGCCGGACGCCACGCGCCGGACTCCACCGATCGTCAGCGGCAGCGCGTGACGGTGGCAGGCCAGCTCCGTCACCGCCGCCTGCAGGCTCGCCCGCCCGGGGGACCCTGGGGCGTAGTCGCGCACCGGCTCGTTCCGCGGTACCGGGGTGGTGGTGGATGCGTCCATGGACGGTCACTCTAGGCACCGGGGCCGGCCACCGTCCCGGCCGAGCTGAGTGCAGCCGGTACGCACGGCCCCGCCGGCCGGCGGGCGGCGCCCGCCGGCGTGTACCGGGCGATGGTCCGCAGGTCGCTGGCCCCGACCAGGGGAGTCTCGTGGCCGTGATCGTAGATCCACACGGAGAAGCCCTCAGCGCAGAGGTCCCTGGCCGAGCAGGTCAGCGCGGTGCGGTCGTCGTCCTGGGCAGTGCGGGTCTCGTCGCGCACCGGGCAGGACAGCGGCCCGCTCAGCCGGCGGGCGTGCAGGCGGTAGGTGCTCACGTTGCAGGTCCAGCTGTTGGTATGTCGCGGGTCGCTCCAGTCACCGGCGTACATCCGGGCGGTATTCGCTGAGTCGGTGGGTCGAATGCCAATCGATGACGTCGATGGCTTGGTGGCGGAGCGACTCAGGCGTAACGAGCTGATGAACGACCCCGTTCGACGGTGGGAGCTCATCCACACCGAAGGTGCGCTGACGTGGTGCCTCGGCGGCCCGACGACCATGGTCGAGCAGATGGATCATCTACTCGTGGCCAGCGAGCGACCGACCGTTGACCTCGGCATCGTGCCGGCGTTCACCCCGGTGCCGTTCTACGCCCATCACGGCTTCAGCATTCATGACGCCGACGTCGTGAACATCGGGACCAGAAGCGGGACGGCACTGCTCTCGGACAGCGACGACATCGTCGAGTACGCCGAGCTGTTCACACAACTCCCGCAGGCGGCCGTGCACGGTGACGAGGCTCGAGCCCTGCTCGTCGCGCTGCGCGCTGAGTACCGCGCCCGGATGTGAGCGACGCCTATCGTCACGGCATGCTGAGGTCCGTCCTGCTCGCTGCCGCCCGCTCGCCCCGCACCCGGGCCCTGGCCGAGCACGCGCCACCGCTGCGGCCGCTGGTGGACCGGTTCGTCGCCGGTGAGAGTATCGACGACGTGGTCGCCGTGGCCCGGTCGATCACCGCCGACCGGCTCGTGACCGCTGACCATCTCGGTGAGGACGTCACCGATGGCAGCCGCGTCGACGCCGGTGTGGACGCCTACCGCACCCTGCTGCGACGCCTGGCCGACGAGGGGTTGGCCGGGCGCGTCGAGGTGTCGGTGAAGCTGTCGGCGCTCGGGCAGCGGCTGCCGCGCGACGGCGACAAGGTGGCGCTCGACGCCGCCCGCCGCATCTGCGCGGCAGCATCGGATGCCGGCACGACCGTCACCCTCGACATGGAGGACCACACCACCACCGACTCGACGCTGGGCGTCGTCGCGGACCTGCGCGTCGACCACCCCTGGGTCGGCGCGGTGCTGCAGGCGCACCTGCGGCGCACCGAGGCCGACTGCCGCGACCTCGCCGGCCCCGGCTCGCGGGTGCGGCTGTGCAAGGGCGCCTACGACGAGCCGGCGTCGGTGGCGTTCCGGGAAGCCCACGAAGTGGACCGGTCGTTCGTCCGCTGCGTGAAGGTCCTCATGGCCGGCGACGGGCTGCCGATGGTGGCCACCCACGACCCGGTGCTGATCGACATCGCCCGCCACCTCGCCGGGACCCGGCCCTACGAGCTGCAGATGCTGCACGGCGTGCGGCCCGACGCCCAGCGCGCCCTGGCGGCCGACGGGCTCGCGGTGCGCGTGTACCTGCCTTACGGCACCGAGTGGTACGGCTACTTCCTACGCCGGCTGGCGGAACGTCCGGCCAATCTGGCGTTCTTCGCGCGGTCCCTGCTGACGCGCGGCTGAGTCCTGCTGGCACGGGGCTGGGTCTGCTGGCGCGGGGCTTGGGGTCACAGCTCGGTGACGGGCCCAGCGGAGCGGGGGTTGGGCCGCCATCCTGGCTGCCCAACCCCGTCTGAAAGGTCCTTCCATGACCGCTCTCATCGGTGCCGTGCTCTTCGGCCTCGCGCTCATCTTCCAGCTCGCCGGCATCTCCGTCTCGATCGTCACGGCCGACGTGCTGATCACCGCGGGCCTGCTCTGCGTCGCTCTGCACCTGGCCGGCATCGGGACGCGCAGCTACCGGCGCTCGCGGCGCTGAGTTCTCGTCACACGGGCTCAGGCGTTGCCGTAGACCCGGGTCGGGGTGACCAGCACTGCGACCCTGCCCTCTGCGACCCTGCCCTCTGCGAGCATGGCGGCGTCGTAGGCGTCCCCGTCGTCGTGGCTGCCGCCCGCGGCGCGGAACACCGCCCGCAGCAGCAGTCGCAGCGTGTCGGGATCGGTGTCGCCCGGGCCGACCAGCTCGGACGGGCCGTCGACGCCGGCCCAGCGCCAGCCCACCCGGAACAGCAGCGATGTGGCCGAGCGGGCCCGCAGATTGCGCAGCTTGACCGGGCCGTAGGTGACGTACCCGACCACCGGGAGGCGCGTGGTCGGGTGCGTCAGCACCCCGGCGTTGACGAGCGAGGTGTGCGGCGTGCCGTCGGCCCGCACCACGCACACGCTCGCGAGACCGTGCTCCTGCGGGACCATCCGTCGCACGGGTTCCAGATCGTCGCTCACGACGCCGAGTCCGGCACCCTCAGCCGCCGAACGTCCCCCACGGCCACGGTGCGCCGGCGTGCCGCTGATGCCCGGGTCCGGCCGGAAAGCGGTCGGGCGCCCAACCAGCCGGCCGGGGACGACGAGCCGGTGCTGCGCCCCTGACCGGGCGAACGGGTCCTCCTCCCACCACGCCGGTCGGGCCCGTGCCTGCGCGTCGTCGACGCCGCTCAGCGAGCCGGCCCACTGCGTCGAGCCGTCGACGAGGGTGCTGAACGCCGTGGCCCGGTCGGGGTCGCGCAGCACGTCCCGCATCGCCCCGACCACGGCAGGACCGTCAAACAGCGGCCGCTGCCCGCGCGGGGGCAGGACGAGGGACACGGCGAACACGGGGCCGTTCCCGAACACCGCCGGGTCGACGCGCACCGCGGCCCGTTCGGGCTTGACCCGGCCGCGGCGCAGCAGCAGGTGGCCGGCCGGGGCGCCGGTGCGGGCCTCGACGACCGGGACGACGTCGGCGTGGGGCTCGGTGCGCAGGGCGAGCCAGGCGAGGTCAGC
>JAYSXW010000124.1:0-5465 GCA_043716935.1 Pseudonocardia sp.
CACCTCGTCGCGGCCGGTCGGCGGCACCCTGGTGCTCGACGCGTTGTGGCGTCGTACTCGGGATCGACACCGTCATGACCCGGCTGCTCGCCGGTCGCAGGCGCGACCCGCGCACGGAGCGGGTGCTGTTCGCGCTGGTGGCGAACCGGGCGCTGGAGCCGGGTTCGAAGCTGGCCGCTGCCGGCTGGGTGACCCGGTGTGCGCACATCGACGGACTGTCCGAGACATTCGATGACGCCTGTTACCGGGCGATGGACTGGCTGCTCGACGTCGCCGCCGATCTGGAGCGGGAGGTGTTCCGGCAGGTCGCGACCCTGCTCGATCACGAGGTCGACCTGCTGTTCTTCGACACCACCTCCACCTACTTCGAGACCGACCACCCCGACGACCCGGTCGTGCGCGACACCCACGGCCGCCCGGTCCCCGACCAGCCCCAGCGGACCCGGAGAAGTACCCGACAGCAGCACGGACGCAGCCAGCACGGACGCAGGGCAGCACGGACGCAGGGGCCGATGGGGTGGGGTTCCGGACCTACGGCAAGTCGAAGGACTCCCGTGACGACCTGCCCCAGGTCGTGATCGGCATGGCCGTCACCCGCACCGGGACGGGCACTACATCATCGGTGAGAGGCTCCGGTCCGGATCGGCGGAGGCCACTGCCGATCTGTCCCGGCAGCGCCGCTACAGCCACGTTCGGGACAACCTGCAGGTCAAAGAGGTCAAGATCGCCACCGATGAGCGGTTCGTGATCTGCTACAACCCCGACCAAGCGCAGCGCGACGCCGCGCTGCGCGAGGTTATGACCGGCAAGCTCACCGCGCTGATCGGCGACACCGACCGGCTGAGCGTGACCAAGCGGGCCGAGCTGCGCGGGCGGATCTCCACGGCTCAACCGGTTCCTACGCGTCACCCCGAAGGGCCTGCTCCGCATCGACCGCAAGAAGATCACGGCCGAGGTGAACCTGGACGGGAAATACCTGCTGCGCTGCTCGGACCCGCACCTCTCGGACGAGGACATCGCGCTGGGCTACAAGCGGCTCCTGCAGGTCGAACGCGGCTGGCGCGACAATGAAGACCCCCCTGGAACTCCGTCCGGTCCACCACCGCCTCGAAGAACGCATCCGCGCGCACGTCATCCTCTGCTGGCTGGCTGGCTGGCTCGCGCTGCTCCTGGTCAGGATCGTCGAGACCACCACCGGCGACACCTGGAACCGCGTCCGCGAGGACCTCCAAGAGCTACACGTCGGCACCTTCGAGGGCCCCACCGGCACCTTCCAGCAGCGCACCGAGCTCACCACCGCGCAGACCCGCACCCGGGGATTGCCGAACGCGTGGGCGAGCAGCCCGTCCGCCCCCAGGGCGATCCCGGCGGGGCCGGTCGCGCCGTCGTCACGGGAACGCCTGCTCCCGCGCACCGGGCGACCCGGGCCACCGGGCCTGCCGACGACGGGCGCAACCCTGGTCACCGGGGACCGCACGGCCCGCACAGCCGCCGCGGTGGGCCACGAGGAGACTCGGCCAGGACCGTCCCAGGTGTCCCCGTGCACGGTGGCGTTCACCGAGCCCGGGCGACGTGCCGCACGTCGTGAGGAGCTGGGGAGCGACGGCGGATCGGGCATGGCGGTCCGGGCATGCCGGCGCGAGCGCCTCATCGGCTCGCTGGCATGCCCCGTGGTGGCGGGGTGCTGGACGATGGTCTTTCTGAGTAACGAGATCTAGTGGGTGTCATGACGCAGGATCATGCTCGACGGGGGCCCGAGCGGCCGCGGCTGCTGAACCCGTACGCGGTGGTGGGGGAGACGAGGGGTTTGCGGTCCTCGTCCGTGGCGGTCGGTGCCGCCGTCTTCGGTGCTGCCGGATTGGTGGTGCTGGGCGGAGGTGTGGCCTCCGCGGACGACGGCGACGGTGGCGGTACCGACGGTTTCCTGTCCTCCGCCTCGCTGGAGCCGGCCGACGCCTCGTTCGGGTCGGTGGACCCGGTCCAGGGCATCGACGGCGGGGTCTCGCCGTGGCCCGTCGAGGCGACGGTCCCGGTGTTCTCCCCGGCCGGCGAGCAGGCGCTCACCGAGGCCGCCATCTCGGACGACCTGCTGCAGCCACCCGACGGCGTGGAGTCGTCGGTCGGGACCAGCACGCCGGCCGACGTCGTGCGGATCGCGTCGGCGCCGTCGGTCGAGGACGCCGCCGAACCGGCCGACATGGTCGATGCCGACCAGCTCGACACCTGGCCGACGAAGGGCGAGGACGGGGCGCCCGCCGGTGTCGTGCCGTACAGCACGACGGCCGGGTCGTCCGCGGGCCTGCCGTCCGGAACGTCCGGTGAGGACGACTCCACGACGAGGGCCTCTGCGCTCTCCGGGGCGGCGGAGGCGGTGACCGCGATGTCCTCCGACGACGGGTCGGTGCGGTCCGTCGCGGGCCGTGCTGCCGACCCCGTGCAGGGCGCAGCGGCCCGGCCGGCGGTGCCCGGTGAGCCCGCCCCGACCGATGACGGTCCGCGAACCGGCGGCCGCGAGGCTCTGCTCGGCGCCGCCACTACCGAGGTGGTCAGTGACACGCCGATGGATCTCGGGATCTCCTCGGAGCCGGGTCGCGAGGTGTTGGTGGCTTCCCTCCCGGCTCGGCCGCTCGGCGGTGAGCCGGTGGATCCGGAAAGCATCTTCGATCCGGCGCAGCGTAGGATAATTGACTTCGCCCAGGGTCCCGGTGCGAACTTCCTCGACCTCGTGTTGAACACCGAGTACCAGAACACCAGTGAGGTCGGGGAAGCGCTCAGACGCTTCGTCACCACCTACCCCGAGTATCTGGAATGCCCCGTGCAGGTCAGCTGTGTCACGACGAGCGCACCGGACGGCACCACGACCATCGTCCCGGGCACTGTCACCATCGGCAGAAATGAACTCAACCCGTTCGGCGTGCGCGATCTTCGGAATCGCGTGCCTGCGGATGCCGCCGGCGTGGGGACGGTCACGGTCAACCCGCCTGTTTTCGACACGGTCGACAACGACAGCGCGAACTTTCCGGAAGTGGGGACCAGCGATTTCAGTCGCTTGAGTCAGCTCGCCCACCTCTTTCCCCACGTGCCCGCCGTCACCGGAACCACCGTCAACGGGTTTACGGGCGACACCCTCGAGTTCGAGGTCCCCCGTTTTGAACACGAGCTAGGATCGTTTAGCGGCGCACCGGATCGGTACGAGCTCAGCAACCCGCTGGGTCTCCCGGTGGCCGATCGGATCCGGATCCTGAATCGGACGTATGACACCGAGAGTCCTCTCACCAATGAATTCCGGATCGACCTCCGTCCCGGGACCAGGGTCGATCCGCCGGGAACCGCGTGGAACGCCTACCGGCCCACGGCCACCCTGAACGCCGATGCCGCCGATGCCCTCCTCCAGGCTCAGCGCGACGCGGCCGCCGAGCTCGCCCTGGCCGACCTCGAACTGCTGGAGCCGACAGCCCCCGAGGAGACGATCCAGCAGGCGCTGGACCACGTGACGCGCGGCTGGTCCGTCTTCGACGACTTCACCCCGTCCTGGAGGATGGCGTTCCCTGATCCGTGGGACGCCGAGGACTCGGAGCAGCAGCCCGGTCAGCCGCCCTTCCCGTCGCAGGCCCTCGCGCCACTCCTTCCGGGTACCCAGATTCGTGGGTTGCTGCCCGCGGCGCGGGACGTCGGCGACCGTGCGACCAGCGTGGACCCCGCGGGCCCCGGTGCCGACCAGGAGGTGCCGGAGTCCGCGGACGCGGGGTCGGTCGGGTCGGGCGGCCAGGTAGTGGCGCCGGAGTCTCCGCCGCAGCTACCCGGGCTGGAGCCCGGTCCGGGTTCGCGGTCGTCGGAGGGGGTGCCGATGCCTCCTCCCGGACTCGCCCCGCCCCGGGCCGAGCGGTGGGAGATCCCGCCGCTGGAGGAGCTGCTGGTCCCTGCGATGCGGAACCACACCGGTCATGATCGGGGCGGGGATGATCTGGAGGTGCCGGTGACCAGGTTCCCGTTGCCCCAGGAAGGTGATCGGTTGCCGTCCTCCCCGGTGGGACGGGCTCCGGGTGAGGGGTCGCAGGGTTCTGCTGCGGTTCCGGGTGTGGGCTCTGCCGGGACGGGTTCGGTGCCGGCGGCCAGTCCGGTGTTGACGTGTGACGGCGGTGCGTGGGTGGTGTGTGCCGGTTCGCCCGGGCATCCGGCCGGTCAGCCGCGGGTCGGTTCGGCGATCCTGGGGCCGGCGATCGTCGGGCCGAAGTTCGTGGGTCCGGCGATCGTGGGGCCGAAGTTCGTGGGGCCGAAGATCGTGGGTTCGGCGATGGTGGGCCCGGCGGGGGGGTACGAGCCCGACGGTGCGGGGAGTGTGGGTCCGGGGCTCGTGGGTCCGGGGCTTGTCGGGCCGGGGACGGTCGGCCCGGAGATCGTGGGGGTCGGTATCGCCGGGCCGAAGTTCGTGGGTTCGGGAATCGTGGGTCCGGGGATCGTGGGTCCGAAGCCGTCGGTGGTGCCGGGGTGGGTTCCGGCTGCTGCTGCGGGGGCGGTGGCTTTCGCGGGGGGTGTCGGGTCGGCTATCGGGGGTGCGGTCGAAGCGTGGCAGGCACTGAACCCGTCGTACTGACCCCCACCCATCCGGATGGCGGTCCCGGCCAACGAGCTCGACGATGAGAGCAGCGTTGTATCCGCCGGAACCGTTCTCCAGCTCCGCATCCCGGGCCGGATATCGGCCTGCTCCAGCATCACGGCCTGGAGGTGCGCCATGGATACGGTGTGGTCATGCGGCCGTGTCCGTCGTGTTTGGCTCACAACGACGTGTTCGACGCGTAGGCGTCCACCACGACCGTGCCCGCCCACAGGTAGACGTGGTCGCCCCGGACAGGTCGCGGGCGGCGAAGGTGCGTTGTTCGGCCTTCCAGGTCTCGGTCAACTTCGTGATCACCGGCCACCTACACCCCCACTTGGGAAGGCTGGCTGTATGGCTGTGTCGAAGTCCTCGTCGACCGTTACGGATAGCCGCAGGGCCCGTCGTCACGCCACGTCGCGACGGCCAGGCCGTCGTACCCACGGCGCACCAGCCCGGTGCCGAGATGGGTGTGGGCGATATCGATCGCGTGTGGGGCGGTGAACTCAACTGGCGGGCCTGTTGCTCCGGGACCCTGGTGATTATGCGTTGAGAGAGGCTGGGTGTGATGACGGTTCCGCCCCATGAACGACGTGAGCCCAAATCGAATGCAGCTCACCGTTACGCCCGGATGCGAAGATCACTGAGTTCTCCGAACTGCAGGTTGTCATCGCCGAAACGAAGCTCGCTGAACAGGAATTTCGCGGTGGGAGCCAACGGTGATGCCGATGGCGCCGAACGCCCCCGAGACGTCCCTCAACGTGTTCGTCAGGCCGGGCGGCCCTGCGGCTCACCTTCGGCCCGCCGCTCACCGTCGGCCTCCTGGCAGCGGTGCACCGCCGTCGGCGGCGGCCAGCAGGGCGGCGAGGTG
>JAYSXW010000125.1:0-1860 GCA_043716935.1 Pseudonocardia sp.
CCGGCAGATCACGCCCGGCCGCTACACGCTCCAGATGCGCACCGCCGGCGCACCGGACTCTCCTCACCGGCCATCGTCTCCGGCACCCTCGACGCCGTCGAGGGCGGCGCCCGTACTCCCGCCGGGCTCGGCCCGCGCGCCGATCTCGCGGTGAAGTCCTCAGCGAGGATCTCACCCCGCCCGGGCCGGGCCCGGATCGTGCAGGGCGCCGAACAGGCCGGGAACGTGTCGATCCGCTGGCAGGACGCCCCGGCCTTCACCGGCGTCGCGTTCGGAACGGCCAGCGACTACGTCACGGTCCCGGCGGGCGAGGGCTCGTTGGACATCGTCCCGACCAGCTCTGCCGCCGCCTCCGTGCCCGTACAGCTCGCCCCGGGCGCGGTGTACAGCGTGATCGTCGTGCAACACAACGGCACGCTGTCCGCCGACCTGCGCACCGACGCTGCCGGCGCCGAGGCGGCGCCCTCGGGCGGCATCGCCACCGGCCTCGGCGGCACGGCACCCAGCGGCGGCCCGGGGATCGCTGACGGGGCGGACCCGGGCCGGGAGCCGGTGAGGCCGCTCGCCCTCGTCCTGCTGCTGGCCGCGGCGGGATGCGGGTCGCCCGCTCCCGCCGCTCCGCCGGCTCCGACCTCGCTACCGGCAGTGGCGACGTCCCCGGCTCCGGTGACGCCGGCCGCTGAGGCTGCCCCTGTCCGGGTCCGCATCCCCGACATCGGCGTCGACAGCCCGATCGTCGACATCGGAGTGGACGGCACCGGCGCGCTCGTCCCACCCGAGGGCACCGAGGTGACGGGTTGGTACTTCGCCGGCCCGGCTCCCGGCGCCACCGGACCGGCCCTGCTCGCGGGGCACGTCGACTCCCGCTCCGGGCCGGCCGTGTTCTACCGCCTCCACGAGATCCCGGTGGGCGCGCGGGTCGATGTGACGCGTTCCGACGGCGCGGTGGCGGCTTTCGTCGTCACCCGCAGCTACCGCACGCCGAAGGCCACGTTCCGACTCCGACTCCGACTCCGTCTACGCCCCGACCCCCGGCCCCGAGCTGCGGCTCGTCACCTGCGGGGGCACGTTCGACCGGTCGATCGGCCACTACCGCGACAACGAGGTCGTCGAGGCCGCGGACGGTGACGATGACGGGTGGCGGATCACACCCTGAGCGGTGTGTAACCCCGTGAGCATCGCAGAGCCGCGATCACGCACGTCCCCATCACCACTCCAGCGGCTTCCGGTCGAGGAAGAACCCGCCGGTCGGCCCGTCGTCGGGGAGCGTCGCCAGCCATCCGGGCGTGTCGGCGACACCGGGCCGACATCGGGCTCGGTGCGCCTGGAGTGCCGACCACTGGCCCGGGTGACCACCGCCGGGCAGCGCCACGACTCGCTGGCCTTCGAGCCGATGATGGGGCGGCTGCGGATCACCCGGATCGGGCTGGGCGGCTGCTGGCCGACAAGGCGTGTTCGAACCGGGCCATCCGCTCCCACCTGCGACGACGCCGGATCGCCGCGACGATCCCGGAGAAGAGCGACCAGCAAAAGACCCGCGCTGCCCAGGGTTCCGCCGGTGGGCGGCCACCGCAGTTCGATACCGAGGCCTACCAGGGGCGTAACACTGCCGAGCGGGCGTTCAACAAGCTCAAGGCGTTCCGCGCGGTCGCCATGCGCACCAACAAGCGCGAGTTCGTCTTCCACGGCACCATCGATGTCGCTTCGATCAAGATCTGGCTCCGCAAACCCTGTTGACCAAGATCCGACAGACACGGCCTAGCTGCCATGACGGCAGCGAAACTCTCAAAATTGGACAGACCATTGGATAACGACCCTTTAGTGGATCTTCCAATGGTCTACTTTGCCTGGTCAAGCCTG
>JAYSXW010000126.1:0-1848 GCA_043716935.1 Pseudonocardia sp.
CCGCTCGAGGCCTCCACGATGTCGCTCGACATCCCGGCGGTACGTGGCCTGCTGCCGCGCGGCGGCACGATACTGGGCTCGTCGCGCACCAACCCGTTCGCGATCGACGGCGGCGTCGAGCGGATCAAGCGGAACCTGCAGGACCTCGGCGTCGACGCGCTCATCGTGATCGGCGGCGAGGACACCCTCGGGGTGGCCACGAAGCTGCACGAGATGGGCGTCCAGGTCGTCGGCGTGCCGAAGACGATCGACAACGACCTGTCGGGGACCGACTACACGTTCGGCTTCGACACCGCCGTCAACATCGCCACCGAGGCCATCGACCGGCTGCACACCACCGCTGAGTCGCACCACCGCGCGCTGATAGTCGAGGTGATGGGACGTCACGCCGGCTGGATCGCGCTGCACGCGGGCATGGCGGGCGGGGCCAACGCGATCCTCATCCCCGAGGTGCGGTTCGACATCGAGCAGGTGTGCCGCTGGGTGGAGTCGCGGTTCCGGCTCGACTACGCCCCGATCATCGTCGTCTCCGAGGGCGCCAAGCCGCTCGACGGCGACGAGGCGCTCCTGACCGGGGAGAAGGACGCGTTCGGGCACATGCGGCTGGGCGGGATCGGCGACTGGCTGGCGCGGGAGATCGAGGCGCGCACCGGCAAGGAGGCACGCACGACCGTGCTCGGCCACGTCCAGCGCGGCGGCACCCCCACCGCCCGCGACCGCTGGCTCGCCACCCGCTTCGGCCTGCACGCCATCGACGCCGTCCATGAGGGCAACTGGGGGCAGATGACGGCGTTGCACGGCACCGATGTCGAGCTGGTGCCGTTGTCGGAGGCGACGAAGGAGCTGAAGCTCGTCGACCCCGGCCTGTACGCGGAGGCAGAGGTGTTCTTCGGGTAGGTCATCAGGTCGGCAGGGCCCGCCGCTCCCGCCAGACGCGATAGCGGCGCCAACCACGGCGGACCCGCGTCCAGAGCACTACGAGCGCGACGATGCCGAGCACCAGCAGCGCCCCGGCGACGACGACCGCGACCTGCGGTGCGAGCACCGTCAACGTCGCCACGCCGGCCACCGCCACGTCCTCGCCCAGGCTCACGCCGATGTTCGTGACCGGCTCGGGGGAGGTGTTGACGATCAGCCGCAGCCCGCCCTTGACGAGGTGGCTCACCAGCGCCGTGCCACCTCCGCCGACCGCCAGTGCCGCCTGCTCCAGCGACGGCGCGTCGCCGGCGATGAGCAGGCCGATCACCGCGCCGGCGGTGGGGCGGATGAACGTGGAGATCGCGTCCCAGGCCGAATCGACGTAAGGGATCTTGTCGGTGACGAACTCCAGCAGGTAGAGCACGGCGGCGACGATCAGGACGTCGGTCCTGGTCAGAGCCTCTGGGACCGCCTCGACGCCGCTGAAGCGGCCGATGGTGCCGAGCACGACCACACACAGGTAGGCGTTGACGCCGCTCGCCCACCCGCTCGCCAGCACGGCCGGCAGCAGCTCCATCGCTCCAGGCTACGGACACCCTTCGGCCCGGACTTCACGATTGCACAACACACCGGCAACAGGTCGGGTCCCGACAGCGTTGGTGTGCCGTCGGGATCACGGCCGCCGGCCGCTAGACGATGCCCTGGCGGGTAGCGGTGTAGACGATCTCCGTGCGGCGACGGACCTCGAGCTTGTCGCGCAGGTTGCGCACGTGGAACTTGACCGTCGCCTCGCTGATCACCAGTCGCCCGCCGATCTCGCGGTTGGACATGCCGACGGCGAGCAGCCTCAGCACCTGGTTCTCCCGCTCGGTCAACATCGCACCTCCCAGACCGCGGGTCGGCGGGCGGTCCTCGTCGCGCAGCGCGGCA
>JAYSXW010000127.1:0-1848 GCA_043716935.1 Pseudonocardia sp.
CGGGACCCGGGGCCGGGCGGCGTTGACCACGATCTGCCCGGCCCGGCGCCCGGCCTTCGCGATCTCTTTGGGCAGCTGCCGGTCCATCGCGCGGAGCCCGGCGCGGAACTCGCGTAGGCCGCTGATCCGCACCGCCTCCGTCATCGGTGCGCCGCCATCTTCTCGGCGACCTCGCGCCGCTGGGCCTGTCGGGCGTAGTAGACCGACCAGCCGACGAACTCGTGGTTACTCATCCGCTGCTCCATCTCCTCGACGATCAGGCCCAGCTCTGCGGCCAGGAAGTAGGCGAACTCCCGGTCGGGGTCAGCCTCGAAAGGACTGCATCGTCTCCTTGGGTGCGGAGCTGGTCATGCCCGACAGTTCGAGCACGGCCGTGGTGATCAGCTCCAGCTCGCCCGCGGGGGAGACGTTCTGCCAGGCCCGGACCTGGTCCTCGGTCATGGCCGGCTCGACCATCGCCCGGGCCACGAGGATGACTTCGGACTCGGCCACGTCCATCTCGACGCCCTGCACTTTGAGGGCTTCGGCCCGGGTGAGCCCGCGGACCTTCACCGTGATCCCGGCGTCGGGGAGTTCGACATCGCGCGTGTTGGCCTTGCGGTTCAGCAGCGCGTCTAGGTTGCTCACGGCTGCGCCGCCGTGGTGACCGCGCCGGAGATCGCGCACTCGGCGGACCAGGTGACCATGTCGGCGACGGCGACGGACTCCTCGTAGGCCGTGATGATGACGTTGAACGTGGTCTCGGGCTTGCCGGTGCCGACGCCCTCGGGCCGGTACTTGAACGGGACCACCAGCGCGAGCGAGGCCTGGAAGGTGGCGCGCGGGCCGGTGACGGCGGTGTTGTCGTAGAGCCCGCTGACCGTGACCGAGCCGTCGGTCAGGCCGCCGGCGTAGGTGTGGCCGGTCTGCCCGAACGTGGTCGTGTCGTGCGAGTCGCCCGACTGCTTGAAGTTGATCTTGTTGGTGAACGCGGAACAGTCCTTGGCGTTGGCTAGCAACGCCCCGACGCGACCGTGGATCTGGGGCATATCAGGCACCCTTTCCGGTGACTTCGATCGAAAACGTGGCCGCCAGGTAGCTGACGGCGGCGATGGTGACGGCGCCGAACTCGACGTCGCGGACACGCACCGAGTCCCACGTCGCCGCGGGGATCGGAAGGTAGGACTCGACGGCGCGTTTCACCGAACTCGGACCGGAGCCGTGGCAGTACGCGGCCAACTGGTCGCGGGCCGAGCGGCTGTCCGCCAGACCGACGATGACCGTCACCGGGATGACTACCTGGTCGGAGCCCCGCCCCATCGTGGAGTCGAAGTCGTAGGACTCCGGCCACGCCACCACCGCGGCCGGCGGGACCACCCGAGGGAAGTAGTAGGGGTGTGACCGCAAACCGTCGATCGTCTCGGCGGCGGCCCCCAACTGGTCCATCACGGTCGCGAGATCCATCAGGCCTCGGCCTCGATGACCGGCGCGGGGGCCGGGGCCGAGCAGGTGACCGCGGCCGGGTCGAGCGTCAGCTCGCCGACCGTGCGCGGGTCCTCCCCGCAACACGGCACGAGGCCGTCAGGGGTGGTCCACGCCGAGTGGACCGGCGCCCGGCCGCGGGCCGTCACCGGGTCACCGGCACGAACAGCACGCCGACCGTCACCGACGTCGCGAGGGAGTAGGTGACGTCCCCGAGCCCGTCCGCGGCCTGGTAGGTGGACACCCCGAGGGGGACGTCACGGACCAGGCCGGCCGGGACGGTGACCGCCCGGTCGGGGATGGCGAGCCCGTCGACCGTGCCCGGTGTGACCAGGGTGGCCGTCATCGGGGACGCGCTGCCGTTGAGGATGCGCAGGAACGTGCGGT
>JAYSXW010000128.1:0-16415 GCA_043716935.1 Pseudonocardia sp.
ACGTCGTCGGCCGGGACGTCGCGCAGGGCGGTGCGGATCCGGCCGAGGACCTCGTCGCGGGCGGTGCTCATCGGGCTCCTCCCCGGGTGCGCTTCCACCAGGCGCGGAACGACTCTCGTGGTGGCAGCGGGATGTCCCGGGCGCGGCTCCAGCTCGCCGCCGCGCCGGGCAGCGGGATCGGCCCCAGCGGGCCGCGCTCGCCCAGGACCCGCCGCCCGATCCCGGCGAGGCGTTGGGCCGCACCGAGGCGCCCGGGCCGGCCGAACGTCCAGCCGGCCGCGCGCATGGCGAGCGCCTCCGGACCGGGGAAGCCGTGGTCGCGCCGGGCGTCGACGACCTTCCCGCGCAGGTGCACCAGGACGTCGGGGATGTCGATGCGGACGGGGCAGACCTCGAAGCAGTAGCCGCACAGCGTCGAGGCGTAGGGCAGCGACTTCTCCCGCGGGCCCGGTTCCAGGCCCATCAGCGGGTTGAGGATCGCGCCGATGGGGCCGGGGTAGACCGAGCCGTAGGCGTGCCCGCCGGTCCGCTCGTAGACAGGGCACACGTTGAGGCACGCCGAGCAGCGGATACAGCGCAGGGCCTGGCGCCCGACCGGGTCGGCGAGGGCGCGGGTGCGGCCGTTGTCGACCAGCACGACGTGCACGGTCTGCGGCCCGTCGTCGGCGGTGACGCCCGTCCACGTCGTCGTGTAGGGGTTCATCCGTTCGCCGGTGGACGAGCGCGGGAGCAGCTGGAGGAACACCTCCAGGTCGGTCCAGCTCGGTATGATCTTCTCAACGCCTACCACGCTGATCAGCGTCTCGGGCAGCGTCAGGCACATCCGGCCGTTGCCCTCGGACTCCACGACGACCAGCGTGCCGGTGTCGGCGACGGCGAAGTTCGCACCGGAGATGCCGACCGTCGCGGACAGGAACTTCCGCCGCAGGTGGGTGCGGGCGGCGTCGGCGAGGGCGCGGGGGTCGTCGGTCAGGCCAGCTGGGGCGTCCGCCATCTCCCGCAGGAACACCTCCCGGATCTCCGAGCGGTTGAGGTGGATCGCGGGCACCAGAATGTGGCTGGGCAGGTCGTCGCCGAGCTGGACGATCAGCTCGGCCAGGTCGGTCTCCAGCGCCGCGATACCGGCGTCGGCCAGCGCCTCGTTGAGCGCGATCTCCTGGGTGGCCATCGACTTGACCTTGACGACCTCGTCGGACCCGGTGGCGCGGACCAATTCGACGACGATCCGGTTGGCCTCCGCGGCGTCACGTGCCCAGTGCACCTGCCCGCCGGCGGCGGTCACGGACTCCTCGAACCGCACGAGGTGGGTGTCGAGGTGGCGCAGGGCCTGTTCCTTGATCGCGGCGCCGGCGAGGCGCAGCTCCTCCCAGTCGTCGAGCTCGCCGACGACGGCGGCGCGCTTGGTCCGGATCACGCCGGTGGCGTGGGCGAGGTTGCGGCGCAGCTGGGTGTCGGCCAGCGCGGTGTGCGCGGCCTCGGGGAAGGCGGGCATGCCGACGAAGGTGCTCATGCGGGGGCCTCCGTGGCGGCGAGGATCTCGGCGATGTGCGCCACGCGGACGCCCGACTGCCCGCGCGTGAGCAGGCCGCCGATCTGCATGAGACACGAGTTGTCGGCCGAGACCAGCACCTCCGCGCCGGTGTCGCGGACGTGGCGGGCCTTGTCCGCACCCATCGCGACCGAGACGTCGGTGTTCTTGATCGCGAACGTGCCACCGAACCCGCAGCACTCCTCCGAGGCCTCCAGGTCCACCAGGGTCAGCCCGCGCACCGCCTTCAGCAGGCGGTAGGGCCGGTCGCCCAGGCCCAGCATGCGCAGCGAGTGGCATGTCGGGTGGTAGGCCACGCGGTGCGGGAAGTAGGCGCCCACGTCGGTCACCCCCAGCACGTCGACGAGGAACTGGGTCAGCTCGTACACCCGCGGCACCACCCGGGCAACCCCATCGAGCAGGGCCGCGTCACCGCGTTCGGCGGCGACCTTCGCGTGGTGGTGCAGGATCGTCCCCGCACACGACGCCGAGGGCGTCACCACCGCGTCGTACCCGTCCATGGCGTCGACGAAGCGGCGCACCAGCGGCACCGCCTCGGTGCGGTAGCCGGTGTTGATGTGCATCTGCCCGCAGCAGGTCTGCTCGGCCGGGAAGTCGACGGTCACGCCGAGCCGTTCCAGCAGCTCGACGGTGGTCTGCCCGGTGCCGGGGAACATCGTGTCGTTGAAGCAGGTCACGAACAGCGCGACCCTCACGGGAGCAGCCACCCGAGCACCTGTGTCGACTGTTGGAAGATCAGCACGCAGAGCACCAGCGGCAGGCCCAGACTCCATCCCACGACCTTACGGAACAGCTCGGCCTCCCGTCCCACGATCCGAGCAGGTTCGGGTCCGGCCCGGCCTGCTGCGCCGGGAACTGCTGCGCCGGGGACTGCTGCGCCCGGGACTGCTGCGCCCGGGACTGCTGCAGCGTGCCGAACAGCGCGGTCGACGACGTGTCCGAGGCGGTCACCGCGGTGCCCCCGACGAGAACGAGCAGCGCTGGTACTTCCGCGCCCCCTTCATCGGCTGCTGCTGGGTCATCAACCGGGCCTGCAGGTCACCGGTGACGACGACACCCAGGCTGGCGACCACGACCGTCACCAGCGCGATCCGCATCGGCGGGCGCATCACGTCGGCGTGCCGGCCGCTCGACCAGCTCGGCCCAACCGCGCGCGGCGGTGATGACCGAGCCGACGGGATGCTGCATCCACGAGTTGGCGGCGAGGATGAAGTAGGACGACAGCACGGTGCCGAACGCGGCCAGCCAAATGCACGCCAGGTGCAGGCGCTTGGGCAACCGGTCCCATCCGAAGATCCACAACCCCAGGAATGTCGACTCCAGCTTGCCCCAGAACTTGGTCATCCGCCGGTAGTGCTCGTCACCCGTGCTGTGAACGCACCGTCGTCGGCAGGGCCGAACGGCCCGGCTCGGGGGGCCGAGAGCCGCTGCCGCCTAGCCGATCGGGCGAGCAGAGTCCTGTGCGAGCAAAGGAGTACGCCTGTGGAGGACGAGGCAAAGCACCCCGGACGGACTGTCGTGGTCGGAGTCGACGGCTCGGACCATGCGCTGCGCGCGGTGCGGTGGGGCGCAGCGGAGGCCGAGCACCGGCGGCTGCCGCTGCGCCTGGTGCTCGCGTTCACGTGGATGGTGCATCACAACAGCGCCCGCCCGGGTCAGGAGGAGCGCTACCGCGACATCCTGCTCGACGGCGCGCGCCAGCGGCTCGCCGCGGCCGCAGCGGTCGCAGCAGTGCAGTCACCGGGGGTCGAGGTCGAGTCGCAGCTCATCGTCGGGCACCCGGTGGAGGTTCTGCGTGAGGAGTCCGCGCGCGCCAAGCTCGTCGTCGTCGGGGACCGCGGCCTGAGCCGGATCGACGACCTGCTGGTCGGCTCCGTGGCCGTCGCTCTCTCCGCGCACGGCAGCTGCCCGGTGGTCGTCGTGCGCGGCCGGGACCCCGGCACAGCCCTGCCCATCGTCGTCGGCGTGGACGGTTCTGCAACCAGCGACACCGCGATCACCTTCGCCTTCGACGCCGCCGCGGCCCGCTTCGTGCCAGTCGTCGCGGTGCACGCCTGGTCCGACCACGTGTTCGACCCGTCGATGGCCGGGATGATGCTCGATTGGGAGGGCGTCGAGGCCGAGGAGCGGCAGCGGCTCGTCGACCGGCTCGCCCCGTGGTCGGAGAAGTACCCCGAGGTGCCGGTCGAGCACCGGCTCGTCCGCGACCGCGCCGCCCACGCTCTGCTCGAGCAGGCCGAAGGTGCCCAGCTCGTGGTGGTGGGGTCACGCGGCCACGGCGAGTTCTCCGGACTGGTCCTCGGCTCGGTCAGCAACGCTCTGGTGCACCGCGCGTCGTGCCCGGTCGCCGTCGCCCGGGCGTGAACAGTGCGCGCGGGCGGGCGCCGGCTCTCTCGACGTCCCGCCCCCGCGCCCATTCCTCGGCCGCGCTCTCAACGCCGGTCGGGGCCAGCCGGTCCTGACCCGAGGATGCCCGCGAAGTCAGCCAACAGCCGGTCACCGATGGTGACATCGCCACCCGAATGGCCAGAGTGTCGATGCCGTGGCGCTGATGATCGAGCCGCACCGGCAGCGGCGCAGAACCAGGACGCGCATGGAGGTTCTCGGGCGTCGGGCCGACTTCCTTCCGCGCAGGGGCGCAATCAGAACGGGCATTCGCCAGCTTCATCGGTCGGGTCGGCTGTCACGGTGCCGTGGAGCATCCCGTGTAGGTCGCCGCGTGGGCCGGGAGCGGTGTGGCGGTCGGCGTTGTTCGCTGGTGCTGGTGGTGGGTTGTTTCGGCGGTAATCGTGGGGGGTGCTGGTGTAGCGGTGCCCGGTCGGGGTGGTCCAGCTCAGGCTCCGGTCGGCACCCAGAACGACCTGCCAGCCGGGGGCATCTTTCAACCGGTGGTCATGGCGGCCGCCGGCCGCCCGCCGCGCATCCATCCCTCGCCCGTCCTCGGCCTCCAACGAACGGGCCAGGCGGGAGAGCCACTCGAACGACGCCACCGCATCCGGCGCAGCCAGGCTCGCCCACAACGACGCCATCCCATCGCGCTCCGCGCTGACCCCGGCCCGCCGTTCCCGCTGCGCCCGCTTGTGCCGATCCGCTCCATCCGGGTCCACCGCGGCCACTGCCCGCACCACCGCAGCCGACAACTGTCCCCGGGTCTGCCCGCCCGCCCGCCCCAGCACCCGCTCCTCGACCTGCCGGGCCTGCTCAGGGGTCAGATGCGCAGTCGCATCAGTTGTCACCTGCACCCGAGGCAGGTCCAGGTGGCCCTGCTTCCACAACGCGAGCGTGCCCGGCAGACCGCCCACCAGCTGCACCGACTGCCCGACCCGGGCCGCCGCGCTACCCCGGGCCAGCCGCAACGCCAACCCCACCTCGTCCGGTGCCCACCGCCCGATCGACGAGATCTGATCGGACCGGGCGGCCTGAAACGAGTCCGGTGGGCGACGTTCCGCGAACTCCGCCAGTACCCGCGCCGGCATCGCGGCCGCCCAACCGCTCCACCGCCGCCGTCGCATCGATCAAGTCGGCACCCGAGAGAACAGCCGGGTCGGCGACCAACTCCTCCACCTCCACCGCCAATCACCCCGACGGCTCCACCCCGGCACCGACCACCCAGAATCCGGCGACCCCGACCCCGACCCCGACCCCGACCCCGGCCCTGGCCCTGGCCCGGCGTCCGGGATGGTCAGATCCACCGGCACCCGCGTCCAGACCTCCACAGCCGACGTCAGGTGCGGAGCAGCGCTCCACACGCCAGTCATTCCCGCCGTCCTGTTGAACATGCGTTCGATTCCAGCGGGAGTGCGGGAGTGCGGGAGAAGGGCAAGCCGAGCTGGGAATCTGCAGCATGCCGGTCGATGGCCGTCGCGTGCCCAACGGCAGCCACCGCCCCGGGGCCGAGGACCTGACCCCTCGTGCACTCGGTGCTGAGCGGGCTGGAGCTGGTGGAGCCGGCCGCGGGCCCGCTGCACCGGCAGGCGACCGCCATCGGCGAGACCGTCAACCTCGGCGTGCTCGCGGCCGCGAATGTCGCCGTCCGCACCCAGCAGTGGACGATGGTCCGGATTACCGATGAGCTGTGCCCGCAGGTCGTCCACACCTGCGCCGAGATCCCGCCTACCGGGTCGCCGCCGACTCTCCCACCGTCACCAGCAACGCGTGCCCCTGGTGCGGTTCCAGTTCGACGGTGAACGCGTGCAGGTCGTCGACGTTCCCGATCTCACGGGTGATGAACATGTCCGACACCCCCGCGCCCGGCGGCAGGTGCTCCGAGCGGACGGTGGCCGTCACCGACTCGGGGGAGAAGTTGAGCACCGAGACGTGGTGTCGGTCGTCGTCGAGGCGGTGCACCAGCACCAGCAGGCCGCGGTGCGACACCTCGGGCACGTCCACCTGCTGGGCCACGGCGATCCCGTACCGCTTACGCACCGCCAGGATCGCCTGCAGCTGGCGGAGGAAGCTGGTGGCGTCGGCGAGCTGGTCGGGCAGCGGCCCGTAGAGGCTACGGCCCCGCGGCATGCCCGCGCTCGAGTGCGTCGCGCCCGGTGCCACGCCCATCAGGTCGTGCGCGGCCCGGTTGACCCAGCGGGTGTCGCCCCCGTCGAGCAGATCTCCGATCTCGGTGGGCGGGAGCGTCAGCATGCCTCCCAGATCCCAGCCCGACAGCGCGAACACGCCGGGCTGCAGTGCGTTGAACATCGCGAGCAGCAGGTGCACGCGCATGATCCGCGCGGTGTCGGCGTACCCGATCGAGGTGAGGTCGGTGATGCCGAGCGTCGCGGCGATGACGGTGGCGGTCGTGCACGCGATGCCGTTGGTCGTGAACACCAGGTTGTACGGTGCCCGGGGCCCGGTGAGGCGCTCGCACAGGTCGCGCCGGACCGACTCGGCCAGCTTCCCGCCGGTGACCTGCGCGCCGCGGTAGGGGTAGACGTCGTCGCGGTGCCCGGTCGACCAGTGCACCAACTCGTACGTCAGCTCGTCGTGGTTCTGCAGGGCGTGCACCAGCGACGCCGGGTCGACGCCCAGCTCCAGTGACGTCCGTAGCGTCAGGCGCAGGAACTCGGTGTCGCCGGTGGCCAGGGCGTGGTGGTAGGCGGGGCGGTTGACGAAGTCGTAGGACAGATCGGTGCCCGCCTGCGCGGTCTCCCGGATATCGTCGATGGTGAGGTTGAGCTCCTGGAAGGTGAAGCCGCCGAGCTTGCGCACCATGGAGCCGATCAGGTGGTTGGCTGCGGCGGACAGCGGGTGGCCCTCCGACCAGCCCGGCCTACCCCCGGTGGACTTCTCGACGCCGAGAAAGCCGTTGGCGTCCAACCGCAGTGCACCCGAACCCAGATCCGCGAGCGAGTGCAGCGCGTCGCCGATCACCAGCCGCATCCCGGCGAACGACGGGTCGAGCCAGTTGATCGAAGGCTGGCCCTCCTTGAAGTAGTGCAGATACACCCAGCGGCGCCGCTCACCGTCGACACCGACCACCGGCGCGGTGGCGCTCCAGTTCGTCTCCTTGACGCCCTCGGCGTAGAAGATCACCCGCTGCAGCCGGCCGATGATGTAGCCCGCCTTCTCCAGCTGCTCCTCACCTGACGCGTCGATGTTCACCGAGTCGCGGCCTGGCGGCACGTCGGGCAGCAGGCCCCAGTCCTCGGGATCGATCTCCACCATGTGGTAGACGCCCGGATAGTCGCCGTACTTCATCTCCGCGAGCCGGAAGTCGGCGCCCTTGCCGGTATGGCCGGGCACGATGTCGTCAATGATCGTGCCGCCGAACCAGGTCGCCATGCCGCACATCGCCCGGAACTCGGCCTCCGTGCCGAACGCCGGGTCGATCTCGGTGGAGATCCGGTCGAAGTGGCCGTCGACGCTGGGGGTGGGCTGCCAGCCCGAGATGCCACCCGCCCGCTTGACGGGCCCGGTGTGCACCGCCTCTATCCCGATCGCCGCGAAGGCCTCCCACAGCGCCTCGTCGGCCAACGCCCCGAGGAACGACTGCCCGGGCCGGGTGATGAACGAGATCGGGTAGGCGGTGAACCACACCGAGGCCGTTTCCACGGCCTGTCGAGGCTCCGGGTCGGCGAACGGGTTCTGCCACATCGTGCCCTGGCCGGATACCTGCCGGCTAATCGCGTTGGCGTCGGCGAGCATCGACTGGCTCACCAACCACGACACGTACGCCGGGTTGATGCCCGTGGCGGCCCCGTCCATCGCCACCGAGCGCCGCGCGACAGGCGCCTTCACCCGCGCTCGATGCCGCAGGCTCCGCGGCCGGGCGGGATGGAAGTGCTCCGCGTAGGTGATCTCGCTCGGCTCGTGGGACTGTTCGTCGGGCATGCGGCAACTCCGTGCGAATCGTTCGGGGCGGCAGTTCGGGGGTGGGGTACCGCGAATGGTGCCTGCCCCTGTTCGAGGAACGAGAGGGGGGCGATGCGGGTACGGCCGCCCGGCATACTCGGTCGGGTGACGGCCGCGCCCGGTTCGGGCAGGCCTGGAAGGATTGCACCGTGGGGACGGGGTGGTTCGCTCTGGTGGCGGGTGACATGCTGCTCGGCGTGGACCAGGACACGATGCTCCTGGGCCGCCTGGGCGGGTACGACTGCGGCACCGGATACAGGTCATTGTCCTACCTCGAGTTTCTGCCGTTCACGGCCGTCAGGATCGCGGGAGAGTCCATGCGGCACCTCGACGGGGACGTCGTCGACCGCTCGCTCGTCACCGTCGTCGGGGTGGCGCGTAAGACCAAGATGCTGGCGGTCGCCGGGCAGGTCGAGCGGCCCGTGTTCGTGGGAGGGCTCCGCACCCTCGGTGCGGACGACGGCCCGGCTCACCACCTCGGCCGCCCCCGCCCGCTTGCGGCGCTGCTGTGATGACCCGCGGCTTCGCCGGCGACCGTCGCCGCGAGGCCCGCGGACCGCTCCCACCCGGGCAGTACGACGCCGGGGACGAGTTCCCCGTGCTCACCGCCGAGGCGACGCCGTCGGTGCCCACCGACAGCTGGGCGTTCACCGTCACGGGTCAGGTCGACGAGGCGCCGCGCTGGACCTGGGAGGAGTTCCGGGAGCTGCCGCGCGAGACGGTCGAGGTGGACATCCACTGCGTCACGACCTGGTCGAAGTTCGCGACCCGCTGGGAGGGCGTCTCGGTGGACACCCTGCTCCACGGTGTCGACACCGCCGCCGAGTTCGTGCTCGCCCGCAGCTACGGCGGTTACTCCACGAACCTTCCCCTCGACGACCTCACCGGCGGGCAGGCCTGGGTCGTCGACACCTTCGACGGGGAGCCGCTGGCCCAGGAGCACGGCGGCCCGGCCCGGCTGCTCGTCCCGCACCTGTACTTCTGGAAGTCGGCGAAGTGGGTGCGGTCGCTGGACCTGCTGCTCGAGGACGAACCCGGCTTCTGGGAGACCAACGGCTACCACCCCTACGGTGACCCCTGGCTCGAGCAGCGCTACGCGGGCGACTGAGAGGCGGCGCACTCGTAGCCGTACCGGGGTGAGTTCCAACCGGCCGCCGCCGGGCACGTCGAGCAGCCCCGCGAGGGGCGGCGGCGAATCGAGGTTCTGGACGGGCCACCAGTCGATGCCGCCGTCCAGAGCGACGAGGGCGATCGTGCGGGTGTCACCGATCGGGGCGTGGGACCGCAGCTCGGCGTAGCCGTCCACGCGGCCGGGTCTTGCGGATGGGCGCTGGGGAACCGATGGAGTAACGGGTGTGCGCCCACAGTGACAGGGGTATCCGGGGGCCGTGGCGAAGCACTGTCCCGCAACGCACCGCCCCGCCGCGGCGGAACTGCTGGGGCGCGAGAGCGGTCGGCGGTTGAAAGGCCGGCGCCGGTCCGGTGCGGTGCGGACCATCCGCCGCCCTGCTAACGGGTGGACTGCTTGTGTGCGGGGTCGCCGTGGCCGTCGGCGCGCCGATCGACGCCGTCGGCATCGGCGGGGGCGCACCGTCCGCCGGCGCCTATCGCACCGACGCCGCCGAGGGTGCGTCCCTGCCGCGGACCGCCCCAGCGTCGCCCGCTGACCCGACGCGTTCAACCCCAGCGCCTGCCGCCACCGCGCCTGCTGCGTCGTTGCCAGGCCCGTCTCCGGTGGCTCCGTCGGTCGCCGCGTCCCGCTCGTCGGCCCGGCCGGCCGGCCGGATGGCCTCGGCGCGCAGGCTTCTCCCGTCGCCTGCTGCCATCCGCACCGCCGAGCGCGTCGCGTCGACGGTGCCCCTGCGGAACCTCCGTCCCACGGCCCGACCCCACCCGGATCCCGTCCACCTCCATCCTCTCCACTCCTGTGCCGGCGACTCGTGTGCCGGCCACCCGGGCCGGGACCCCGACCACTCCGCCCATCCCGAGCCGAAGTCCCGCCGCCACGCCGACGCCGACCGCGGCTCCCTCTTCGACCCCGACCGCCGCCTCGTCTGCGGTCGCCACCTCGACATCCGGCCCGGGGTCGACGTCGCCCCCGGCGTGCGCCGCACCGTCGTTCCGGCCCCGGCCCGATGTTCGCCCCGAGGTCACGACGACGGCCGCCGCCGATCCCGAGGCCGACCCGTCGAGGGACGGGACAGACCCGGACGGCACCGGCCCGACCGGGGGCCGCCACCGCGCCGCGGACCGCGTGGGCCGATCCGGTGAAACGGTAGCGCGAGGAATGAAGGCAGCCGGGCGGCTTCTCGTTCCCGCCTCGGGAACGGCGCTCACCGATGCCGAGGTGCAGAAGCCGCGCGATGCCGACCGGCGATGATCTCGGCGGCCGTCCGGAGCCGCTGGTCGACACGAGCGTGGCCGTGGCGCTGAGCGTCGCCGACCACGACGGTGGATCGGCCTGCCGAGCCGTGGTCGAGGGCCGTCGGATCAGCCTGGCCGGTCACGCCGCTTTCGAGACGTTCTCGGTGTCGACCCTGGTCGCCGGCGCGGCCGTGCAGCACGGGGTTCCCGCGGTCACCCGCGATCGGCGGGCGCTCGGCGCCTACCGGGCCCTCGACGTCGAGGTCGTCCTGGTCGGTGGGGGTGGCGGCCCGGGTCATGGGGCGACGGACGCGGCACGGGACAATGACCGGCGTGGCCACGCACGACGGGAACACCGACGACCGGAGGCAGCGCCGCGCCGACCGCGCGGTGGTGAAGCGCCGGCGTCGGCGGCTGGCCGACGAGCGCGAGGAGGCCCGCGTCTACCGCGATCTCGCAGCCCGGCGCGACGGCGAGGAACGCGCGATCCTGCTCGCGATCGCCGACGCCGAGGAGCGGCACGCCGCGCACTGGTCGGCGCTCCTGGGGCCCGACGCCGGGCCGGAGCGCCGGGGCGACCCGCGCAGCCGGCTGCTGGCGTTCCTGGCGCGGCGGTTCGGGTCGGTCTTCGTGCTGGCGCTCGTACAACAGGCCGAACGGCGCTCGCCCTACGACACCGACCCCGAGGCGACGCCCACCATGGCCGCCGACGAACGCGTCCACGAGGAGGTCGTGCGGGGGCTCGCGGCACGCGGCCGGGCCCGGGTCTCGGGCACGTTCCGGGCTGCGGTGTTCGGTGCCAACGACGGGCTGTTGAGCAACCTCGCGCTGGTTCTCGGAGTCGCGGGCGGCGGGGCGTCGACGCAGATCATGTTGCTCACTGGCCTGGCCGGGCTGCTCTCGGGCGCTCTGTCGATGGGTGCGGGGGAGTACATCTCGGTGGCGTCGCAGCGGGAGCTGCTGGCCGCGTCGGCGCCCGACACGGTGGACGCGCCCCGCGTGCTGCCCCACCTCGACGTCGACGCCAACGAGCTTGCGCTGGTCTACCGCGCTCGCGGCATGCCGGCGCGGGAGGCTCAAGCCCACGCCGACGCGCTGCTGCGCGACGCCGGGCGAGAGGTGTTCGCCCCGGCCGGTGGCACATGGGGCGACGACGTCGTGGGCAGCGGCACGTCGGCGGCGCTGTCGAGCTTCGCGTTCTTCGCCATCGGCGCCACCGTGCCCGTGCTGCCGTTCCTGCTCGGGCTCAGCGGTCCGGCCGCTCTGGTGGTCGCCGCCGTACTCGTCGGATGCGCGCTGATGGTCACCGGCGCCACGGTCGGGGTGCTGTCGGGGGCCCCGCCGCTGCGCCGGGCCCTGCGCCAGTTGGCCGTCGGGACCGGCGCGGCAACCACCACCTACGCGCTGGGCGCACTGTTCGGCACGGTCATCGGCTGAGGACGGGCTCATCCGGGGTGCGGATGGCGGCGAGGGCCGAGGCCAGTACCGCAGCGGCCCAGTCCTGCGTGCTGGTCGGTGTCATCCCGAGCCGGGCCCAGGTCGCCGTAGCGTCGGGGGCCATCAGCGGGTTCGGTCCTGGTGGCGTCGCGCTGTACGCCGCCTCGACGCCGGCCGCCGCTCCGTCACCGAGGACTGGACGCGGCAGGTCCCCGTACTCCGGCGCGGTGATCCGGCGGAACCGCACCTCCCGCCCCAGTCCGAGGCCGATCTCGGCGGCCAGGGCGTCGAAGGTGAGCGCGGCCGGACCGGCAGGGGTCAGCAGCTCACCGCCGGCGTCGATCGCCAGCGCGGCCACGGCCGCCGGGCCCACGTCGGCGGCGGCACCGGCGAACCGAGGTTGACCGACACCGGGAGCCCGCGGTCGCGGAGCGCAGCGATCGCGCGCAGCACCGCGCGGGCGCCGTCGGGTGAGCCCAGGCCGGGCGGCAGGTGCAGGGTGACGGCGTGCCGGTCGTGCCGATGGTGAGCACTCGTGCTCCGAGCAGTTCGATCGCCGTACCTCCCGTAGTTGCCATCAGTGACCAGGTCATGGTCAGGAACTATCGGTGTGAGCACAAGGAGGCACCTCCGTGGCGCCAGGGCACACCGAGGGAACCATCGCGGTACAGGTGGCGGCGGGCTGTCCGATCCGGGCGGTGATCGAACGGATCGGGGACAAATGGGCGGTACTGCTCGTCGCCGCGCTGGAGCCCGGCCCGGCCCGCTTCTCCGCCCCGCTGCGCGCCACCGCGGGTATCTCGCGCCGCATGCTCACCCGCACGCTGCGACTGCTGGAGCGCGACGGACCGGTGGCGCGCACCGTGTTCCCGACCAGCCCGCCCGCGGTGGAGTACGAGCTCACCGAGCTCGGGCGGGGTCTCGTCGGGCCGCTGCACGCGCTCTCGGACTGGGCGCTCGCGCGCCGGGCCGACGTCGAGCAGGCTCGGGCGCGCTACGACGCCCGCACCTGACCGTCACTCATCCTGACCGTTCGGATCGGGCGAACCAGCTGGCAGAGGGGGTACCGAGCGCTGCGCCGCGGTTAGGGTGGACGGATCGGTACGGCATCACCGGCACGGCGGGAGGGCGCGGCATGGCCAGCACCAAGGAGTGGTTCGAGACGGTCGCCGAGGCGGAGCGCCGGGCGCGCAAGCGGCTGCCCAAGTCGGTGTACATGGCGCTGGTCGCGGGCTCGGAGCAGGGCCTGACCGCGAACGACAACGTGGAGGCGTTCAGCGAGATCGGGTTCCGCCCCCGCGTCGCGGACCTGCCGCAGACCCGATCGCAAGCCACCACGGTGCTCGGCCAGGAGATCTCCTTTCCGGTCGTGATCTCGCCGACCGGCGTGCAGGCCGTCAGCCCGGAGGGTGAGGTCGCCGTGGCCCGCGCCGCGGCGAAGGCCGGCACCGCGATGGGCCTGAGCTCGTTCGCGAGCCGCTCGGTGGAGGACGTCACCGCCGTCAACGACAAGACGTTCTTCCAGATGTACTGGGTCGGCAGCAAGGACGTGCTGCTGGAGCGGGCCGAGCGGGCGAAGAAGGCCGGCGCCAAGGCGTTGATCATGACGCTGGACTGGTCGTTCGCCTCCCGACGCGACTGGGACAGCCCGATGATCCCCGAGAAGATGAACCTCAGGGCGATGTGGCAGTTCGCCCCCGAGGGCATCATGCGGCCGAGATGGGTGCTCGACTTCCTGCGCCACGGCGGCATCCCCGACCTCACCACCCCCAACCTCACCAAGCCCGGCGAGCCTGCTCCGACGTTCTTCGGCGCCTACTACGAGTGGATGACCACGCCGCTGCCCACCTGGGACGATGTCGCGTGGCTGCGCGAGCAGTGGGACGGCCCGTTCGCCGTCAAGGGCATTCAGCATCCCGACGACGCCAAGCGCGCCGTCGACGCGGGCGCCACCGCGATCTCGGTGTCCAACCACGGCGGCAACAACCTCGACGGCACCCCCGGCTCGATCCGCGCGCTGCCCACGATCGCCGAGGCGGTCGGTGATCAGGTCGAGGTCCTGTTCGACGGCGGCATCCGACGCGGCAGCGACGCGGTGAAGGCGCTGGCCCTGGGCGCGAAGGCGGTGATGATCGGCCGCGCCTACCTGTGGGGCCTGGCCGCCAACGGCGAGGCCGGGGTGACGAACGTGCTGGAGATCCTGCGCAGCGGCATCGACGAGTCGCTGCTGGGGCTGGGCCGCGCCTCGATCCACGACCTCGTTCCGGGCGACCTCATCGTGCCGCCCGGCTTCACCCGGACCTGACGCTAACCGGACAGTGACCACCGGCGGCGGGCCGACCGGATCTCCACCGATCCAGCCCGCACCGCGCCGGTCAGCACGAACGTCGGGCCGGGTGCCGCGCCCGCGGGATCGTGGCGGTGGTCCTGCACGCTGCCGAGCACGGCCCGCAGCCCGTCGTGCACGACTCGGGAGCCCGCCGGCACCCGCAGCCGCGCCGACCCGGCCGTCATCTCGAACGCGATCGACACCGGCTCGTCGGGCAGCTCGGCCTCGGTGAAGTCCAGCTCGACCGAGCCGAGGGTCACGCGGACGTCCATCCGGGCGGGCACGTCCCAGTGCCCCCGCCGCACGAGGGAGCCGAGGGTGGCGGTGAGTTCGACCCCGCCCCCGGGGGCGACGGCCTCGCCGGAGTGGGCGGCGGGCGCCCGGCCCGCGCGGCGGGTGGCCGGGGCGGCCCGTTGGTCGGGGTGGGTGAGGCCCGGCAGGTCGAGGAGCAGGACGTTGAGGTCGGCGCGGGTGGTGGAGGCGAGAGCCTTGTCGACGCGTCCGCTGAACTCGTCGAGGGTCAGGGACCCGGCACCGGTGGCGCGCTGCAGCAGGTCGATCACGTGGGATCGCTCGACGTCGGACACCCGCAGGTCACGGTCGTACACGCGCCCGAGAGTACCGAGACACGCCGTAGACTGGCGGCCTCATGCCTGAAACGACGGGGGAGTCGGCCCGGATCCCGACCGAAGCGGCGCGCCGCCGCACGTTCGCCGTGATCAGCCATCCGGACGCGGGCAAGTCCACCCTGACCGAGGCGCTGGCGCTGTACGCGGAGCGGATCGACTCGGCGGGCGCGGTGCACGGCAAGTCGGGGCGCAAGGGCGTCACGTCGGACTGGATGGAGATGGAGCGCAAGCGCGGCATCTCCATCACCTCGGCGGTGCTGCAGTTCGCCTACCGTGACAACGTGATCAATCTGCTCGACACTCCCGGCCACGGCGACTTCTCCGAGGACACCTACCGCGTGCTCGCCGCCGTCGACGCCGCGGTGATGCTGCTCGACGCCGCGAAGGGCCTGGAGCCGCAGACGCTCAAGCTGTTCGACGTCTGCCGCGTCCGCGGCATCCCGGTGATCACCTTCGTCAACAAATGGGACCGGCCCGGCCGCGAGGCCCTGGAGCTGCTCGACGAGGTGGAGCAGACGATCGGGCTGCGGCCGATGCCCGTCACCTGGCCGGTCGGGGTGGCCGGGGCGCTGCGCGGGCTGGTGGAGACCGCGACGGGGGAGTTCACCCGCTTCGCCCGCACCGCCGGTGGCGCCACCCGCGCCACCTCGGAGGTCGTCGCGGCCGAGGTGATCGCCGCGGAAGAGCCGGAGTTCTGGCCGGTGGCCCAGGACGAGCTGGCGCTGCTGGCCGAGATCGGCGCCGAGTTCGACGACAAGGACTTCCTCGCCGGACGCGCCACGCCGGTGCTGTTCGGGGCGGCGCTGGCCGGCGTCGGGGTGAAACGCCTGCTCGACGCCCTCGTCGACCTCGCCCCGTCGCCCGAGGCCCGAGACGACGCCGACGGCCGCCCGCGCGAACTCGACGCACCGCTCTCGGGCCTGGTGTTCAAGGTGCAGGCCGGCATGGACCGCAGCCACCGCGACCGGATGGCGTTCGTCCGGATCTGCTCGGGGCGGTTCGAGCGCGGCATGGTGCTCACCCACGCCGGCACCGGGCGCCCGTTCGCCACGAAGTACGCGCAGTCGGTGTTCGGCCAGGAGCGCACCACGGTGGAGGAGGCGTTCCCGGGCGACATCGTCGGGCTGGTCAACGCCGGGGCGCTGCGTCCCGGAGACACGCTCTACGCGTCCCGGCCGGTGGCATTCCCCGCGATCCCGAGCTTCGCGCCCGAGTACTTCGCGGTGGTCCGGGGCGCCGACGCGGGCTCGTTCAAGCAGTTCCGGCGGGGGATCGAGCAGCTCGACAGCGAGGGCGTCATCCAGGTGCTCAGCTCCGACCGGCGCGGTGACCAGGCTCCGGTGCTGGCGGCGGTGGGGCCGCTGCAGTTCGAGGTCGTGACCGCGCGGCTGGAGTCGGAGTTCCGGGCGCCGGCGCGGCTGGAGCCGCTGGGATACTCCGTCACCCGGCGCACCGACGCGGCCGGCGCGGAGGTGCTCGCCTCGCAGAGCGAGGTCGAGGTGCTCACCCGCCGCGCCGACGGCGTCCTGCTGGCCCTGTTCAGCAACAAGTGGCGCCTGGAGACGGTGCGCCGCAAGTTCCCGGAGCTGATGCTCGATCCGCTGCCGGCCGGGTCCGACGCCCGCTGAGGCCTACTTCGCCGCGGCCTTCCTCGCCGGGGCCTTCTTCTGGGCCTTCGAGGTAGTGGTGGATGTTGCCCGCGCTCAAGGCGGACGACAGCGGAGTCCTGCCTCCCCCACCCGGCACGTCCAGCGGCTCC
>JAYSXW010000129.1:0-1846 GCA_043716935.1 Pseudonocardia sp.
CGACGACTGAGTTCCCGCCGGCACGGGCCCCGCTACGGTGCCGGGCCCGCGCTGCCTAAGGTCGACCGCCGTGCCCATGACCGCGAAGTACGCCACTGCCTGCGCCGTGTGCTCGATCCGAATCCAGCCCGGCGAGGAGATCGCAAGGGCCGGCAGCGGCTGGGGGCACACGGCCTGCGCGGGCAGCGCGGACTCCCCCGCCATCCCGGCGAAGAAGGCGACGGCGGCGAAGACGGGCCGGCCCGCCCGCCCGGACATGGCCACCCCCGACGGCGCCCTCGAGGTCTGGACCGACGGTGCCTGCTCCGGCAACCCCGGGCCCGGGGGCTGGGCCTGGGCCACTCGCGACGGGCGGCGCGGCAGCGGCGGCGAGTCGCCCACGACGAATCAGCGGATGGAGATCCGGGCCGCGCTGGAGGCCGTCCGCGCCCTCGACGGCCCGCTGGTCGTGGTGAGCGACTCGACCTACGTCGTCAACTGCTTCCGCGACGTCTGGTGGAAGGGCTGGGTCGCGCGAGGGTGGAGGACCAGCGCGAACAAGCCCGTCGTCAGCCGGGACCTGTGGGAGCCGCTGGTGGAGCTGGTGACCGGGCGGGGCGGCGTGTCGTTCCGCTGGGTGAAGGGCCACTCCGGCGACGAGATGAACGACCTGGTCGACGCCCTGGCCGTGGAACAGGCCGCTACGGCAGCGGCAGGCGGATGAGTCGGTAGGCCGGCGCGGCGACCGGGATCCTGCGCACCCGGGGCGAGGACGTCGCCCACCACTCCCACCGGACGGCGCGCCCGGACCCCGCGAGATGGACGTGAAGGGCTTCTCCAGCCGGTCGCGGCAGCCCTCACGTCCAGCTCGTCGGTGTTTCGGCGGGCGGTGGCGCCCTGCGGCGCGTTGGGTCGTGGCGTCGACCGTCCGGGGCTGCACTCCCCGCACCGTCGGCACCACGACCTGCGCGAGGCGGTCGACCCGCTGGTGCCCAGGACGCGAGTCGTTTCCGCCTGCACACAGCATCGGGGCCGTCGGCCGCATGAGGGCATGTCGGCTCTGCCGGGGCGCGATGCGCCCGGCGCCATGGCACGCGGCGGGACTTGTGCAGCGGCCGGAAGGTCTCGTGATCGGCAGGACGGGCCGCGCGGTGCGGCGGGCCCGGCGCACGTTCTCGTCCAGCTGATCGACCAGCACCCCGCGAACGGGATGCTCTGGGCGTTGGAGGAGCGCAGCGTGCTGGGCCTGTGCCGCGGGCGGATCTCAGTGGCCGACCGCGCCGCCCTGGACCGGGCCAGGCGCTGACCACGCCGCGGAATTGTCGGGACCGGAACGCTGCGAACGTCGACGGGCTCGACGGTGCGGCCCCGTCGGGCCGGAGGCGGCGACGGCCGTCCCCGGCCGTGTCGTACGGTCGGCGCACGCAGCAACTCGACTGCGCCGGGCCTGCCGGGAACGCCACAGCAGGACCAATCGCGCAACCGGAGACCCGCCTGCCATGACCACACCCCCCGCCCGCACATCCGGATGGACCCAGCCGAACCCACCCGGAGCCGACCAGAACCTGCACACCATCCACCGGAAGTTCGCGAGCACATACCGGCCGGTGACCAGCCCAGCGCTCGCCACCCCCGACAAGCCACCCGTAAGCCCCTCCACCGCGCCGCCCGCGGAAGAAGCCGAGCAACACCCAGCGGACCCCCCGGCCGAGCCGTCGGATGCCGCGTCCGATGTCGCGGCCCCGGCCGACGCCGAAGCCGTCACGGTGACCCCGGACACCATCGAACAGGCCAACGAGCGGCGGATCGCCAAGCAGTGGGAGGACGTCGTCGCCCGACTGTGCCGTGATTTCGCCCCGGCCGGCGG
>JAYSXW010000130.1:0-1845 GCA_043716935.1 Pseudonocardia sp.
GTTCCGTTCGGTCCCTCGCCAACGGCAGGCGCCGAAGTGCCGGCCAAGCTCGTGGTGGTCCAGGAGATCTTCAGCCTCCCCGCCGGGGGGTACGCCGAACGCGAACTGTCCAGGGGACCAGCGGTATTTGACGGCTAGCCCGGTGGTCTCGTCTGGTGTGGGCATGCGGGCCGAGATCTCCTCACGGATGCGGGTGATCCAGTGCCCGAGGTCCTCGAATCGAGCGTAGAGGCTGCCCTTGCCCATCTGTGCCGATGTCGCGAGCACGGACCCGTCCGCGATTTCCCACGGGATGTTCGGACGTGCTGACGAACCCCTGACGAATGACGCCGCCGCGTAGGTCCCTGACCAGCGCGAACAGTGCTTGTTCAGACGTCGCGGCTGATGGTCTGGTCGCGGCCGGGGCCGACCCCGATGGCGCTGACCGGAGCCCCCGTGAGCTCCTCGATCCGTTCGACGTAGGCGCGCGCGTTTGGCGGGAGCTCGTCAAAGGTCCGGTACGCCGAGAGATCCTCGAACCAGCCGGGCAGCTCCTCGTACACCGGCACGGCGTGGTGCACGTCGGTCTGCGTCATCGGCATCTCGTCGATCCGCCGGCCGTCCACCTCGTAGGCCACGCAGATCGGCACGGTGTCCAGGCCGGACAGGACGTCGAGCTTGGTGAGGAAGAAGTCGGTGATCCCGTTGACGCGCACGGCGTAACGGCCGATGACGGCGTCGAACCAGCCGCAGCGACGCGGCCGACCCGTCGTCACCCCGACCTCGCCGCCGGCCTTGCGCAGGTGCTCGCCCATGGCGTCGAGCAGCTCGGTGGGGAACGGGCCGGAGCCGACACGGGTGGTGTAGGCCTTGAGGATCCCGATCACCCGCGTGATCTTCGTCGGGCCGATGCCGGACCCCACCGCAGCACCGCCGGCGGTCGGGTTCGAGCTGGTGACGAACGGATACGTGCCGTGGTCCACGTCGAGCAGAGTGCCCTGGGATCCCTCCAGCAGCAGCGTCTCACCGGCTGCGAGGGCCTGGTTGAGCAGCAGCCGGGTGTCGGCGATGCGGTCGGCGAAGCGCCGGCCGTGGGCGAGCACCGTGTCGACGACCTCGTCAACGTCCAGGGCCCGGCGGTTGTAGACCTTCACCAGGACCTGGTTCTTGTACGCCAGCGCGGCCTCGACCTTCTGGTGGAGGATCTTCTCGTCGAGCACGTCGGCCACCCGAACGCCGACGCGCGCGACCTTGTCCTGGTAGGCCGGACCGATGCCACGGCCCGTCGTACCGATCTTCGCCTTGCCGAGGAAGCGCTCGGTGACCTTGTCCATGGCCACGTGGTACGGCATGATCAAGTGCGCGTCGGCGCTGATCAGGAGGTTGCTGGTGTCGACGCCACGGTCCTGGAGCCCGGAGAGCTCCTCGAGCAGCACACCGGGGTCGATGACCACCCCGTTGCCGATGACGTTGCGCAGCCCGGGAGTCAGGATGCCCGACGGGATCAGGTGCAAAGCGAAGTTCTCGCCGTCGGGCAGCACCACCGTGTGGCCCGCGTTGTTGCCCCCCTGATAGCGCACCACCCACTGCACCTGCCCCCCGAGCAGGTCGGTGGCCTTGCCCTTGCCCTCATCGCCCCATTGGGCGCCGACGAGTACGACGGCCGGCATGCTGGGGTCCTTCCGGTGACAACACGAAGGCCCCGACGGCGCAAGAAGTGCAAGCGCCCGGAGCCTCTTGCGGTCAAAGGCTACCCGATCCGTTCGTGGCGGCAAAGCAGCGCTCTGTTTGGCGGTTCACCCCTTTCGGCCGGAGCTTTGCGGGTGATCCACGGCGTCTGATCTTGTCCATCGCCCGGCGCGGTGC
>JAYSXW010000014.1:0-19682 GCA_043716935.1 Pseudonocardia sp.
CGGCGATCAGCGTGACCGCGCTGCCGATTGCCCCGCCCAGCGCGGCCAGCGCGGGCAAGCTGCTGGCCGCGGCCAGCGCAAAGATCAGCAACCGCGCCGCATCGGTCAATTGCTGGGCCAGCAGCACGGCCGCAAACGCGCCCAGCGAATTGGTCGGCTCGGCCGGCTTGCGCGCCGGCCGCAAGAACAGCATTTCCAACGCAGCCAGTCCGGTCGCCATCGCCACCAGCCAGGTCCGCGCAGCGGGCACCAGCAGCGGCGCGCTGATCTGCCCGGCCCAGCCCGCCGCCGCACTGCTCAGCACCGCGCAGACCAAGCCAATGAGCAGCACCGCCGGGCGTGCGCCTTGCCGCTCGCTCAGCCCCGCGATCAGCGCCTGGTCACGCGCGCCCACCCCGGTGATCAGCGCGGCCAGCAGTCCAAACAAAAATCCTGCCATCGCCGCCTTGCTGCACGGTTTGGCCGGCCCCGGTCAAGCGCGCTCGGTCAAGCGCGCTCAATCCAGCAGCGCCATTGCGCGGTACGGACCCAGGTTGCCGGCCGCGCGCAGCGGCACCTGGCGTTCGGCGCACAGCACCGCCAGATGCGCCAGCGCGGGGTCGGCCGGATCGGCTGCCAGCACGTGCCGGGGCGAGCGGCGCAGCACTGCGCGGGTCGCTTCGGCCAGCCCGGGCTTGATCCGGTTGAGGTCCGCCACGCCGTATTCGGCGCTCAGCCGCGCGATCGTTTGCGCGGCCAAAGCGGCATGAGCCTGGCGCTCGGCATTGCTCCACCGCGCCGGGGCAGCGGCCGGCAGGCGGGCCATCTGCGCGTCGATCTGGTCGACAAAGGCGCGGCTACGATCGTGCGGGGCCAGTTCGTGCAAAATCCGGCAGCCGTCGAACTGCCCCGGCAACAAGTCCGCGGTTCGCACCGAGCGGCTGACCAGCCCCGACACGATCCCGTTCAGGATGCCCGAAGGGATCAGATAGTCCTCGCCGGTCGCGGCCAGATCGGCCTGCCCGGCCGGATCGGCAACCACCACCAGATACGGCGCGATCTTCAGTGCGGGCAACTGCGCCGCGCTGCGCAACTCCTTGGCAATTGCCCCCTTGCCGGTCCAGCCGTCGACGAACACCACGGTCGACGGGTCGTGGTGCTCCGCGAGATGCCGCAGCGCGAGCGGGTCGATGCCGCGGCCGCGGACGATCGAGACGGCGTAGTGCGGCAGGTCCAGGCCGTGCGCGCGGGCGGCCCAGCGGCGCAGCAGGATCCCGATCGGGGTGCCGGCCCGGGCCAACGACGCCAGCACGACCTCGGGGCCGCGCTCGGCCAGCACCAGTTCGGTGACGGCGGCGACGGCGTCGGCGAGCCGCGGCACCGACTCCGCCAGCGCGGCACGGTAGAGGTCGAGGTAGGCGTCGTCGGGCTGGTACTCGTGGGGCAACGACTCGGCGTAG
This sequence comes from Pseudonocardia sp., assembly GCA_043716935.1. Taxonomy (GTDB): domain Bacteria; phylum Actinomycetota; class Actinomycetes; order Mycobacteriales; family Pseudonocardiaceae; genus Pseudonocardia. The sequence continues at coordinate 1,440 of JAYSXW010000014.1, forward strand.
TGCGCCCCGCCGCTCTGCACGGCCTCCTCCCGCTCCTCGGTGGGCGCCTCCAGCGCGACACCCGACAGGTTGGTCAGCAGCCAACCGACCTCGTCGGGGGCGTAGCTGCCGAAGTCCGGCCCGCGCAGCGGTTCCGGGGTCATGGCGTCACCACCAGGGTCGTGCGGTGGGCGAGCGGGACGAGCTCCGCGAGGAGCCCGTCGTACAGCGCGGGGGTGTCGGCGGGTGGGTCGACGACCACCACGACGTGGTCCCAGGAGCCCGGGCCACCGAGGTTGTAGGCGAACCGGGGGCCATCAGCAGGTTCGTCGTGGGCCGGGAAGGTGATGCCGGTGCGCAGGCCGTAGCCGGGTTCGTCGACGACCACGGCGGGGGAGCGGGTGGTGGTGGAGAAGACGACGTCGGCCCCGCCGTCGGCGAGGGTCTGGGCGAGCCGCAGCGGCAGGGCCATCAGCTCCTCGGTGCCGAGCACCAGCGTCCGCTCCCCGGGGCGGACGCCCAGCTCGGCCGCCAGCCCCGCTACGGCGGCGGCGAGGGCAAGGTGGTCGGCGGTGGTGAACCCGTGCCGCCCGCCGGCGGGCGAGCCACCCGCACGCCACACCACTCGCGAGTCGGGGCGTGAGCGTGCGCGAGTCGGGGCGTGAGCGTGCGCGAGTCGGGGTGTGGGTGCGCGCGAGTCGGCGTGTGACCGGCGGCCGGCGGCGGCCGGTACGGCATCAACCTCCGCGCGCAGCGACTCGGCGCGTTCGTGGAGGTCGGGCGGGAGCTCGACGGTGCCGCGGGCCAGGGACACGACATCGAGCCGGACGCCCAGGGCGTGGGCGCCGTCGGTGAGCGCCCGGTCGTCGCCCCGGACGTCGGCGAGTGCCGCGACGACGTAGTGCTCCCGCGGGGAGGTCCGGTGCAGGGCGGTGATCGTGTTGAGGACGGTGCGTCCGGTGCTCAGCTCGTCGTCGACCAGAACGAGCGGCCGCGAGCCGCGTAGGAGCGCCGGGTCCCGGGGCAGCAGCAGGTGTTCGGTGGCGTGCGAGTGCTCCTCGGTGAACCCGCCCGCCGCCTCGGACCCGGGGACGGCGCGGCGGGTCGAATGCAGGTAGTCGGCCCCACCGAGTCCCTCGGCGACACAGTGGCCGAGGGCGGTGGCCGTCTCGGCGAAACCCAGGACCATCGCGTCGGCGCGTTCACGGCCCGGCTGGGCTGCGGTGTGCAGGGCCGCGGCCGCGGCGCCGTCCCCGCCGATCGCCCGGTGCAGCAGGGCGATGGGTAGGGCCCGGGCCGGGCGGCCGGCCAGCACGTCGGCGATGAGCCCGCCCAGCAGAAGTCCGGCACCCCGCACGAGCCGCGGGTCGGTGGGCACGTGCTTGCCCAGCACGCGCGACACGAGCAGCTGTGCCCGGCGTGGGTTGCGGCGCAACGCGATCTGCAGCAGGGCGGCGGCGTCGCCGTGCACCCGGACGCCCAGCCGTGCGACGACCCCCGCCGTCTCGGGGGGAGCGTGCGTCATCGGGGCAGACTTGCGGCCAGCAGGTCGACGAACGACACGCCCTCGGCGGCCACTCCGAACACCCGGGCCCGCAGCGCCGTACGCCGAGCCCAGGCCGTGTGGGGGCGGATCTCGTTCATCTTGTTGCCGTGTCCCGACGCCAGCACCCCGCTTCCGCGGCCGGCCTGCAGGACGTCGGATGCGTCGCGGTGCTCCTCGGCGGTCACCACCGACAGCGCGTTGACGACGGCGACGTGGCTCGGGTGGATCGAGGTCTTCCCCATCAGCCCGTTGGCCTTGTCCAGCTGCACCTCGCGGATCAGCCCGTCGATCGCGCGGGAGACGAGCCTGCCGCGCAGCTCGGTCTCGTCGTGCTCGTCGAAGGGGGACCGGCGCAGCTGGGGCTTGAAGATCCGCTCGGCAGATCCGTAGTACTCCCAGACCGGCCCGGTGACGGTGAAGCCGGTGCCGTCGGCCCGGCCCAGGACGTTGACGACGTCGGCGATGAGGTCGCTGACCACTTTGACGTCGTAGATCGAGACCTCGGGGGAGCGGCGCAGCCCGTAGAGCGCGCAGAGGTCGGTGGCGCCGAGCCGGACGGCCAGGATGCGCCGCCGGTCGCGATGCAGCACGGCCCGCAGCCGCGTCAGCTCGTCGACGCGGGTCTCGGCGTAGAGCACCGCGCCGGACTCGATGACGGGCATCGCCATCAGGGTGCGGCCCGCGATCGCGTCGGCCTCGTCGAGTGCGTGCAGGTATTCGGTGCCGCTCGCGGCGGTGAACTTGGGCAGGACGAAACCGTCGAGCAGGGCCCGGGCCGGCCCCAACCTGCTTACCAGCGCCGGTACCTGCGCGGCTTCCCGTACCCGAACGAACAACAGCGGCGGATCCGTGCCGTCGCAGAGGTGCTGGTCGCCGTGGAGCTGGGTGAGGGCCTCGACGAGATTGGTCTCGGCCGCGGCGACCTGCTCGTCGGCGATGGCGTCCTCCAGGCACACCACCACCGACGTGACGCCCGCCGCGGCCTGCTTGATCACGTCGGCGGCCAGGGACGGCCGGTCGGCGGGCATGTACAGGGTGGCGCCCAGCGCCACCGACAGCAGGTCCGCCCCGTCGGCGCGGGTGAACTGCGCCGGTGGCGCGTCGAACAACGACTCGATCTCGGACGCGCTCAGATACCCGAAGTGCCGCACGGCAGCCCCTCTCGACGGGAAGCCACGTCGGCGTGACGCGGGTGGAGCTCAGGTCACTTCCGGCCGCGTGCCCAGTCCATACCCCAGCCGTAGGCGGCGTCGACGTCGGCCTGCCCGCCGCGGATGTAACGCACCTCGCGCCGCACCACGATCTCGCCACCCTGGTTCTCCAGCATCGCGATGACGCAGGTCGGTGAGGAGGAATCGGCCTCGTCGAGCCGAACCTCGATCTCCGGACCGGACGCCGGGAACAGCGTCACGACGCCGTCCGCGGACGCCCAGTTGGGCACGCCCTCATAGATGAACGCGAACACCAGGATGCGTGTGATCTCCGCCGTGCGGCTCAGATCGATGAACATGTTCTCGCCGCCGGTGACGGCGCCGGACCGGTCGTCGCCGTCGAGCCGGATGATCGGCGTGCCCTGGTCGGGGGCCTGGAACGCGTTACCCAGGGCCTGCACCACACCCTTGCTGCCGTCGGTGAACTCCCACAGGCAGGCGAGGTCGAGGTCGATGCCGGTGTCCCCGCCGCCCGCCAGCCGGGCGAACAGCCCCTTCTTGGCGGGTGCGGCGGCCCCGGTACTCCACTGCAGGTTGACCCGCAGCTGCCCGCCCGCCCCGCCCCGCTTGGTCAACGAGACGCTCGGCGCGGACTTCGTCAGCGTGACCTTCGACAGCGACACCCCTCCAGGGGTGTCACCGCCGGGGGCGCCGCCGCCGGCGCCCGGGGGCTTCTGCGGCCGCTTGCTGTAGTCGATGGCCACCGCGTCGTCAGACGCTGACGCCGAAGTCGCGAGCGATGCCCGCGAGGCCGGAGGCGTAGCCCTGGCCGACGGCGCGGAACTTCCAGTCGGTGCCGCTGCGGTAGAGCTCGCCGAACACCATGGCCGTCTCGGTGGAGGCGTCCTCGGTGAGGTCGTAGCGGGCGATCTCCTTCTGGTCGGCGGCGTTCACGACGCGGATGAAGGCGTTTCGCACCTGGCCGAAGCTCTGCGTACGCGTCTCGGCGTCGTAGATGCTGACCGGGAACACGACCTTGTCGACATCGGCCGCCATGCCCGCGAGGTTGACCTTGACCTGCTCGTCGTCACCCTCGCCCTCACCGGTGAGGTTGTCGCCGGTGTGCTCGACGGTGCCGTCGGGGCTGGTCAGGTTGTTGAAGAACACGAAGTGCTTGTCGGACGCGGCCTTGCCGGTCGCATTGAGCACGATGGCCGAGGCGTCGAGGTCGAACTCGGTGCCGGTGGTCGTGCGGATGTCCCAGCCGAGACCCACGATCACGTTCGTGAGGCCGGGGACCTCCTTGGTGAGGCTGACGTTTCCACCCTTGGTCAGGCTGACGCTCACGACTGCTCCGAATCTGTCATGGGGGTTGGTCACCCCCGGGGTTCGAGCTGGCCCGGCCCACCATATCGGTGCATGCCGGACCAGCTGTCAAGGCTGCATTCGGCCAACGGTGGACGGTGCTCGCCGGTTCCCGCGGTCGTGGCACCCTGCCGCCGTGACCGTCCTGATCGCGCGGCCCGGCGTGGAGCATGCCGGGGAGATGCTCACCGTGCAGCACGGCGTACGTCACCGAGGCACAGCGCCACCGCGCCCCCGACATCCCGCCGTTGCGCGAAACTGGCCCGCACACTGCTCGGGCTCGCCGACCCCGCTTCCGGGTGGGTCCTCACCGAGGCCGGCTCGTAACGACCCGGCCGGCGGCAACGGCCTGGCGCCCGCCCCGGAGGAAGTCTCCTCGTCGTGACCGGGCGGTGCTTGTCCCCGCGCCGTCCCGGCCACAGACTGAGCGTCCACCGGTCGGGGTGCGGCACCGGTCGCGTGCCCGAGGGCCTGCGGCGCGGGGATCGGAGCGTTGTCATGACCAGTCCACCCGGTCCGGGCGATTATCAGGGGGCAGACGGCCGGTGGTATCCGCCCTCGGGGCCGCCGCCGCAGCCGTACGGCCCTCCGCAGCAGTACGGCCCCGGCCAGCAGGTCGGGGCCCCACCGCCGTACGGACCGCCACCGCCGTACGGACCGCCACCGTCGGGCGGGGTGCCGCAGTACGGGCAGGCGCGGCCGCCTCGGAAGAGCTCCGCCGGCAAGATCATCGCGATCGTGGTCGGCGTGGTGCTGGTACTGCTCGTGCTGGGCGGTATCGCCGTTTACCAGCTGGTGTCGCGCGCCGCGAACCGGGTGGGTGACCTGGCCGGTGGCGTCGGCGCCACCTGTGACGCTGTCGCCTCCGCGGACGTGAACGCGGCGCTGGGCGGCAGCTTCGACGTCATTCAGCTGGGTGGCCTCAGCGCCCTCGCCGCGCCCGTCCTCGACTCGCGGGTGCTCTCCGACGCCCATAGCTGCTGGGCGGTGGAGTCCGGCTCGTCGGACACCGGCGGCCGGCTGGCCCGCATCGCCCGCTACTCGGGGCCCGACGCCGCGCAGCGCTTCGCCGCCGAGCGGACCACGGCCGGTGGGACGTCGCAGGACCAGGGCAACGGCTTGAGCGTCTTGTCGTCGGCGTACCTCAACACCGGCAAGCAGGTGGACGCGGGCGACGAGGCCTTCTGCACCACCGGCGACTTCGCCGGCTCGGCCGGTGCGCTGGTGCGGCGCGGTGACCTGCTCGTCTACGTCTCGACCACGGCAGCGGGCGAGGGCGCGGCGGCGGCGCCGTCGATCGAGTTCGACCCGGACGCCGGGGCGGACGACGCCATCCACTTCGCCACCGACGACGCCAACTGCGACATGGCCGTCGCAGTGGCGGCGGCGGTGCACTGAGGCTGTCGGGGGTCGGTCCTAGACTCGGGTTCGTGAGTCCCGCCACCCGCACACCAATGAAATCCGGCGCAATGAAATCCGGCGCAATGAAGGCCGGCGCAACGAAGGCCGGCGCAGCGAAACCCGCCGCCACTCCTGTTGCCGCGAAGGCCGCCGTGCCCTCCACCGGCCGGCGGTTGCTGCTGCTCGACGGCCACTCGCTGGCCTACCGGGCGTTCTTCGCGCTGCCGGCGGAGAACTTCCGCACGGGCACGGGGCAGACCACCAACGCCGTCTACGGCTTCACCTCGATGCTGATCAACCTGCTGCGCGACGAGACCCCCACCCATCTGGCGGTGTGCTTCGACGTCTCACGGACGACCTTCCGCTCGGAGCGCTTCACCGAGTACAAGGCCAACCGATCGGCGACTCCCGATGACTTCCGGGGTCAGGTCGACCTCGTCAAGGAGGTACTCGACGCGCTGGCGATCCCGCACTTCGGGGTCGCGGGTTTCGAGGCCGACGACCTCATCGCCACCCTCGCCACCCAGGCCGAGGACGACGGCTTCCAGGTGCTCATCACCACGGGCGACCGGGACGCCTTCCAGCTGGTCAGCGACAGCGTCACGGTGCTCTACCCGAAGCGCGGGGTGTCGGATCTCGGGCGGATCGACCCGGCCGAGGTGATGGAGCGCTACGGGCTCACCCCCGCGCAGTACCCCGATTTCGCGGCGCTGCGCGGCGATCCGAGCGACAACCTGCCCAACGTTCCGGGCGTCGGGGAGAAGACCGCGGCCAAGTGGGTGCGGGAGTTCGGGTCGCTGGGCGAGTTGGTAGACCGCGTCGACGAGGTGACGGGCAAGGCAGGTGACGCGCTGCGCTCCCACCTGGCCGGGGTGCTGCTCAACCGGCAGCTCACCGAACTTGTCCGCGACGTGCCGCTCGGCTCCCGGCCCGAGGACCTCGCGGTCCGGGCGTGGGACCGCGACGCGGTGCACCGGCTGTTCGACGAGCTGGAGTTCCGGGTCCTGCGCGAGCGGCTGTTCGCCACGCTGCAGAGCGCGGAACCCGAGGCCGAGGGCGGCATCGAGGTGCAGGGTGGCGCCCTCGCTCCCGGCGCCGTCCGGGCCTGGCTCGACACCCACGCCCGTGACGGCCGCCGCGTCGGGTTGGCGTTCCACGGCATCACCGGTGGCGCCGTGTCCGGTGACGTCGCCGGCATCGCGCTGGCGGCCGGCGAGCCCAGCGTCGAGGCGCGGGCGGCCGGGGCGGAGGCCGGTGTGCCCCAGGCCGGGTACGTCGAGGTCACCATGCTGACCCCCGACGACGAGGCGGCGCTGGGGGAGTGGCTCGCCGACGCCTCGGCGCCCAAAGCGGCGCACGACGCGAAGTCGGCTCTGCACGCGTTGCGCGGTCGGGGCTGGAACCTGGCCGGGCTCACCAGCGACACCGCGCTGGCCGCGTACCTCTCGCGGCCCGGGCAGCGCAGCTTCGACCTGGCCGATCTCGCCCTGCGCCACCTCCGCCGTGAGTTGCGGGTCGATGCCGAAGCCGATGGCGGGCAGCTCTCGCTGCTCGGCGACGGGCTCGACGTCGACGCCCCCAGTGGCGAGGAGCAGGCCGACGCGCGGCACGCGAGCGGCCAGATGGTGGCGGCGTCCGCGATCGCCGAGCTGGCCACGGCGCTCGACGCCGATCTCGCGGAGCGCGGCGGCACCGAGCTGCTGGCGGAACTGGAGCTGCCGCTGGAGTACGTGCTGGCCGACCTGGAGGCGGCGGGCATCGCTGTCGACGTCGACGCGCTCTCGGGTCTGGAGTCCGAATTCGCCGCGCAGGTCGGCCAGGCCGCGCAGGACGCGTACGGGGTGATCGGTAAGGAGATCAACCTCGGCTCGCCCAAGCAGCTGCAGGTGGTGCTGTTCGACGAGCTGAACATGCCCAAGACCAAGCGCACGAAGACGGGCTACACCACCGACGCCGACGCGCTCCAGACGCTGTTCGAGCAGACCGGTCACGGGTTCCTGTCCCACCTGCTGCTGCACCGCGACGCGACGCGGCTCAAGGTCACCGTCGAGGGGCTGCTGAAGTCCGTCGCCGACGACGGGCGCATCCACACCACCTACAGCCAGACGATCGCGGCCACCGGGCGGCTGTCGTCCACCGAGCCGAACCTGCAGAACGTGCCCATCCGCACCCCGGCCGGGCGCCGGATCCGGGAGACGTTCGTGGTCGGCCCCGAGTACGAGGAGCTGATGACCGCCGACTACAGCCAGATCGAGATGCGGATCATGGCGCACCTGTCGGAGGACGCGGCGCTGATCGAGGCGTTCCGGTCGCAGCACGACTTCCACGCCGAGACCGCCGCGCGCGTGTTCGGCGTCGAGGCCACGGCGGTCACAGCGGCCCAGCGCGCCAAGATCAAGGCGATGAACTACGGCCTCGCCTACGGTCTGTCGGCGTTCGGGCTGTCCAACCAGTTGCGGATCCCCACCGAGGAGGCGCGCGGGCTGATGGACGACTACTTCGAGGGCTTCGGCGGGGTCCGCGACTACCTGCGCAGCATCGTCGACGTCGCGCGCAAGGACGGCTACACCGCCACCATCATGGGCCGCCGCCGCTACCTGCCCGATCTGACCAGCGACAACCGGCAGCGCCGCGAGATGGCCGAGCGGATGGCGCTCAACGCCCCGATCCAGGGCAGCGCCGCCGACATCATCAAGGTCGCGATGCTCGGCGTGCACCGCGCGCTCGTGGCGGAGGGCCTGCGCAGCCGGATGTTGCTGCAGGTGCACGACGAGCTGGTGCTGGAGGTGGCGCCGGGCGAGCGCGAGCGGGTCGAGACGCTGGTGCGGCGCGAGATGGCGGCGGCGGCGAAGCTGAGCGTGGCGTTGGAGGTGTCGGTCGGCTACGGCCGGAGCTGGGACGACGCGGCGCACTGACCCGGTGTCGAGCACCCCGCCGGCCGGGCTGCGGGTCCGTCCGTTCGTCGCCACGCGCTACGCCGATCCGGCGCGGCTGCCCAGCCTGACGTCGGCGGCCTACGACCTGATCGACCCCGCAGAACGTGCCCAGCTGGCCCAGGCCGACGAGCACAGCATCGTGCACCTCACGCTGCCCACCTTCGGCGCCGACGACGCGGCCCGCCGGCTGGCGGCTTGGCGCCGCAACGGGGTGCTGAGCGTCGATCCGGGTCCGGCGCTGTTCGTGTACGACCTCGCCTGCCGCGATCCGGCGCCGCACTCCTCGACGCGCGGCTGGGTGGCCGCAGTCGGGCTGGACGGGCGGGCGGTGTCACCGCACGAGGCGACCGTGGCGGCCGTCGTCGCCGACCGGCTGCGGCTGCTCACCGCCACCGAGGCCGACCTGGAGCCGATCGTGCTCACCCACGACGGCGAGCCCGGCGCGGCCGACGAACTGGCCCATCGTTATGTCCGCGACGACGAGCCGATCGTCGACCTGCGCGACGACGCCGGCGTGCGGCACCGGCTGTGGCGGGTCGCCGACGCCGAGCACGTCGCGGTCGTGCAGGCCGACTTCGCGGATCGGCGCGCCGTGATCGCCGACGGCCACCACCGCTGGGGCAGCTACCTGGGCTTCCGGTCCGCTCGCCGCGCCGCGGGGGACGGTGTCGGGCCCTGGGACTGTGGCCTCGCCCTGCTCGTGCCCACCGGGGTGCACGGGCCGCAGGTGCAGGCGATCCACCGGGTCGTGCCGGGCCTCGGCCTCGACGCCGCCGTCGCCGGGGCGGCCGGTTCCTTCGACGTCGAGCCGATCACGGCTCCCGCTGATCCCGCCGCGGTGCTGGCGGCCGCACCCGACACGCTGGTGCTCGTCACGGATGGCACCTCCTGGGTGCGACTGACCGACCCGAACCGCCCGCGGCTGCTCGCCATGGCTCCGCCGGTCGTGGCGCAGGCATGGTCGAGGCTCGATGTCGCACTCGTCGACGCCGGCCTGGTCGGGGTCCGGTGGGCGGCGGCGGAGACGGTACTGCTGCGCCACTCGGTCGGCTCGGCGATCGCTGCTGCGAAGGAACACCGAGGCGTCGCGGCCCTGCTCCGCCCCACCCCCGCCGCGACGATCCTGGACCTGGCGGCGCGCGGTGTCCTGATGCCGAGGAAATCCACCTTCTTCGTCCCGAAACCTCGCACAGGCCTGCTCCTGCGCTGCCTGGCGGACGAACCGCCCACATGATCGTCACGAGCGCCGCGTTTGTCGCTGCTGCGACGACCAACGCGTGACACTCGCACGGATCGTGCCGGTGCCGCTCCGGCGAGGAGCAACCGACTGCGGATCACCCGAGCGCGGATCACCTGGCGGGGGCGATCCGCGCGATGCGCACCCGGGCCGGGGGGAGATTGCGCCAGATCAGGCCACTGCGGTGCACCGTCGCGAAGGCGGCGTCGGTGTCCCGGGCCTGGCGCCGCGCCGGCGGCAGCCACTGCGTCATCGAGAGGGTGGCCTGGGTGGACGTGCCGCCGGGGGCGAGCAGCGCGGCCGCGATCGCCGGGATCGGGGCGCTCGCGTAGGCCCCCCACGGCAGCAGGCTGGCCAGCAGGTCGACCCGCTCGATCTCGTGGTCGGAGAGCACCCGGGGAAGAGTGCCGGCGTCGGCGCACACCACCGTGACTCTCGGGTGCCGCGCTGCGAGCCTGGCCGCCAGGTGCGGGTTGATCTCCACCGCGAAGTGCCGGCCCCCGTCCCCGCAGCCGCTCCTGGACCGCGTCGGTGACGCGACCCGAGCCCGCGCCCAGTTCGACGATCACCGGGTCAGGGCGGGTGGGGAAGGGCCGGATCATCTCGGCGACCAGGGCGTCGGAGCTGGCCGTGACCGTGGCGACGCGGCTCGGGGCGCGCAGGAACTCACGGAACAGGAGGCGGGAATCCGACATCCGTCGAGCCTACGGTCCCGAACCGGCCGCGCCGCGCGCCTGCGCGGCGGTGGCGTTGACGGCGGCGGCCTCCGGGGGAGTGGCAGCCGGGGCGCGGGGGACGAGCACACGCAGGACCGCCGGCCCCAGCCGCAGGACGCCGTCGTCGAGGGGCTCACAGCGGACGCCACCGCGCCCGCGCATTGCCGTCCACGCCCCGTGCCCGAGGACGACGTCCATCCATCGGCACGGGCTGGCGGGGCGGTGGGCGCCGAACCGCACCGGGCCGCCGCCCGAATCTCCGTCACCCGAGTCCCCGTAGCCCGAGCCTCGGCCGCTCGATTCGAGGCTGAACACCGCCCCGTCGGCGTTCCGGGTGGCTGCCAGTGCGTCCACGTCGACCCCGCGCAGGACGACGTTGCGCCGCAGCAGCAGCGGGTCCAGCGGACCGGTGCCGAGCGTGGCGGCGACTCCGTCGAGGGCCTCGGCGGCGAACATCGTGACAGCGGCACGCCGGTGGGCGGCATGGCCGAAGTATCGGTCTCCGACGACGCCGAGCCCGGCCCGCACCTCGATCCACTCGCGGGCGACGGAAGTCGGGTCGGGCCGCGGCCCGTCGGCGGGCCGGCCCTCGTAGGCGTGCACGGGAGACACGACGAGCGCGACGATCTCGACCGTGAACCCGGTCGCGGCGGCCTGGATCGCCTGCGCAGACGCCACGACCATATTTCAACCGTACAACCTTGACGAGGCGGCCGATCGTGCCAGCGCCGCCGACCCGCTCTCCGTCCGACCGCGCCGAGCGTTCGTGACGGCAGCCGGCGTCGGACGACGCCCGCACGGGAGTTGGCCGAACGGCTCGGCATGCCTGCCCAGAGCCGCCTCCGGACGTCAGGGATCGGGGGCGAGCGGCCGCTGCATCAGGACGACGTCGAGGGTTTCGCCGAACTTCACCCCGACCCCGCCCAGCAGACCCGTACGGACGAAGCCGTGGCGTTCGTGCAGCGCGATGGACGGGACGTTGTCCGAGCCACCTATCACGGCGACCATGCGGCGAAGCCCCGCCGCTGTCGCGTGGTGGACGACCGACGCCAGCAGCAATGAACCGATCCCTCGGCCGACGGCGTCGGGACGGACGAACACGCTGTTCTCGACGGTGTGGCGGTAGCCGGACCGGGCGTTGTACGGGCGGTAGGACGCGTAGCCGACAATGCCCTCGTCCACGACGTCGGCCACCCACCACTGCCCGACCGCCATCCGGGCCCGCATCTCGGCGACGCCGGGCGGCTCCTCCTCGAACGTTCCGACGCCGTGGCGCACGTGGTGGGCGTAGACATCTCGGACCGCGGGCGCGTCGACGGTGATCGCGGGGCGGATCAGCATCGGCACAGGATATTCGGCGCGCCCGGCGCCGGTGCGACCGCCGGCGCCGGTAGCCTTCGCCGTCGAACGGCTGTTCGCGCCGGACGGGACGGAGGAACGCGTGCGGGTGCTGGGGGTCGACCCGGGACTGACCCGGTGCGGGCTCGGCGTGGTCGACGGCGCCGGCGGGCGTGCGGTGAGCTGTGTCGCGGTCGACGTCGTTCGCACTCAGGCCGACCTGCCGTTGGAGCGGCGGTTGCTGCTCGTCGCCGCGGTGGTCGAGGAGTGGATCACCATTCATCGGCCCGACGTCGTCGCGATCGAGCGGGTGTTCAGCCAGCACAACGTCCGCACCGTGATGGGGACGGCGCAGGCCAGCGGGGTGGTGGCGCTGCTGGCGGCCCGGGCGGGGCTTCCGGTTGCGTTCCACACCCCGAGCGAGGTGAAGGCGGCCGTCACGGGGGAGGGCCGGGCCGGGAAGGAACAGGTGACGACGATGGTGACGCGCGTGCTGCGCCTACCCGAGGCCCCTCGCCCCGCCGACGCCGCCGACGCCCTGGCGCTGGCGATCTGTCACTGCTGGCGCGCTCCCATGCTCGATCTGATGGCGCAGGCCCGGGAACGCTCCGCCGAGCTCGCCAAGACACACCGCGCCCGGCTTGTCGCGGCGGCCCGAGCGGCCCGAGCGGCCCGATGATCTCCTCGGTGCGCGGTGAGGTGCTGCGGATCGCGCTCGACCACGCCGTCGTCGAGGTCGGGGGCGTCGGTCTGGCCGTGTACGCCACCCCGACCACGCTGGCCGGGCTGCGCCGCGGCGAGCAGGGCCGGCTGGCCACCGCGCTGGTGGTGCGGGAGGACTCGTTGACCCTGTTCGGCTTCGCCGACGACGAGCAGCGCGAGCTGTTTCACCTGCTGCTCACCGTGGCCGGCATCGGCCCGCGGATGGCACTGGCCACGCTCGCCGTCCTCCACCCCGATGCGCTGCGCCGGGCCCTGGTCGAGCGAGAGCTCAGGACCCTGACCCGCGTCCCCGGCATCGGGCCGAAGCTGGCCGAGCGGATGGCGCTGGAGCTGCGCGACAAGGTCTCGTTGCCCGCCGCGGCCCCGGCGACGCTGCCGGAGGCAGGACCCGGCGCCAATCGGCGTCGCGACGAGGTGGTGGAGGCACTGGTCGGACTGGGCTTCACGGCGAAACCGGCCGAGTCGGCGGTGGACGAGGCCCTGGCCGCCGCGGCCGACGCGACGGCAGCCACCCTGCTCCGAGCCGCCCTCACCACGCTCGGCCGCCCCCGATGACCGCCATGATCACCGCATGCGGTCCATTCCACTCACCGGTGCAGGTTCCGCACCGCGGACGGCGATCTTCGGGGTGGGGCCGTGGGTGAGCTGGCCCCCGACGTCGAGCCCGAGGAGGTGCTCGTCGACGCGTCCCTGCGGCCGCGGAATCTCTCCGAGTTCGTCGGGCAGGCGCGGGTGCGGGAGCAGCTGGACCTGGTGCTGGAGGGGGCCCGACGCCGGGGTGCGCCGCCCGACCACGTCCTGCTGTCCGGTCCGCCCGGCCTCGGCAAGACCAGCCTCGCGCTGATCATCGCCGAGGAGCTGGGGGCGTCGATCCGGTTGACCTCGGGTCCCGCGCTGGAGCGGGCGGGCGACCTGGCGGCGATGCTGTCGAACCTCGTGCCCGGCGACGTGCTGTTCATCGACGAGATCCACCGCATCGCTCGGCCCGCCGAGGAGATGCTCTACCTCGCGATGGAGGACTTCCGCGTCGACGTGGTGGTCGGGAAGGGGCCCGGGGCGACGTCGATCCCGCTGGAAATCGCGCCGTTCACGCTGGTCGGGGCCACGACCCGGTCGGGCGCGCTCACCGGCCCACTACGCGACCGGTTCGGTTTCACCGCCCACATGGAGTTCTACGAGCCGCCCGAGCTGGTCCGGGTGCTGCGCCGCGCCGCCGTGATCCTCGACGTCGACCTGCGCCCCGACGGTGCCGAGGAGATCGCCGACCGTTCCCGGGGCACCCCCCGTATCGCCAACCGTCTGCTGCGCCGGGTCCGCGACTTCGCCGAGGTGCGCGCCGACGGCGCCATCAACCGCGGCGTGGCCCGGGCGGCGCTGGCCGTGTACGACGTCGACGAGCTGGGCCTGGACCGTCTGGACCGGGCCGTGCTCTCGGCACTGGTCCGCTTGTTCGGGGGCGGGCCGGTCGGGGTGTCGACGCTGGCCGTGGCGGTGGGGGAGGAACCGGGTACGGTTGAGGAGGTCTGCGAGCCGTACCTGGTACGGGCCGGGATGCTGGCGCGCACCCCCCGAGGGCGGGTGGCCACCGCCGCCGCCTGGGCCCATCTGGGCCTCGCCCCGCCTCCGGCCGCTACCGCCGGTGGCCCAGCCGCGTTGTTCTGAGCGTGGGCTGGCAGACTCGGGGAGCCGACCATGTGCTGAGACGACGGAGATCATGGACCTTACGACGTTGCTGTTCCCAGCGCTCATCCTGGTGCTGTTCATCCCCATCTTCCTGTCGGGCCGGCGCCAGCGCCGTCAGCAGGCGGAGATGGCCGCCCTGCAGGCGGCCCTGGAGCCGGGCGACATCGTCGTCACCACCTCGGGCCTGCGCGCCACGGTGGTCGACGCCTCCTACGAGGACACCATCGACCTGGAGATCTCCGACGGCGTGATCACCACCTGGGTGCGTGCCGCTGTGCGCGAGAAGGTGCCGGCGGTCGCCGATCGCGACGAGGACGCCACCCCCGACGCCGAGTCCGAGGGTGAGCAGGCGGACCCGCCCGCCGGCTCGACGCCCGCCGGAACGGCCGCGGACTCGGTGACGGCCGGCTCGACCGCAGCCGTCTCGACGAGCTCCGAGCTCCCGGGCACGCCGCTGTCGCTGGAGAAGGACGACTCGGCGAACGGTTCGTCCCGCAACTGATCAGGAGATCTCTGCTGTGGCTACCACCCCGGGGCGGATCCGCCCCTGGCGCTACCTGACGTCGTTCGCCGGCATCGTCGCCGTGCTGTTCGGACTGATGTTCTTCACCGGCGGCGGCGGGCTTGCGCCGAAGCTGGGCATCGACCTGCAGGGCGGCACCCGCGTCACCCTCGCCGCTCGTACCGAGTCCGGGGCCGAACCACCCCGCGAGCAGCTCGTGCAGGCCCAGCAGATCATCGAGCAGCGCGTCAACGGCCTGGGCGTCAGCGGCGCCGAGGTGGTGCTCGACGGCAGCAACCTGACGATCACCGTCCCCGGTCAGGAGGGTGAGCAGGCTCGTTCGCTGGGCCAGACCGCGCAGCTGCGGTTCCGCGAGGTCACCGGCGGCCCGGTCAAGGCCGCTCCGGCGGCCCCGGTCACCGACCCGGCCGCCGTGGATCCGTCCGCGCCGGCGTCGGGCTCCCCGGCCTCGGGCACGCCCGGTCCGGCGCCCGGCACCCCCGATCCGGCGACCCCGGCGCCCGCCACCGACCCCACGCCGTCCGAGCGGCCGCAGGGTGCGGCGGCCGATTCCGCGCCGCGGACGCCGAGGATCGAGCCGGCCGCCTACACCTCGAACCTGACCAGAGATGCGACCACAGCGACGCTCACGTCGGCACTGCCGGCGCAGGACCCCACCCCGGCCCCCGAGCCGGCGCCGCCGTCGACCTCCGCTCCGGCCGCCACCCCGGCCCCCTCGACCGGTTCGGCCGCGCCCGGGACCCCGGCCGACCCGGGCCTCGCCGCCGCGGTGGAGACCGCGCGCGCCACCCGCCAGAGTTCCGACCCGAGCGCCCAGCAGGCCGCGCTCGTCGCGCTGGACTGCTCCGTGCAGGATCCGCTGCGCGGCTACGACGACCCGGCGCTGCCCCTGGTGGCGTGCAGCCAGGACAAGGCCGACAAGTACGTCCTGGGCCCCACCTTCCTGGAGGGCACCCAGATCGACTCGGCCCAGGCGTCGCCGCCGCAGCGGGGGGCGGGCTGGACGATCAGCCTGACCTTCGAACCCGACGGCGCCACCACCTGGGGCCAGTACACGGCGTCGCACATCGGCAAGAACGCCGCCTTCGTCCTCGACGGGGAGGTCGTATCGGCGCCGACGATCAACAGTGCCATCTACGGCACCACCGAGATCTCCGGGCGGTTCGACCAGACCTCCGCGCAGAACCTGGCGAGCGTGCTGAAGTACGGCTCGTTGCCGCTGTCGTTCATCTCGTCGGAGGCCCAGACGGTGTCGGCGACGCTCGGCATCGCGTCGCTGCAGGCCGGGCTGATCGCCGGCGGCCTGGGTCTGTTGCTCGTGTTCGTGTACTGCCTCATCTACTACCGGGTGCTGGGCATCCTGACGATCCTGTCGCTCGTGCTGTCGGGCGGGATCGTGTTCGCCGTGCTGGTGCTGCTGGGTCGGTGGATCGGCTTCACCCTCGACCTCGCCGGCGTCGCCGGGTTCATCGTGGCGATCGGCATCACGGCCGACTCGTTCGTGATTTTCTTCGAGCGGTTGAAGGACGAGATGCGGGAGGGCCGGTCGTTCCGGTCGGCGGTGCCGCGGGGGTGGGTGCGGGCCCGCCGGACCATCCTGTCAGCCGACGCGGTGAGCTTCCTCGCCTCGGCGGTGCTCTACATCCTGGCGGTCGGGCAGGTGAAGGGCTTCGCCTTCACGCTCGGCCTGTCGACCGTGCTCGACCTCGTGGTCGTGTTCCTGGTGACCCATCCGTTGGTGGCGCTGGCGTCGAACTCGCGGGTGTTCAGCAGCCCGTCGCTCTCGGGGCTCGGCGGCGTCGCGAGGATCGGCGCGGAGCGCAAGCGAGCCACGGCCAGTGCAGGAAAGGGAGTCTGACGTGAGCATCCTGACCCGGCTCTACACCGGCAACGGTGCGCTCGACATAGTCGGTCGCCGACGCGCCTGGTACGTCGCGTTCGGACTGCTCGTGCTCGTGTGCGTGGCCTCGATCGTGTTCCGTGGCTTCAACCCCGGCATCGACTTCACCGGCGGCACGCGCGTGGAGTTCCCGGCCGCCACGGCGAGCGCCCCGGCGGATGTCGATGCCGTGGGCGCGGTCTACGAGCGCGTGATCGGTCGGGCGCCCGCGTCCGTGCAGACGGCCGGCAGCGGCAGCTCGGCGTCGGTCCTCATCCGCTCCGAGGCGCTGGAGCCGACGCAGACGGTGGCGCTCAAGCAGGCGTTGTTCGACACGTTCCGCCCGATCGGCAGCTCCGGCACGCCGGAGCTGTCGTCGATCTCCGACAGCGCGGTCAGCGCCAGCTGGGGCGGCCAGATCACCACCCAGGCGGTGATCGCGCTGATCGTGTTCCTGGTGCTGGTCACGGCATTCCTGGCGTTCTACTTCGAGCGATCGATGGCCGTCGCGGCGCTGGTGGCGCTGCTGCACGACGTCACGGTCACGGCGGGCATCTACTCGCTCGTCGGGTTCGAGGTCACGCCCTCCACGGTCATCGGGCTGCTGACAATCCTGGGCTTCTCGCTCTACGACACGGTCGTGGTGTTCGACAAGGTCCGGGAGAACACCCGCGGCCTGCTCGGGTTGTCGCGGCGCACCTACCCCGAGGCCGCCAACCTCGCGCTCAACCAGACGCTGATGCGCTCGATCAACACCTCGCTGATCGCGGTGCTGCCGGTGCTCGGGCTGCTGGTGATCGGCGTCGGGGTGCTGGGGGTCGGCACGCTGGCCGATCTCGCGCTGGTGCAGCTCGTCGGCATCGTCGCCGGTGCGGTGTCGTCGCTGCTGCTGGCCACGCCGCTGCTGGTGGACCTCAAGATGCGCGACCCGCGGTTCCGGGAGCAGGCGGCGCGGGTCGTGGCGCGGCGCGAGCGCGCGGTGGGCGCCCAGGCGGGCGCCCCGGTCGACGGGGCCGACGTCGACGGGGCCGACACGGGTGCGGGGGTCGGCCTGGCCGACGACGCCGCGCTGGCCGGGGAGCTGCGGCGGGAGCGCGCCATGGCGGCCGCGGCGAGTGCCCCGTCCCGGCAGCCCCGGGCGGTCGACCGGCGCTCCGGGGCGCGGCCCACGCGCCCCGCGGGCCAGGCGGCCCGACCGTCGGGGAAGCGCGGCCGGTGACGGTCGAGGTCGCGACCGAGGTCGACGACGAGCCGTCGCTCGCCCGGATCGTCGGACTGATCCGGGACGTGCCGGACCCCCCGCGGCCCGGCGTACTGTCTGCGATGTGACACCCGTGCTGGCCGACGCGCAGGCGTCCGCGTCGATCGCGACCGAGCTGGCGCTGGTCGGGGAGGCCGACGTGGTGGTCGGGGTGGAGGCGGGCGGGTTCCTGCTGGGTGCGGCCGTGGCGCTGGTCGCGGGGACCGGGATCGTGCCCGTACGCAAGGCGGGCAAGCTGCCGCGGGTGGCCACGTCGCGTACCTACGACCTGGAGTACGGCACCGCCACCCTCGAGCTGCCCGCCGACACGATCCTCCCGGGGGCGCGGGCGTTCGTCGTCGACGACGTCCTCGCGACCGGTGGTACCGCCGAGGCGGCGTGCGGGCTGCTGCTCGACGCGGGCGCCGACGTCGTCGGCTTCGGGGCGCTGCTGGAGCTCACGGCGCCGGGCGGTCGGGCGCGGCTCGGCCCAATTCCCGTCCACGCCCTGCTGCGGGCATGAAGC
>JAYSXW010000131.1:0-5416 GCA_043716935.1 Pseudonocardia sp.
GCGTGGTGGGCTCCAGCTCCGCGACCTCGAAGTGCCGATCGAGCATCTGGTCGACCGTGGCGGAGGTTCGCGGGTGCCTGCGTTCGTCGACCTGGTTGAGGAGGCGCGTCCGGGCCGCCTCCGCCTCGGCGGCAGCACGCGGGCCCGGCGGGATGACCTCGACCAGCTCGTTCCGCCTACCGGTCAGAGCGTCCTTGCCGCCGTAGACCCGCACCTGCAGGGCACCGCTCGGGAGCTCGCGGACGCTGCCGCGCCGTCGCTGCCGGGGGCCGGACCTGGGTGCCACGTAGACGATTCTACCCAGTTCGTGGCATGAAGCGTGGCACGCATCGTGGTCTTTCAGGCTTGACTACGGAGAAACTGCAGTTCAAGTCATGTGGGCCCCCCGGGGCTCGAACCCGGAACCCGCGGATTAAAAGTCCGCTGCTCTGCCGATTGAGCTAGAGGCCCGTGGGTCTCAGCGTACGACGCCGCGTGACGTGGAGCTCGACCGCCGCCGCGACGCACCCGCATCGGCGTGGCGACGATGGTGCCGCGGCGGCGCCCGCGCTTCCAGCACGAGCCCGGCCGGTGACCCCCAGCCGGTCACCGACGCCGGGACGGCGGGCACGGCGTGGGCGCAGTGGCCTGCATCAGCGTGCAGTTTCGAGGACGGGGACAATGGGGCATCGTGACTGCTCCTGCCACCGTCGCACCCCTGCGCATCGGCCCGTACTCGTCCGCCACCCCGGTGGTCCTGGCACCCATGGCGGGCATCACCAACGCCGGGTTCCGGCGGCTGTGCCGCGAGCAGGGCGCCGGGTTCTACGTCTGCGAGATGATCACTTCACGCGGGCTCGTCGAGCGCAACCCGCTGACCCTGCGCATGATCGCCTTCGACGGCGACGAGTCCCCGCGTTCGATGCAGCTCTACGGCGTCGACCCGGTGGCGATGGGGGTGGCTGTCCGGATCGTGCGCGAGCGTGACCTAGCCGACCACATCGACATGAACTTCGGTTGCCCCGTCCCGAAGATCACGCGCAAGGGCGGCGGGGCCGCTCTGCCCTACAAGCGACGGCTTTTCGAGGCGATCGTGCGCGCCGCCGTCGACAACGCGGGCCCGCTGCCGGTCACCGTCAAGATGCGCATCGGGATCGACGACGAGCGTCACACCTTCCTCGACGCCGGGCGCCGCGCGGTCGACGCCGGCGCCGCTGCCGTCGCGCTGCACGCCCGCACGGCAGCGCAGCGCTACTCCGGGGCGGCCGACTGGTCGGCGATCGCCCGGCTGCGCGACGCCCTGCCGTCGACCGTTCCCGTGCTCGGCAACGGCGACATCTTCAGCGCCTCCGACGCCCTGCGCATGGTCTCCGAGACCGGGTGCGACGGGGTGGTTGTCGGGCGCGGTTGTCTGGGCCGGCCGTGGCTGTTCGGGGACCTGGAGGCGGCCTTCGCCGGGCGTCCGCTGCCCGCCTCGCCGAGCCTCGGGCAGGTGGCCGTGACGATGCGGCGCCACGCCGTCCTGCTGCAGGAGCACATGGGCGAGGCCAAGGGTATCCGCGACATGCGCAAGCACATCGCCTGGTACCTCAAGGGTTTCCCGGTTGGCCCGGAGGTGCGGCGGCGCCTCGGTCTGGTGGACGGCATCGACGAGATGGACGAGCTGCTCGCCGGTCTCGACCCGCGCCTCCCCTTCCCCGACGACGCCGACGCCCCGCGCGGCCGCCAGGGCAGCCCCGGCCGCGTGGTCCTGCCCGAGCACTGGCTCGACGACCCCGACGACCCGACGGTCCCGCTGGGCGCGGAGCTGGATCACTCCGGCGGGTGATCGCCGCGGTCACGACGATGCTCGACGCCGGCCTGGCCCCGGAACGCCTTCTGCGCGCGCTACGGCGGCGAGGAGTAACGATGGCGGCGCACAGGTGCGCCCCGCGGGCCCCACGGGTGGACGCCCTGGGTCGCCGGATCGCACATGTCGGCGCACCCGTATGTGACCTGACCGGCACCTCTCAGTAGGCTCGACGCGGCAGGAAGCCCGGCGACGGGCCCGAGGAGGTGGCGTGGAGGACGGTTCGGACCGTGCTCGACGTTCCAGCCGCACCGATCGTCGCGGACCGGAGTCGGTCGACCACATCCTGGCGCGCCTCGGCGAATCCGCAGCGGCCGCCCAGGCCGTGGGCCGAGCTGTCCACCGTCGCGCCTCCGAGACGAGCGACGTCCCGAGCTGGGTGCGGTCGGGCGACGAGGTGCCTCCCGCTCGGCACGCCGGGGCCGATGATCCCCGATCACGTTGGAACGAGTCCCGGGCGGGCGACACATCGGGGGCCGCGTCGAACGGCGCTCACTCGGCCGATGCGAACGGAGGCGCGCCCCATCGGTCCGGCCGGCACGAACGCGCCGTCGGTGCGTCGCGGACCGGGACCGGTGCGCGCGAGGAGTGGCCAGGCGGCATGCGTCCGGCCGGGGCTCATTCGGCCGATGCTCTCCCGACGATGCAGCCGTTCGAGACACTGGACGCAACCCTGCGCGACGGAGCCCGGCGCGACGGAGCCCGGCGCACGGGAGCGGCGGGTCCGCACCTCACGGACCGGCAGGTGACGCCACCGTGGTACGGAGCCGAGTCGATCACGGATGAGTCGGACCCGTCTGTGGAGACCCGCCACGGCGCGGGCCGCCGGGCCGACGACCGTCCTCCCACGTCGCGGCCGCCGGCGGCCCCGGTAGGGCCGTCCGGGGTAGCGCCGCGGACGTCCCGACCACCCGGACCGGAGGAGTTCATCCGCCGGCCTCCCACCACGGAAGCCGGCGCCTCCCACGGCCCGCGTCCCGCGGCCCGACCAGGAGAGGTCACGTTCCGGCTGGCGGCAGCCGGACCGGTCACCTCCCGGCCGCTCGGGTCCAGGGAACACACGTTCCGACCGCTCGACGCAGACGAGGTCGCGTTCCAGCTCCCCCACCCCGGTGGACCCGCCCCAGCGCCGCCCGGACCCTGGTCCGGGGAGTCGACGTCCCTGCTGGCGCAGTACCCCGGCCCGGCCGGACCCCGCCCGCCGGCGGCGCGGCCGGCTCCCGGGCGAAGTCCACATGTGCGCGAAGAGCGTGAACGCCCTGCCAACGGGAGATCTCGGCTCGCCACCGACGCCCCGAGCACGCGATCCGCGCCGGTCCGAGGGACCGCCCCCGACCGGATCGGGGCGGACCGCGCTGCGGGCACCCCCACGGTCGTGACCAGCCCGGTGAGCGACCGCGTCGCCGCGGACCGGATCGACGAGACGCTGACCCGCCTGACCGAGGCGCACGTCGCGGATGGGACGGCCGCCGAGCCGCCGCGCCCCAGCCGTTCTCGCCCGAAGCCGCTACTGGTCGTCGCCGCGGTGGCGGCGTTGCTCGTGTTCACGGCCTCTGCTGCCGGGACCGTGACGCGGGGGAGCCTGGATCGCGCGGTCCGCGGCGTCGATGCTCTCGACCGGGGATCGAGTGCGATCGTCGACGCGGCCGCGCAGCGGGGTGACCGCAACGTGCTGGTCGTCGGATCGGACGATCCCGGCGCCACCGACCGGGCCGACACCGTCGCGATCGCGCACGTCCCGGCCGGGGGCGGGCCACCGGTGGTGCTGCCGTTCCCGACCGCCCTGGAGATCAACCGGCCGCCGTGCGCGCGCTACGACGCCGCGTCGGCCACCTACTCCGACGAGATCGTGCCGGCGCAGGCCCGGGCGCAGCTGATCGGCGCGGTGGACGTCGGCGGCCCTCGCTGCGCCGTGCGAGTCATCCAGCAGTTGTCCGGGTTGGCCGTCACCGGCTACGTCGGCGTGGACGTCAGAGCGCTCGAGACCCTCGCGGACGCGGCGGGCGGCGTCGAGGTGTGTGTCGCCGACCCGGTCGTCGACGACGTGCTCGGGCAGGTGGTGCCCCAGCCGGGGGCCACGCTCCTGACGGGCCTGCCCGTCTCGGACTTCGCCCGGGCGGGTGCCGTTCCGGGTGATCCGCCGTCGGGTATCGGCCGGATCTCCCGTCAACAGAAGCTGCTTGCGGGCGTCCTCGGCTCCGTGCTGACCGACACCGGCCTGCTCGACGTGCCGCGCGTCTTCGCGATGGGCCCGGCGCTCGCTCGCACGCTCATAACCGACGGTCTGGAGCTCGAACAGGTTCTGGCAGTGGCCCGCTCCGTGCCCGCGTCGCAGGCAGCGGGTCTGCCGGTCGCCGCCGAACCGACCAGCCGCGGAAACGTGCTGCTCCGCGACGCCGACGCGTCGTCGCTGTTCGCAGCGGTCCGCGAGGACATCACGCTCCCTGCGCAGGACGGCAGCTCCACCGCCGGCCCGACCCCGGCCGACGTCACGGTCGACGTGCTCAACGCCTCGGACCGCTCCGATCTCGCCACACAGGTCGGCGACACGCTGCGCTCGCTCGGGTTCGGTGTCGGCGCTGCCGGCAACACCGAGCAACCGACGCCCGCGACGATCATCCGCTTCTCCCCCGACCGATCGGCGGCTGCGGCTCTGCTCGCCGACTCCGTCCCGTCAGCGACATCGGTGCCCGATCCCGGCAGCAGCGGCGTCCTGCAGCTCGTGCTCGGCCGCTCCTTCGACGACGTCGTCGAGGCGCCGACCACTCCGGTCGTCGTGCCGTCGACACCGTCCTCGACCGCCGCGTGCCCGTGAGGCAAGGATTCATCCCTGGTTCATGAGCACATCGGGCCCGCCGGATGTCGTGGCACTACCCTCCGCCCATGCGTGACGCGTACCAGGAGCAGCTCGACGACCTCGCTGCCGGACTGGCCGAGATGTGTACCCATGTCGCCGAGGCGATGCGGAAGGCGACGACCGCACTGCTGGAGAGCGACCTGCAGCTCGCCGAAGAGGTGATCACCGACGACGTCACGGTCGACGAGATCCGCGCCTCGGCCGAGGAGAAGGCCTTCGCGCTGCTGGCGCTGCAGGCGCCGGTCGCAACCGACCTGCGGATCGTCGTGTCCGCGATCCACGGCGCGGGTGACATCGAGCGGATGGGCGACCTGGCCCTGCACGTCGCCCAGGCCGCGCGCCGGCGTCATCCGCAACCGGTGCTGCCCGACGAGGTGGCGCCGTGGTTCGCCGAGATGGGACGGGTCGGGGTCGAGCTGGCGCTCAAGGCCGGTGAGGTGATCCGCACCCGGGATCTCCACAGGGCGGCGGAGCTGGAAAGCGACGACGACGCGATGGACGACCTGCACCGGCACATGTTCACGGTGCTGATGGCACCGACGTGGTCGCACGGGGTCGGGCCGGCCGTCGACATCACCCTGCTGGCCCGGTTCTACGAGCGCTACGCCGACCATGCCGTGGCCGTGGCACGCCGGATCGTCTACGTGGTGACGGGCCAGATGCCCAGTCTCACCGTCTGAACGGGCCGCCCGCATGGTTCCCGCACCGCTCGCACAACAGCTCCAGGAGCT
>JAYSXW010000132.1:0-5392 GCA_043716935.1 Pseudonocardia sp.
GCCCCCGGCCACCCGCGCGTCGACGCGTTCGCCCAGGTAGCGGACCACCACCGCCGCGGCCGCGGCGATCGGCACCGAGAGGAACGCGCCGGCGATGCCGTAGAGCGTCGAACCGGCGGTGACGGCGAGCAGCACCACCACGGCGTGCAGGCCGAGGCTGCGCGACTGCAGGATCGGCTGCAGCACGTTGCCCTCGATCTGCTGCACCGCGATGATGATCACCAGTACGATCAGGGCGGTCGTGAACCCGTTGCTCACCAGCGCCACCAACACGCCCAACACCCCCGCCACCACCGCCCCGACGATCGGGACGAAGCCGCCGAGGAACGTCAGGACCGCCAGCGGCAGCGCGAGCGGCACGCCGAGCACGAGCAGGCCACCGCCGATGAGCACCGCATCCACCAGGCTGACGATCGCCTGGGTACGGATGAAGTCGCCGACGGTCTTCCAGACCCGTTGCAGCACCTCGGCGATGTGGCCGCCCGCGCCGTCACCCGCCACGGACCGCAGCCACGGCAGGAAGCGCGGGCCGTCCTTGATGAAGTAGAACGCCAGAACGACCGTCAACAACGCGGTGACGATGCCGGACGCCACCGACCCGACGCCGGTGACGACGCTTCCGGCGATACTCGACACGCTCTGCCGGACCTGCTGGGTGACCTGCTGCAGGGCCGCGTCGAACTGGGTCTGGCCGAGGTTCAGCGGCGGGCCCGCCAGCCAGTCCTGGATCGCCTGGAGACCGCCGCCGGCGCTCGCGGCGATCTCGGTGACGCTGCCGGAGATCGACGTGCTGATCAGCGTGATGACGCCGGCCAGCACGGCGACCGCGGCCAGCAGCACCGTGACGGCCGCGAGTGCCGGCGGAAGGCGACGCCGACGCAGGAACGCGGTGGGCGGCCACAGGAGCGTCGCGAGGACCACCGCGAGCAGCACCGGGAACACGATCGACCACAGCGCCCCGACCAGCAGCCAGATCAGGGTGGCGCCCGCGGCGACCAGCAGCAGCCGCAGGCTCCACCGCGCGGTCCACTTCACCCCTTCGCCGATGGCGGTGCCGCGGCCCCGCCGAAACGGTTCGGTGCTGCTCACGGAGACTCCTCGTGGTGTGACGGACGCCGGTCACGTTCCGGTACCCGGGAACCAGCCTCCCAGACACGGTCGGGCGACGGCGGTGGGCGTCGGAACGTCGGACGAGGGATGAACGTCGCGCGTCGAATCCCGGTCGGACCCGTCAGGCCGATGCGCCCGCGGGGCCCGCTCGGGAAGAATCGTGGAGGCCCCGACTCCGGAGGCCCGAGCTCCGGGAGGCGAGGTCCGATGTCCGCACGACCCCGGCCGGTGGCCCACCTGCTGGGCACCGCGCTGCTGGCGGTGGTGCTCGGCGCCTGCGCCGCGCCCACCCTGGTCCGACCGGCCGCCGGCGTGGCGGCGACGCCCGACCCGTACGTTGCGCCGCTGCCTGCGGAACCGACCGTCGCCCCGGTCGTCGAGGTTGCGACCCGGAGTCCGTCCCGTTCCCGCCGCCCGTCACCACACCCGAACCGGTCCTGCCGCCGGTGACGCTGCCGGACGCACCGCCGGTCGGGCAGGTCGCGGTCGCGCTCGACGCCGCCGTCGTCGACGCCCGAGGTGTGCTCGACGGCTACTGGTCCCGGCACTGGCCGGAACTCTTCACGGGCGCCTACACCTCCCCGACATTCCTCGGGCTCTACGACGGCCACGCCGCCGACGTCCCGACCTGCGGCGAGCGGGTGTTGCCGGCCGACAACGCCGTCTACTGCGTGCCCCGTGACTATCTCGCCTTCGACCGGACGCTGATGGGCCTGCGGTCCCAGATCGGCGACTCGTGGCCCTACCTCGTGGTGGCGCACGAATGGGGGCATGCGGTCCAGGCTCGCCTGGCGCGCGAGCTGAACTCGTCGCAGGTGGAGCTGCAGGCCGACTGCTTCGCGGGCGCCGCGCTGTACGGCGCAGCCGCCGACGGCACCCTCGTGCTCGGCCCGGACGCCGCGACCGAGATCGCCACCGCCCTCACCGCGGCCGCCGACGAGACTCCCTGGACCGACAGCCGCGACCACGGCAACGCCCGCGAACGCGTCGGCGCCTTCGACGCCGGCCGCGTCAGCGGGCCGCCCGCGTGCCTGCCGAAGCCCTGACACCGGGCGGGCTGCTTCGTTGGACAGTCTGTAGGAGATCTCGCGGTACTCCCCCACGTCGACGAGCGCACCTGCGCGCTCCTGCCGTCCCGCGATCGACGTCGACGAAGCGACGACCCGGGTGGACCGGATGACGACGGTCGATCACGACACCCGCCTCGGCGACTTCGCGGGCCGGCTCTCGGCGCGGGAGGTCCTCGACGCCGAACGCGCCACGCGCCTGGTCCTCGACCCGAGCTGACCCGAGATGAGCTGGCTAGCCCGGCGCGGTGTCGGCCAGCACCGCCATCGCCGCGTTGCGGCCGTTGACCCCGATGACGCTGCCGCCGGGGTGGGTGGCCGCACCGCAGAGGTAGAGGCCGGCCACGGCGGTGCGCGGGGCGAAGCGGCGGTCCCACATCTGGTCGGGCAGGCAGTCGCCCTGGAAGATGTGGCCGCCGGTGAGGCCGATCCGGGCCTCGACGTCGGGCGGGCCGAGCACCTCGCGATGGGCGATGCAGTCGGCGACGTCGGGGGCGAAGCGGGCCACCTCGGCGAGCGCGGAGTCGCCGATCTCCTCCCGGCGGTTGTCCCAGCTGCCCTCGGCGAGGTCGAAGGGAACGTACTGCGCGAACACGCTCATCACGTGCCCGCCGCCCGGCGCGACGGACGGGTCGTAGTGCGACGGGAAGTAGACCTCCGCCCAGGACGGCGCCGGATGCCCGGCACGGGCCCGCTCGAACGCGGCCTGCGTGGCGTCGATGCCCGAGGTGATGGTCACCATCGCGCGGTGGGGCAGGTCGGGCTCGGGGGCGGCGGTGAAGCGCGGCAGCCGCGTCAACGCACAATTGATCTTGACGACGGGGCTGGTGGACCGCCAGGCGTCGACCCGCTCGCGCCAGGCCGCCGGCACGTCCCCGCAGAGCGCGGTGGTGCGCTTCGGGTCCGCGTTGGAGACGACGGTGGCCGCCCTGATCAGCTCGCCGCCCGCCAGCCGTACCCCTTCGCCCGGCTCGATCGCCGCGACCTCCACCCCGGACGCGAGGACCGCGCCGTGCTCGCGCGCAGCGTCGGCGAGGGCGAACGACACCCGCCCGGTGCCGCCGCGGACGTAACCCCACCGGCCGTCGGCGAGCGTGCCCATGGCGTGCATCGCGTGGACGGCAGCGGTGCCCGGGTCGCGCGGCCCGGCCCAGGTGCCGATCACGCCCTGGCCGTGCAGCAGCCCCCGCAGCCGCTCGTCGCGGACGTACTCCTCGACGACGTCGGCGATCGAACGGTGCAGCAGGACCTCGAGAGCCTCCGGGTCGGCCGCGAACAGCTCGGCGAGCCCGTCGCGGTCGGGACTGTCGCCGACCCAGGTGTCGCGTGGGCCGGTGCGCACCGTCGCGCGGATGCGCTCGAACAGGGCGTCGTAGGCGAGGAAGCCCTCGACATCGCCGGGGGCGATCGCGGCGATCTGCGCGGCGGTGCGGTCGGCGTCGGCGTACAGGGCGACCGACGTGCCGTCGTCGAACGGGCACCACAGGCTCGGGTCCAGCAGCGTCACCGCGAAGCCGTGGCGCGCCAGCTCCAGCTCGGAGACGACGAGCGGATGCAGCAACCCGACGACGTAGGCACACGGGCTGATCAGGTAACCGGGGAACGGCTCCTGCAGCGTCGCGGCGCCCCCGAGCTGCTCGCGCGCCTCCAGGACCAGCACCGACCGCCCGGCGCGGGCAAGGTAGGCCGCGGCGGTGAGGCCGTTGTGCCCGCCGCCGACCACCACCACGTCCCACCGGCGCGACGCCAGCTCCGCCACCGGCATCGGCAGGCCGACCCGCCCGAGCACGTCCTGAACCGTCACGGCGCCGACGCTAGCGCCACCCTCCCCCACCGACCCACCCGCAACCCGCCGGGTCCGCCGTCCCGACACGGCGATCTCGCCCTTCGGACAGGCTGAACCACCGGACCTGCCGTGTGGATCGGCGGAGGGAAGGCGGACTCGCCGTGACGAGGAGGCGGACTCGCCGCAGCGAGAGGGGGTTGGGCCGGATGGGGCAACCCCGGCTGGGCAGGTGTGCGAGAGCTCCTGGATCGGGAAGGGTGATTGGCCCAGCGATCGCGCGGTGACGCCACAGCACCACGGCCGTAACACTCGGACCCTAGCGTCGCGGTCATGACCGACCTCCCGATGCTCGGTGTGGAGGAGGAGTTCCACGTCGTCGACCTGGAGACCCGACACTCCGCCCCCGAGGTCGAGGCGTTGCTCTCCCAGCTCGACGGCGCCGAGTTCGCGCCGGAGCTGCAGCGTTCGCTCGTCGAGACCAACACGCCCGTCTGCTGCGGCCTGGACGACCTGCGCCATCACCTCAAGCGCCTGCGTCGGACGTTGGAGGGCGTGGCCGAGCCGCTGGGGCTGGGCGTGGTGGCGGCGGGCACGGTCCCGCTCGCCGACACCACCTCCGACGCGATCTCGGCCGGCGCACGCTACGAGCGGATGCAGCACGAGTACCAGCTGCTGGTCAGCGAGCAACACATCTGCGGCGCGCAGGTGCACGTCGACGTCCCCGACCGGGACGTGGCCGTCCAGGTGGTCCGGCGGGTCGCGCCCTACCTGCCGACGCTGCTCGCGATCTCCGCCAGCTCCCCGTACTGGCGCGGTCGCGACTCCGGCTACGCGAGCTTCCGCAGCATGGTGTGGTCGCGCTGGCCGACCGCGGGCCCACCGGGACACGTCGAGACGGCCGCCGAGTACGACGAGATGGTCGCGGAGCTGATCGCGTCGGGCACCATCAGCGATCCGGGCATGGTGTATTTCGACATCCGGCCCAGTGCCCACCTGCCCACCGTCGAGCTGCGGGTGTGCGACGCCTGCCCCGAGGTGGACGACGTCGTGCTCATCGCCGGGCTGTTCCGGGCCCTGGTGGGCCGGGCCCGCCAGGACCTCGACGCCGGGCTGCCGATCCCGACCTCGCGCCACGAGCTGCTGCGTGCGGCGAGTTGGCGGGCGGCACGCTCGGGTCTGGAGGGCGACCTCGTCGACCTGATCGGCCCGGCCCTCGTGTCACCGCCGCTGCTGATCGGCCAGCTCGTCACCGGCCTGCGGCCGCAGCTGGAGGAGCTGGGCGACTGGGAGCAGATCTGCCAGCTCGCCGACGCCACGCTCGCGCGCGGTAGCGCCGCGGCGCGGCAGCGGCGGGCGTTCGGGAGGCGAGGTGAGCTTTCCGACGTCGTCGACCAGCTCCTCGCCCACACCCAGGGACGGGTCCCCGCCC
>JAYSXW010000133.1:0-5382 GCA_043716935.1 Pseudonocardia sp.
GGCCACGCCGCAGTCGGCGGTCCTGTCCGCGGTGATCTTCAACGCTCTGATCATCGTGGCGCTGATCCCGCTGGCCCTGCGCGGGGTGCGCTACCGGCCCACGTCCGCGGGCAAGCTCCTGCGGCGCAACCTGTTGATCTACGGGCTCGGCGGAGTGATCACCCCGTTCGTCGGGATCCTCCTCATCGACCTGCTCGTCCGACTCATCCCGGGGATCTGATGCTCACCACCCTCCGGCGCCAGACCGCGACCGGGCTGCGCCTGCTCATCCTGCTCACGGTGCTCTGCGGCATCCTCTACCCGCTCCTCACCTGGGCCGTGACGCACCTGCCGGGGCTCGCCGACAAGGCCGAGGGGTCGATCGTGTACTCCTCGGACGGGACGCCGGTCGGGTCGAGCTTGATCGGCATCGACCCGGTGGCGGCCGATCCGGCGGCCGACCCGTGGTTCCACACGAGGCCCTCGGCGTCATCGGAGGACGTGCTCGGCCCGGCCGACACGTCCACCTCGGGTGGTTCCAACAAGGGCGCCTTCGACGGCGACCTGCTCGACACGGTGAACCAGCGCCGCGAGCAGATCGCGGCCCGCGAGGGCGTCGACCCGGCGCTCGTCCCGCCGGATGCGGTGACGGCGTCGGCGTCGGGTCTCGATCCGCAGATCAGCCCCGAGTACGCGGCCCTGCAGGTCATGCGGGTCGCGCGGGTGACCGGCCGGCCGGTCGCCGACGTCCGGGCGCTGGTCGCCGACGCGTCGACCGGCCGGGTGCTGGGCTTCCTCGGGGAGCCGACGGTCAACGTCACCGAGCTGGACCTCGCGGTCAGCGAGGCCGTGCGCTGAAGGACCTCGATGAGTGGACAACGGTGCTCCTGCACCGTTGTCCACCCGCGGGGCCCGGAGGGCCATCATGGAGACCGTGACCAGGCGTGGTGAGCTGCGGATCCATCTGGGCGCCGCCCCCGGCGTCGGCAAGACCTTCGCGATGCTCGGGGAGGCGCGGCGGCGGCACGACCGCGGCACCGACGTCGTCGTCGGGATCGTCGAGACCCACGGGCGGGCCAGGACCGCCGAGATGCTCGACGGTCTCGAGGTCGTCCTCCGGCGGCCCGTCGAGGGACGCCCCGGCTTCGACGAGCTCGACCTCGACGCCGTGCTCGCCCGCGCGCCCGAGGTCGTGCTCATCGACGAGCTCGCCCACACCAACGCGCCCGGCTCGCGCCACGCCAAGCGCTGGGAGGACGTCGAGGAGCTGCTCGAGGCGGGCATCGACGTGATCACCACCGTCAACATCCAGCACTTGGAGTCGATCAACGACGTCGTCCAGAAGATCACCGGGGTCCGGCAGAAGGAGACGGTGCCCGACGAAGTGGTGCGCGGCGCCGAGCAGCTGGAGCTCGTCGACATCACCCCCGAGGCGCTGCGCCGGCGGCTCGCGCACGGCAACGTCTACGCCGCGGAGAAGGTCGACGCGGCCCTGGCCAACTACTTCCAGCCCGGCAACCTCACCGCGCTGCGCGAGCTGGCCCTGCTGTGGGTGGCCGACGAGGTCGATGTCGCCCTGCAGCGCTACCGCACCGAGAAGAAGATCACCGAGGTCTGGGAGACGCGGGAGCGGGTCGTCGTCGCGCTGACCGGTGGCGCCGAGAGCGAGACGGTGTTGCGCCGGGCCACCCGGATAGCCAAGCGGGCCGGCTCGGCGGATCTGCTGGCGGTACACGTGCTGCGGGGCGACGGGCTCGCGGGCCCGCCCGTCGGCGCGGTGGCGCGGCTCCGCACGGTCGCCGAGGACGTCGGCGCCAGCTTCCACACCGTCGTCGGTGGGGAGAACGTGCCCGAGGCGCTGCTGGACTTCGCCCGCGGTGCCAACGCCACCCAGCTCGTGATCGGCACCTCGCGCCGCTCCCGGCTGGCCCGCACCTTCGACGAGGGGGTCGGGACGCGGGTCGTGCAGGACTCCGGGTCGATCGACGTCCACCTGGTCACGCACGACGAGGCCGGGCGCGGGCTGCGGCTGCCGGCGCTCACGGGCAGCCTGTCGGCGGTCCGCACGTGGCTGGGCTGGGCACTGGCCGTGGCGTTGCCGCTCACCGCCACCGGCGTCGGCGTACTGCTGCGCGACGTGGTCGGCCTGTCCACCGACGTGGTGCTGTACTTTCTCGCGGCGGTGGTCGTCGCACTCGTCGGCGGGCTCGGGCCAGCGCTGCTCACGGCCGTTGCCGGGGGGGGCCTGCTCAACTTCTTCTTCACCCAGCCCGTGTTCTCCCTGTCGATCTCCGAGCTGGAGAACGTCGTCACGGTCGCGGCGATGGTGGTGGTGGCCGTGCTGGTGGCGCTCGTCGTCGACCGGGCCGCTCGCCGCGCCCAGCAGGCCGCTCGGGCCTCCGCCGAGGGTGCGCTGCTGGCGTCGTTCGCGCGTACGGTCCTGACCCGCACCGACCCGCTCCCGCGGCTGCTGGAGAAGGTGCGCGAGGCGTTCGGGCTCGCGTCGGTGGCGCTGCTGGAGCGCGGCGAGGGCGACGCGTGGCGCTGCGTCACCTCGTCCGGGCCGCTGGGGTGCGGCACGCCGGAGGAGGCCGACGTCGACGTCGCGATCGAGGAGGACCTGCACCTGATCGGCAGCGGCCGCGCCCTGCCCGCCGCGGACCGGCGGCTGCTGGAGGTCGTCGGTGGGCAGGCCCTGCTGGCCCTGCGCAGCCAACGCGCGTCGGTCGCGGCCGACGAGTCGCGCCGCCGGGCCGAGGTCACCGAGACGCGCAGCGCATTGCTCTCGGCCGTCGGGCACGATCTGCGCAGCCCGCTGACCTCGATCAAGGCCGCCGCCGGCAGCCTGCGCGACCCCCACCTGCGCCTGCCCCCCGCCGACCGCCTGGAGCTGACCGCCATGATCGAGGAGTCGGCCGACCGCCTCACCGCGCTGGTCGACAACCTGCTCGACTCCTCGCGCCTGGCCACCGGCGCCGTCACGCCGCTGCTCGCGCCGGTCGGCTACGACGAGGTGGCCGTCCGCGCGCTCGTCGGGCTCGACGACGCCGGCCCGATCGGGCTCCACGATGCCAGCCGGGTCACGATCGACATCGACGAGACCCTGCCCGACGTCGACGCCGACGCCGGGCTGCTCGAGCGGGTCATCGCGAACATCGTCGACAACGCCCTGCGCCACGCCGGCGACGCGCCCATCGTGTTGCGGGCCAGTGCCTACGCCGACCGCGTCGAGCTGCGGATCGTCGACGCGGGGCCGGGCGTCCCGCGGCACGCCCGGGACACGCTGTTCGCGCCGTTCCAGCGCCTGGGCGGGGCGAGCCCATCGGACCGGGACGGCGCCAGCGGCGTCGGACTCGGGCTGTCGGTGGCGCGCGGCTTCACCGAGATCATGGGTGGGACGCTGACGGCCGAGGACACCCCGGGGGGTGGGCTCACGGTGGTGGTGTCGTTGCCGGAGTCGCACCCCGGAGCCCGACCCGCGGCCCCGCTGGACGGTCCCGCCCTGGTCGGTACCCTGGCCGACGACGCCGCCCGGTGACGGCCCACCGCGTGCTGGTCGTCGACGACGATCTCCAGATCCTGCGCGCACTGCGGATCAACCTGTCCGCGCACGGCTACCAGGTGCTGCTGGCCCCCGACGGCGGCACGGCGCTGCGCACGGCCGCCGACGGACACCCCGACGTCGTCGTGCTCGATCTGGGCCTGCCCGACATGGACGGCACCGAAGTCATCGAGGGCCTGCGCGGCTGGACGTCCGTGCCGATCATCGTGCTCTCGGCGCGCACCGATGCCGCCGACACCGTCCGGGCCCTGGACGCCGGTGCCGACGACTACGTCACCAAGCCGTTCGGGATGGCCGAGCTGCTGGCGCGGTTGCGGGCGGCGGTACGGCGAGCGGCGGTCTCGTCGGTGGACGGCGAGTCGATCGTCGACGCCGGTGACTTCGCCGTCGACCTCGCCGCCAAGAAGGTCGTGCGCGCCGACCACTCCGAGGTGCACCTCACCCCCACCGAGTGGGGCGTGCTGGAGCTGCTGGTGCGCCACCGCGGCAAGTTGGTGGGCCAGCGGGAGCTGCTTCGCGCGGTGTGGGGCCCGAACTACGGCACCGAGACCAACTATCTGCGCGTCTACCTGGCGCAGCTGCGCCGCAAGCTCGAACCGGAGCCTGCCCACCCTCGGCACCTGATCACCGAGGCCGGGATGGGCTACCGCTTCGAGCTGTAGCACTGCAGGGAGTCAGCGGCCGAAGTCCTGGGTCCGGTAGTGGTCGCCGCCGGCCAGGCCTACGCCGATGGTGGCGAAGGAGCAGCCCTCGATGTTGCGGCGGTGGCCCGGCGAATCGAGCCGGGCCTGGACGACCTCGGCCGCGGACCACTGGCCCTGGGCGATGTTCTCCCCGCCGGGGGAGGGGTGGCCGGCGGCGGTGATGCGGTCGGCGAAGCCGCGACCGTCCTGGCTGTCGTGGGAGAAGTAGCCCTGCGACGCCATGTCCGCGCTGTGGTCCTGCGCCGCCGCCGTCAGGCGGGAGTCGGGGCGCAGGGCGGCGCAGCCGGCGTCGGCGCGGGCGTCGTTGGTGAGGCGGACGACGTCGGCAGCCGGATCGCTGTCGACGACAGGGGCCGCACGGGTGGGCGTCGGAGTGGCCCGGGGGGTCGGCCGCGGGGTCGCCGTGGGCGCGGGAGTGACGGGGACGAGATCGGCGGGCGGCACGATCGCGGGGGAGGGGATCGGCGGCGCGAGGGGCAGCGTGGCCGCGGCCCGGCTCGCGGCCACGAACTCCGTCGGACCGGCCACGGACCGGCCGCCGACGAGCATCGCACCGGCGGTGAGGCCCAGCAGCAGCGCGCTGCCACCGATCCGGAAGGTGATCAGGGGGCCGCAAGACAGCAGTAACATGACCGCCATCGATCGTTCATCCGTTCGGCTGATCGCGTGGGTCGACGGCCGCGTCCAGGGCGTGGGTTTCCGCTGGTGGACGCGGTGTCGCGCCCTGGAGCTCGGGCTCGTGGGCGAGGCGCGCAACCTGTCGGACGGCCGCGTCGCGGTGACCGCGGAAGGTGGACCGCGGGCGTGTCGGGCCCTGTTGATGCTCCTTTCGGGTGATGGCGCGCCGGGGCGCGTCGACGCGGTTGTCGAGCGGTGGGCCGAGCCGCAGGGCACGTTCCGCGGTTTCGTCGAACGGTAGTGACGGGCCCGGTCCGGGCCGGCCGGTACCGTTGCGCCTCCCCGGCGTGTGGAGACCGAGCCCGTGCACCTCAAGAGCCTGACGTTGAAGGGCTTCAAGTCCTTCGCCTCGGCCACGACGCTGCGTCTGGAACCGGGCATCACGTGCGTGGTCGGGCCGAACGGCTCGGGCAAGTCCAACGTCGTCGACGCCATCAGCTGGGTGCTCGGCGAGCAGGG
>JAYSXW010000134.1:0-1829 GCA_043716935.1 Pseudonocardia sp.
CAGCTCCCCGAGCATGATCGACTCCACGCCGAGGTCACCGAAGGTCGCCGAGGTGTCCAGCGTTGCGGCGGGGATGTGCAGCGCGTCCGCGAAGATTTCCACCAACCAGTCAGCCGGGCGGAGGGAGCCGATCGCGGTCGATGTCGTCCCGGCAGGATCCGGTGGGTCGCCATGCGACCGAGCCCGGTCCGGTTCCGGCCCCTCCGCGGCCGGCCTACGGAGCGCGATCAGTGCGTCGACATCGACGGTCTCACCCAGCGGCGGGACGGGCAGCACCCGTGTCCCGGACGGCAGGGCGAGCACGCGTTCGAGCACCCGCAGCGCCTCGTCGTCGTCGAGGGCGGCCAGACCCATCGGTACACCCGGGTTGGGCTGACCACGGCCCCCGCCGGACTGTGCCCACTGGGGCCAGTTGACGGCGTGGAACGCAGGCTGGCCCGACCCACCACGGTGCGCCGCGGTGAAGTCGAGAAAAGCGTTGGCCGCGGCGTAGTCGCTGACACCGACCGCCAGGGCCGGAACGGCCGCACAGACCGACGAGAAGAGCGTCACGAAGGCGGGCCGGTCGTCCGCGGTCAGCTCGAGGAACGTCTCGAGGCCGTCCGTCTTGGGCTCCAGCACCTGCTGGATCTGATGCAGGTCCACGCTCGCGAAGGCCGACGGCGCGGATCCGGCGCGGCCGGCGCAGTGCACCACTCCGGACAGCGGTCCGAGCTCGGCGCGGACCTGCTCGAGGAATCCGCCGAGCCCGATCCGGTCGGTCAGCGGGCCGGCATGCACGAGCACCTTCACGCCCCGGTCACGCAACGCGCGAAGCGCGACCGCCCGATCGTCGTCGCCGGTCCCGTCCGACGGGTCGACCGGGTGCACCCCGAGAAGAGCCAGCCGGCGCGCCCCGCGATCCACGAGGAACCGTGCGACACGCGCACCGATCCCCCGGGTACCGCCGGTGACGACGTAAGCTCCGCGTGGGTCTGCCTGCAGTTCACGGTAGGGGGCTCGCAGCGGGCGCAGACCGGGCCGGTGGCGATCGCCGCGGCGGTCGCACACCTCGCCGAAGGCCGCATCCGCATCCGCCCACTCGGCCATGATCCGGCCGGCCGCCTGGTCGGGGTCACCCGGCGGCACGTCGGTGTCCAGGACCGATGCCGAGAGCCGCCGGTTCTCTGCCCCGAGCATACGAACGAACCCGGCCATCCGCGCACCGGCGAGGCTCGACCCGACGCCGTCCAGTGCCTGCAGCCCGGACGTCACGTGCAGTACCCGCAACGCCCGCGGCGCCGCGTGCCCGACCAGGCGCTGCAGCATCGCCAGGCGCGCCTGCCAGAGCCCCCGCTCGGCTTCCGGCCGGTGGAGATCCGTGATGTCGAGCCAGCCCCCGAGATCGGGATGGCGGGTGAGCACGTCCTCGACCAACTCGACGGCATCGGTCGTCGTGACGAACCCCGGCGTCCCGTCGTCGAGATCGGCACCCTCGCGGACCAGGACCACGCGACCGGCCCCCGCCATCCGGGAGATCGCGGTGGCCACCTCCTCGCTGTGCGGGGAGAAGACGCACACCAGCGGCTCGGCGGGCGCCGACGCCCCTATCGGGTCGGCGGGGACCCACACACGCTCGTAGAGCGGGGTCTCGTCGTGGTGCGGGGCCGGAGCACCGAGGTCGGCGGGCCCGTGCGCGGGCGGGGTGCGATCGGGCAGCCAGCACCGCATACGGGCGAACGGGTAGTGCGGCAGGTCGACGATGCGCCGCCGTCGAGATCCCTGGTGCAGGCGCTCCCACTCGACGGAGCCGCCGCCGACCCACGCCGTCGCCAGCGCGGCCAGGTCGA
>JAYSXW010000135.1:0-5364 GCA_043716935.1 Pseudonocardia sp.
GACGCAGACCGGTGACGACGCTGTGACGATCACGGGGTTGCGGAAGTCGTTCGGCTCTCACGAGGTGCTGCGTGGAATCGACCTGACCGTGGCGCGCGGGGAGGTCGTCTGCATCATCGGGCCGTCCGGATCGGGCAAGTCGACCCTGTTGCGCTGCGTCAACCTGCTGGAGGTGCCTACGGCGGGCACCGTCGTCGTTGACGGCCACGAGATGACCGACCCGGACGTCGACATCGACGCAGCCCGCCGCAGCACCGGCATGGTGTTCCAACAGTTCAACCTGTTCAGCCACCTCACGGTGCTGGACAACCTGACGATCGCCCAGCGCCGGGTGCTGGGGCGCAGCCGCGCGGAGTCCGAGACGGTCGCCCGGGCCAACCTGGCCCGGGTAGGGCTGGCGGAGCGCGAGGGCGCGCAGGCAGCGCAGCTCTCCGGCGGGCAGCAGCAGCGGGTGGCGATCGCCCGGGCGCTGTCGATGGAACCGTCGGTGATGCTGTTCGACGAGCCGACGTCGTCGCTGGACCCGGAGCTGGTCGGGGACGTACTCGACGTCATGCGCGACCTGGCCCGGGAGGGCATGACCATGCTGGTGGTGACCCACGAGATCCAGTTCGCCCGCGAGGCGGCCGACCGGGTGCTGTTCATCGACGGCGGGGTGATCGTCGAGCAGGGCCCGCCGGCCGACGTCATCGGCGCGCCCCGCGAGGCCCGCACCTGCGAGTTCCTGGCCCGGGTGATCCACGGCGGGCACTGAGACACGCCGGACCTGCGGCTGCCGTCGGGGGCGGTCCACCGTGGCCAGGTGGCGAATCGGGTGAGCGCGGCGGATCCGCCGCACCTCGTGTGGTGGGTCTGCCCAAGCAGGCGCAGTGGATCTGCCGGGGCGCCCGGGGCCGCGGTGGCTGCCCCGGGCGCAGCCGTTCAGCGGTAGGTCACCGACCCAGGAACTCCAGCAGGGCCTGGTTGAACTCTGCCGGGTGGCTGGCGTTGATACCGTGCGGGCCGCCCTCGATCACCACGAGCTCGGCGTCCTTGATCAGTTCCGCGCTGCGCTTGCCACTCACCTCGAACCCCACCACGGCGTCGGAGTCGCCGTGGATGACGAGAGTGGGGACGGTGATGGTGTCGACGTCGGCGCGGAAGTCGGTGCGGCCGAACGCGGCGATGCAGTCGAGCGTGCCCTTGGGCGAGGCGCCCGCGGCGATGGCCTTGGCGTAGACGCGCTGGTCCTCGCTGACGGTCAGCGTCCCGCCGGCGGAGAAGAAGCTGGTGGTGAACTGCTCGAGGAACGCGAGCCGGTCGCCCTTCACTCCGCCCTCGAACTGGGCGATGGTGGCGTCGTCGAGGCCACCGTCGGGGTTGTCGTCGCTCTGGTAGAGGTACGGCGGCACCGCGGCGGCGAGCACCGCGCGGCTCACGCGGCCGCCGTCGCCGTGCTGGGCGAGATACCGCACGACCTCGCCGCCACCCATCGAGAAGCCGACGAGCGCGGCGTCGGTGATGTCGAGATGCACGAGCAGGGCGTGCAGGTCGGCGACGAACGTGTCGTAGTCGTAGCCGTCCCACGGCTGCGACGAGTTGCCGAAGCCGCGGCGGTCATAGGTGATGACGCGGTAGCCGGCCTCGACGAGCGCGGGCACCTGCGCCTCCCAGGAGCGGCCCGACAGCGGCCAGCCGTGGATCAGGACCACCGGGCGTCCCGCTCCGTGGTCCTCGTAGTACAGCTCGACCGGGGCCGAGTTCTCCGTGCCGACGTCGACGGTCGCCATGTTGTGAGTCCTCTCGTGGGAGCGGGCATTTCCGTTGCTCACAACTTGTCCGTGCACCTCAGACCTTCCCGGTTGCGGTACTTCTCACTCGGGCCGGGCTCGCTCGTCCGCGCTGCGGTTGCGGCGGGGGCACCCTCTCAGGCGGCGCCGTCCGCCGGCTGAGCGCCCATCGGGATCCCCGCGAGCAGCAGCTCCAGCCGTTTGGCCAGCGCACCGAGGCCGAAGTGGGCGCGGGCGATTGACTCGTTGTGGTCGAGCAGGCCCGGATCAGGGTCGGCGAGCCAGGCCCGCAGCGGGGCGGGATCCCGGGCGTCGAACCACTCGAACCCGAACGCGGCCAGCTCACGGGCCACCGGGAAGTCGCCGACCGCGATCGGCTTGCGGTGCAACGCCGACTCGATGAGCGGCAGCCCGAACCCCTCCCACGACGACGGCAGCACGACCGCGTCACACGCCGCGTAGGCGCCGGTCATCTGGACGCCGAACGGGAGCCGGCGCCGCACCGGCACCCCGCCGGCGGCAAGCACGGTGCCCAGCTCGTCGGCGTAACCGTCCTCGGCCGGGCCCGTGAGCCAGTAGGTGCCCCCGACCGCTGCGGTCAGGGCCAGTCCGGTCTCGATGCCCTTGCGGGCGATCGCCCGGGTCGGCTGCAGCACCAGCGGTCCGTCGCCGACCCGCAGCCGGCGGCGGACGGCGTCGCGCTGCTCGGGGCAGGGCCGCTCGTCGAAACCGTGGTAAACGGTGGTGGCGAGGATGCCGCGGCGATCCAGCAATGCCCTGCGGGCCAGCTCGTTGATCGTCACGTGCCGCCAGGCCGGGTCGTCCGGGGGCCAGCTGGTCACGTTCGCGTACTGGGCGCGCTCCCAGGGCAGGTCGTGGTGGCGCAGTACGGCGGGTCGGTTCTGCAGGAACGACGCCACCGCCTCCCCGACCGCGCGGTTCATCGGTAGCGAGCAGACGTTGTCGACCACCACGACGTCGACGTCGTCGAGGACACCGGCGAGTTCCCGTCGCGTGGGCGGTCGGGGCGAGTCGAGAGCGAGGCTGCGAACGAGGACGTCCGGTCGGCCGTCGCCGGCCACTGTGCGTACAGTAACACCCGAACGGCGCAGCGCCCTTGCCCACTGCTCGGCAGTGACCGATACACCATCGGCCATTCCGAGTCGGTAGGACAGGATCGCCGCCCGCCCCCCGAACAGGTTCGACATGATCCGCATCGTGCCGTGACCGTGTGACGGCAGTGTTTCTATCAGATTTCCACGGGCGACAGGGATCACCATGGATGGCGGACAGCAAGGACAGTCACTCGGCGAGCGACTGAGGGGTGTGACTCCCCGCTCCGTGCCCGTCGTCATGTCTGCCGTCGCCGCCGTGGTGCTACTCGGTGGTTGCTCGGCCGCTGATGCCGCGTTGGGGCGCGTCCAGCCCAATGCCCCCGGCTCCGAGGCCCTGGCCCCGGGTGTCGAGAGTGCTGCGGCACCTGGTGCTCCTTCCCTCGACATCACCGCGCTCGGTGTCGAGCCCTCCCCGACACCGAAGAACGCGGCTCCCCCGGGCACCGCTCCATCGAACACGGCGGCGGGCAAGTCGGCGGCACCGGCAAAGCCGGCGTCGAAGCCCACCCCGACGCTCGCTCCGGTGCCCGGCGTCACGACGGTCGATCCCCCGCTGCCCGCCGCCGGGGCGGTGGCCAGGCCCGGCACCAACTGCAACATCAACTACAACCCGTGTGTGCCCAACGACAGGGTCGACGCCGACTGTGGCAACGTCCCCGGCCAGGACGGGCCGTCGTGGGTGATGCAGCCGGTACGCATCACCGGCACCGACGTCTACCACCTCGACGGGCTCGACAAGGACGGCGTCGCCTGCGAGCGCCCCAAGTCCGGCGGCGGCTGATGCCGCCCGCCTCAGGCCGGTGACACCCGTCCCATCAGGAAGAACTCGGGGTTGGGCCGCAGGGCCGTGAGGTGCGCGAGGCGGTTGGACATCGCGAACAGTGCGGTGATCGCGCCGACGTCCCAGATCTCCTCGTCCGACAGGCCCGCCGCCCGGGCGTCGTCGATCTCGGCGTCGGTGAGCGCGGCGGAGTCGGTGGCCACCAACAGCGCGAGATCGACGATGGCCCGCTCCCGCGGGCGGAGCGCCACACCCCAGGGGTTGGTGGCGACGCGGTCGGCGATCTCCGGGTCCCGCGCGCGCACCCGCAGGATCGCCCCGTGTGCCACCACGCAGTACGTGCAGTGGTTCGCCCCGGAGGTGGCCACGACGACGAGCTCGCGCTCGGCCTTGCTCAGGCCGTCGTCGGAGTTCATCAGCGCGTCGTGGTAGTCGAGGAACGCCCGCAGCTCGCGCGGCCGGCGGGCCAGCGCCCGAAAGACGTTGGGCACGAAGCCCGACCGCTCCGCGATCGCGCCGATCCGTTCCCGCAGGTCGTCGGGCATCTCGGCGAGCTCGACGTGACCGAACCGGCTGACGGCGGGCTCGTTGCCTGTGTTCATAGTTCTCGACGCTAGTCGTCGCCGGACGATCAGGCGCCCACCTGCCCGACCGCGGCGGGGGTGACGGCATCGCGCGTGATCGGGACGACCCGGGCCCCGGCGTGGGCCCGTCCCCGGATCACCAGGGCCGATGCGCGGCGGAGCACGCTCAGCAGCGTCGGGGAACCCTCCGGTGCGTCGCCCGGCGCGACGACCGCGATCATCCGGGGCGCCACCGCAGTGAGCAGCAGCCGCTCCACGCCGAGCCCGCCGGCGCCGAGCACGATCACGGCGTCGGCGCTGTCGGACGCGGGCAGGGAGGTCAGAAGCGTCTCCATCGGCACGAACGAGGCCAACCCGAACGCCGCCGGTTGTCCCGCCCGGGCCGTCCAGGCCTGCGCCAAACCGGGCGAGGCCGCGGCGAGACGCTGCAACAGTGCTCGACATGCCGCCTCGTCATGGACGTCGCGGCGGGCAGCCCCGAGCGCGTCGACCGCAGCGGCGTAAGCGGCGGCGTCGCGGGCCCGCAGAGCGTCGACCGCGGCGCGGTGCTCGGGCATCGTCGAGGGGAGCGCGCCGAGGCGCTCCGCTGCGGCGTCGAGCCGCCGTCCGGCCTCAAGCGCCGAGCCGTGCTCCTCGAAGTCGAGGACGGCCCGGGCCACCTGGTGGGCGGTCTCGACGTCGGGCACCGACAGCGGGGAGTCCTCCGCCAGGAACAGCACGTCGTGGCGGAGGGCGCCCACCGACCGGGCCGCCGCGCCCACCCTCACCAGCCCGTCGGCCAGCGCGGTCAGCTCGCCCTCGTTCCGGGGTTCGGCCACGCCGATCTGCACGCAGCCGGCGTCGATGCGGTCAAGGCGTTCCCCGAGCTCGAGATGATCGATGACCCGCTGCACGTCCTGCGCGGTCGCCGGAGTCTCGTCACCCAAACGGACCTGAGCGAGAACGGGTTGGACGTCGCGCTGGGGCATCGACTGGAAGTACGACCGAGCCCGGCCGCCGGAGGTCAGGAAGTCCCGGAACCGGCAGAGGATCGCAGCGGCGTCGGGCAACGGCGGCCCGGTGAACACGACCTGCGTGGCATAGCGGGTACGGTCGAGCGCCCCCACCGCCTGCGC
>JAYSXW010000136.1:0-5361 GCA_043716935.1 Pseudonocardia sp.
CGCCGCCGGGCGCAGTCCCGGCGCAGACAGCGCCGCGGGGCGCAGTCGCGCGGACAGCGCCGCCTCCCGGGACCGCAACATCGTCATCGTCGTGAACGACAACGGCCGCTCCTACGCCCCCACGATCGGCGGCCTGGCCGATCGGCTGGCCTCGTTGCGGCTTCAGCCCGGCTACGAGCGCCTGCTCGAGGCGGGTAAGCACGCTCTCTCGCGCACCCCGGTGGTGGGCGGAACCGTCTACGCGGGCCTGCACGCGCTCAAGGCCGGCATCAAGGACGCCCTGAGCCCTCAGGAGCTGTTCTCCGACCTCGGGATCAAGTACTTCGGACCGATCGACGGACACGACGTCGCCGCGATGGAGTCCGCGCTGCGCCGGGCGCGGCACTTCCGCGGCCCGGTGATCGTGCACGCCGTCACGCGCAAGGGCAACGGCTACCCGCCGGCGGAGAACGACGAGGCCGAGCAGATGCACAGCCCGGCCGCGTTCGACCCGGAAACCGGCGTGCCCACCGGCGCCCCGTCGACGGGCTGGACCGATGTGTTCTCCGCCGAGATGGTGGCGCTGGGCACGCGGCGTCCCGACGTCGTCGCGATCACCGCCGCCATGCTCGGCCCCACCGGGCTGGCCCCGTTCGCTGCCGCTTTCCCCGAGCGGTGCATCGACGTCGGCATCGCCGAGCAGCATGCGCTCACCTCGGCGGCGGGCCTGGCCCACGGCGGCCTGCACCCCGTAGTCGCGCTCTACTCGACGTTCCTCAACCGTGCGTTCGACCAGCTCCTGATGGACGTCGCACTGCACGGGCAGGCGATCACGCTGGTGCTCGACCGTGCCGGTGTCACCGGCACCGACGGGCCGTCGCACAACGGTATGTGGGACCTGTCGCTGCTCGGGATCGTGCCGGGGATGCGCGTGGCCGCGCCTCGCGACGCCGCGACGCTGCGCGAGGAGTTGGCCGAGGCCGTGGCGGTGGACGACGGACCCACCGCGATCCGCTTCCCCAAGGGTGCGGTGATCGAGTCGGTGCCTGCGGTCCGGCGGGTGGCCGGGGTCGATGTGCTGCACGAGCCCATGGAGGCGTCATCGGTGCTGTTGGTCTGTGTCGGCGGGTTCGGCGAGCTGGGGGTCTCGGCCGCACAGCGGCTCCAGCAGCAGGGCGTGTCGGTCACAGTCGTCGACCCGCGCTGGGTGCTGCCCGTGCCCGACGTGCTGGTGGACCTGGCCCGGGGCCACCGGCTGGTCGTCGCCGTCACCGACAGCGGACGCCACGGCGGCTTCGGCTCGGCCCTGTCCGACCTGCTCCGGGAACGGGAGTGCGACGTGCCGCTGCGTGACCTGTGCCTGCCTCAGCGGTTCCTCGACCACGGCAGCCGGCCCGACGTCCTGGCGGCGTTCGGGCTCACCGCCCAGGACGTCGCCCGGCGCGTCACCGAGTGGGCGGCGGCGCTGGCCGGGGTGCCCGACCCAGCCCCGTCGGACATGGGAACCCACTCGACCGGCACCCACTCGACCGGCACCCACTCGCGGGACTCCGGCTGATGAGGGTGCTCGTCGTCGAGGACGAACAGACACTGGCCGACGCGGTGGCCCGTGGGCTGCGGCGGGAGGGCATGGCCGTCGATGTCGCCTACGACGGCGACAGCGGCCACGAGAAGTCCGCGGTCACCCGCTACGACGTGGTGGTGCTCGATCGCGACCTGCCGGGCATGTCCGGCGACCGGCTGTGCGAGGAGATCATCGCCTCGGGCGCGACCACCCGGGTGCTGATGCTGACGGCCAGCGGCACCCTCGCCGACAAGGTCGACGGTTTGTCCCGTGGCGCGGACGACTATCTCTCCAAGCCGTTCGACTTCCCGGAACTGGTGGCCCGGTGCCGCGCCCTGGGCCGGCGTGCCACCCCCGCCGTGCCGCCGATGCTGGTGGCAGGCGACGTGGAGCTGGACCCGGCCAAGCGCACCGTCAGCCGCGCCGACCGTCCGGTCGAGCTCACCCGCAAGGAGTTCGGGGTTCTCGAGGTACTGATGGCCGCCGGCGGCGCGGTCGTGAGCAGCGAGGAGCTGCTGGAACGGGTCTGGGACGAGAATGCCGACCCGTTCACCACCACCGTCCGCGTCACTGTGATGACCCTGCGCAAGAAGCTCGGCGATCCCGGCGTCATCGACACCGTCGTCGGCGCCGGATACCGGGTTCCGGCCGCGGGCTGAGCGGTGCCACCCCGAGGCGGGTTGCGGCCGCGGCTGACGCTGGTCAGCACGGTGCTCGTGGCAGTGGCGAGTGCGCTGCTGCTCTACCTGGGCTGGTTGCTCGTCGGGGGGGTGCTGGGCGCGGCACCGACCTTGCCGCCGGGTACCGCCGTCCGGGTAGGTGACGCCGTGGTACCGGCCGAGCAGCTGGCCGACGCGGTCGGCGCGGCGGCCCGCAACGAGGTGCTACGGGCCGGGCTGATCGCGTTCCCGCTCGTGGTGGCCGCGTCGGCGGTGCTGTCGTGGTGGCTGGTCGGGCGCGTGCTCGGGCCGCTGCACGCCGTCACCGCCACGGCCCGCCGGTTGTCGGTGGAGTCGCTCGACACCCGCACCGGCGTGCAGGGCGCCCGCGGCGAGGTCGCAGAGCTGGCCGCCGGTTTCAATGCGATGCTCGACCGGCTGCAGGCCGCGTTCAACGCCCAGCGTCGCTTCGTCGCCAACGCCAGCCACGAGCTGCGGACGCCGCTCGCGGTGATGCGCACCGAGGTGGACGTCACCTTGTCTGATCCCGACGCCGACGACGAGGAGCTGCGCCGGATGGGCGCCGTGGTCCGCGACGCCACCCGTCGTGCCGACGACCTCATCGCCGGCCTGCTGCTGCTGGCCCGCACCGAGGGCGAGTTGCCCGAGCTGGTGTCGGTGGACCTGGCCGACACGGTCGGCCCCGCCCTGGCCGCCGTCCGGGACGAGGCGT
Organism: Pseudonocardia sp.; assembly: GCA_043716935.1. Taxonomy (GTDB): domain Bacteria; phylum Actinomycetota; class Actinomycetes; order Mycobacteriales; family Pseudonocardiaceae; genus Pseudonocardia. The sequence goes on from JAYSXW010000136.1 coordinate 2,936, forward strand.
CGGCCCGTGACCTCCGAGTGGTGGTGCACACCACCCCTGCCCCCGTCCACGGTGACCCGGTGCTGCTGGAGCGGGTGGCGGGCAACCTGCTGGAGAACGCGGTACGTCACAACGTCGCCGGTGGCTGGTTGGAGGTGTGCACCGCCACCGACGGCGTCCACGCGGAGCTGCGCGTTGCCTCGTCGGGGCCGGAGATCCCGGGGGAGCGCGTGGCGGAGCTGTTCGAACCCTTCCGCCGCGGCCCGGTGGAGCGCACGGGGGCGGTGCGGGGCAGCGGCCTGGGCCTGTCCATCGTCCGCGCCATAGCCGGGGCACACAGGGGAACGGTCGATGCATCGCCGGTGCCCGGCGGCGGCCTGCTGGTGACGGTCCGCCTGCCGAGCTGATCAGCTGTGCGCGGTGAGGGCCTCGGCCAAGCGCTCCGCGAGCAGGCCGACCTGCCAGTCCCGCGCCCCACCCTTGCTCAGGGCGGCCGCCACGTCGCCGTCGGCGGGGGGCGTCCAGCACAGGCGTCTGAGCAGGTCGGGTTGCAGGAGGTTCTCGACCGGAACCGCCCACTCCTCGCCGGCGGTCGTGAGCGCGGCGCGGGCAGCGGCGAGTCGGGCAGCGGCATCGGCGTCACGCTCCGCCCAGCGGGCCACGGGCGGCGGGCCGTCGGCGGGGGGCGACGCGCGGGGAAGGTCCTCGGGGTCGAGGGCGGCGGCCTCGGCGAGGGCGGTGAACCAGTAGTTGGTCAATCTGCGCTGCGACCGGCCGCGGAACACCGGCAGCGCGGCCAGCGCGGTGGCCGTCTCGGGTGCGGTGACGGCCGCGTCGACGAGGGCGGTGTCGGGCAGCACCCGCCCGGGGGCGATATCGCGTTCGGCGGCGAGTCGGTCGCGCGCTCCCCACAGCGACCGGACGGCGGCGAGCGCGCGCGGCCTGCGGATGCGGTGGATTCCCGACGTCCGACGCCACGGCTCGGCCCGTGGTGCCGGCGGCCCGGCGGTGCGCACGGCCTCGAACTCCTCCAGCGCCCATTCGAGCTTGCCCTGCTCCGCGAGCAGATCGGCCAGCACGTCGCGCAGCTCCACCAGCACCTCGACGTCGAGCGCGGCGTAGACGAGCCAGTCCTCGGGCAGCGGCCGGTGCGACCAGTCCGCCGCTCCGTGACCCTTCTCCAACGACAGGCCCAACATCTGTTCGACCAGCGGTCCGAGGCCGACGCGGGGGAGCCCGGCCAGCCGTCCGGCCAGCTCGGTGTCGAACAGCCGTGCCGGCGTGAGCCCGACCTCGGCGAGGCAGGCCAGGTCCTGATTGGCCGCGTGCAGCACCCACTCGGGACCGGTCAGCGCGGGGGCGAGCGCGGACAGGTCGCTGTCGAGGGGGATCGGGTCCACCAACGCGGTGCCGGCACCGGCGCGCCGCAGCTGGACGAGATAGGCCCGTTGGGAGTAGCGGAAACCGGAGGCCCGTTCGGCGTCGACGGCGATCGGCCCGGACCCTACGGCGAAGTCCTGCGCGGTGCGGGTCAGTGCCGCGAGGTCGTCGACGATCGGTGTCAGCCCGTCGCGGGGCCGCAGGAGCGGGGTCGGCGCCGGCGGATCATCGGTGGCCTCGCTCAGCGGATGACCCCGGCCCGCATCGCGAGCGCCACCATCTGCGCGCGGTCACCCGTGCCGAGCTTGCGCCCGATGCGGGACAGGTGGCTCTTGACCGTCAGTGCCGACAGGCTCAGCGCCTCGCCGATCTCCTTGTTCGACTGCCCGTCGGCGACCAGCTGAAGCACCTCGACCTCGCGCGCCGAGAGCTCGCGCGGGGTGTTGTCGGTGCCGGGAACCCGGGTCCCCGTGGCCAGTAACGGCGCCACGGCCGGATCCGCGTAGACCCCGCCGTCGAGCACCCGCTTGACGCCGTCGGTCACGATCGCCGCCGAAGCCGACTTCAGCAGGTACGCCTGCGCGCCCGCCTGGAACGCCGAGCGGACCGCGTACGGGTCGTCCGACGACGCCAGCACGACCAGTCTCGTCCAGCCGAGCGCCCTCAGCTCCGTGACGAGATCCAGGCCGCTCCCGTCGGGCAGACCGAGATCGAGGATCGCCAGGTCGCACGGCCCGTTGGCGTGGGCCCTGGCCCGCGCCTCCGCCACCGATGCGGCCTCGTACACCGAACCGGCGCCCATCGAGCGCAAGCGCGCGGCTATGGCCTCACGCAGGAGCGGATGGTCATCGACCACCAGCACCGAGAACTGTTCTTCCCGCGGATGCGGGACGAGACCCGGCGACAGCACTGCGCCCGGAGCGCGTGCAGGAGCGCCTTGTTGGCCTACTACGGCCACGTCATTACCTCCCTGGAGTCGGTCGTTGCCCCGACCAGCACCAGACCTCGGCCGGAACCTGCCCGAGAAGGTGTCGTGGCAGAGCGTAGCCCCCCAAGCGGTCTAACGT
>JAYSXW010000137.1:0-5352 GCA_043716935.1 Pseudonocardia sp.
ACGTGACCGACTCCGAACCCACCGCCGGCCTCGTCGTCGTCGACAAGCCCGGTGGCCTGACCTCCCACGACGTCGTCGCCCGGCTGCGACGCATCCTGCGCACCCGCAAGGTCGGGCACGCGGGCACACTCGACCCGATGGCCACCGGCGTGCTCGTCTGCGGGATCGGCCGGGGCACGAAACTGCTGGGTCACCTCGCGCTGGACACCAAGGCCTACACGGCCACGATCCGGCTCGGCGCCGCCACTACCACCGACGACGCCGAGGGCGAGGTCCTGACCAGCGCCGACGCGTCCGGGGTCACCGAAGTGGCGCTCGCTGCCGGGATGGCCGCGCTGACCGGGCCGATCCAGCAGGTGCCCAGCTCCGTCAGCGCGATCAAGGTCGACGGGCAGCGGGCGTACGCTCGGGTGCGAGCGGGGGAGGACGTCGTGCTGGCGGCGCGGCCGGTCACGGTGTCGAGGTTCGCGCTGCTGGAGCGGCGCGGCGCCGACCTCGACGTCGACGTCGCGTGCACGTCGGGCACCTACGTCCGGGCGTTGGCGCGGGACCTGGGTGCCGCGCTCGACGTCGGCGGGCACCTCACCGCGCTGCGCCGTACCCGCGTCGGCCCCTTCACGCTCGCCCACGCCGGGACCCTCGAGGAGCTGGAGGCGCGCCCGGCGCTGTCGCTGCCCCTCGACGCGGCCGTCGACGCCGCCTTCCCGCGCCGGGACGTCGACGCCGCGCTGGCCGCCGATCTCTCGCACGGCCGCCCACTGCCGGTGGTCGGGATGGGGGGCACCTACGCCGTGTTCGCCCCGGACGGCCGGGCCGTGGCCCTGGTCAGCGAGCGCGACGACGCGGCCCGCCCCCTCGTCGTGCTGGCCCCCGCAACCGGACCGTAGGCTGTGTTGGTGCAGCGCTGGCGGGGGCTCGAGGCCGTGCCGACCGGCTGGGGTCGCAGCGTCGTCACCGTCGGGGTCTTCGACGGGGTGCACCGCGGCCATCAGCGTTTGATCAGCCGAGCGGTGGAACGGGGCCGGGAACGCGGGCTGCCCGCCGTCGTCGTGACGTTCGACCCGCACCCGGCGGAGCTCATCCGCCCCGGTACCCATCCCGCGCGCCTGACGAGCCTGCGCCGCCGTGCCGATCTGGTCGAGCAGCTGGGCGTCGAGGCGTTCTGCGTGTTGCCGTTCACCGCGGAGCTCCTGCGGACCGAGCCCGCGGAGTTCGCCCACGGGATCCTGGTGGAGCGGCTCCACGCGGCCGACGTGGTGGTGGGCCACAACTTCACGTTCGGCCACCGCGCCGCCGGCGATGTGGCGATGCTCGCGCGGCTGGGAGAGCGGTTCGGCTTCGGGGTCGAGGGGCTCGACCTGACGGGCGATGACGGCGTGACGTTCTCCTCCACCTACATCCGCGCCTGCATCGACGCCGGTGACGTGGCCGCCGCGGCGGTGGCGCTCGGGCGTCCGCACCGCATCGAGGGGGTGGTGGTGCACGGCGAGCGTCGTGGCCGCGACCTCGGTTTCCCGACGGCCAACCTCGCCACCTCTCCGCACACCGCGCTGCCTGCCGACGGCGTCTACGCCGGCCGCTTCGCGATCGGCGAGCGGCTGCTGCCGACGGCGATCTCCGTGGGCACGAACCCGACGTTCTCCGGCCGGGTCCGGACCGTCGAGGCCTACGTCCTCGATGTCAGCGAGGACTTCTACGGCCACGAGGTGGCCCTCGACCTCGTCGCCCGGGTACGGGGCCAGGAGCGCTACGACGACCTCGACGCGTTGGTCACGCAGATGATCCGCGACGTCGAGAGCGTCCGGGAACTGCTCGCCTGACCGGCTCTTTCCCCGAAACGCCACGGGATCGCGAGGCGGCTGCCACGATCACCGCATGGCGGAGGCGTCGGACGACCGGGGTGACGAGGAGCCGCGCCTGGTTGTCAACCGCGGGCGGCAGCGGCAGCTCTACGGGGCCCCGCTGGGCGACCGCGTGCGCCGTCTCACCTCCGCGCTCGGCATCTCCCAGGCCCGCTTGGCCCGCACGCTGGGTCTCAGCCCGGCGATGCTCAGTCAGCTCGTCAATGCCCGGCGGGTCAAGATCGGCGACCCGGCGGTGCTCGCGCGGATGATGATGCTCGACCGACGCAGCAGCGCTATGGCAGCGCCGCCCCCGTCGCGGGTGGTCGACGTGCTGCTCGCGGAGGTCGCCCGGGCGCAGTGGCAGTGGAACGAGGCCAGCCGGGACGGCGGGAGTCGGGACGGCGGGAGTCGGACAGGCGGGGACCGGACCGAGCGGGGCCGCGAGGAGAGGGGCCGGGCCGTCCGGTCGCTCTCGGCGGGGGAGGGCGGCAGCGCGGCCGAGGCGCTGCGGGCCGTGGCCGAGCCCGCCCGGCTCGCCGCCGCAGCGGCGGCGTTGGGGCACCACTTCCCGGAGCTGGCCGAAGTGCTGCGGCAGGCCGCGAGCCGACCCCGGGCCTAGTCCGATGGGCCGGGCCGGATGGGACAACGAGGCCGGGTGCGCACGCGGGGCGGCTCGCCGGGCACTGGAGGCGGTCGCGGGGTTGCCGCGGGGTGAGGATTTCCTGCCCCGGCCCCGCCTCAACCCTCACCCTCCGGTGGGCGCGGTGGTCGGGGTGCCGAGTCGAGACTGATCCTGTCACCACGACCAGGGGAGCCCCGATGTCCACAGCACCACGCACCTTCGCACTGGCCGGCCTCGCCGTCGCCACGGTCCTGCTCTCGGGCTGCAGCCCGGTCGCGGGCGCCCCGTCCGCGTCGGCGCCCGTCCCGTCCGCAGCGGCGGAGGCCGGCGTGTCGTCCACCATCCCGGCTGCCGAGGCCGCCGTCATCGCATCTCCGGGGAACCCTGCGCCCGGTGCGCCGACCGGCGGTGCCCAGGGGAAACCGGCCCCGGGGAAACCGGCCCAGGGGAGACCGGCCCAGGGGAAACCGGGCCAGGGGAAGCCGGGCCAGGCGCAGCCTGTGCCGTCCGCCGCGCCGGCTGCGCGGATCGACAGCCTTCGGGTCGTCACCGCGCCGACGTGTCCGGTGGTCGGCACGCCCGACGCGCCCTTCTCGAGCCCCGGGCACGGCGTGACGATCGCGTGGGCGGTCACGGGAGCGAACGGTGCGGCGCTGGCCGTCGACAATCCCGGCGTCTACGGCGCGTACGGCTCCTACCCGGCCAGCGGACGGCTCACCCTGAGCTTCCCTTGCGATTCCGCGGGTACGACCACTCATCGCTACACCGTCTGGCCCGCCGGCGCCGAGGGCGTCTCGAAGACGCTGACGGTGTCGGCACACGCCGGAGCCTGAGCGGCGCACCTTCGGGCACCGGCATCGCGGCTGATAACGTGGGCATTTGGGTCCGGCTGCAGTCCGTGGCGGCCGTGATCGTCTCCTGGCGTCATCCCCACCGGCGCCGGCCCCACGGTACAGCGAAGAAAGAGGAGCACGTGGCACTCGACGCCGCACAGAAGAAGACGATCCTGGACGAGTACGGCACCCACGAGGGTGACACCGGCTCCCCGGAGGCGCAGATCGCGCTGCTGACCAACCGGATCGTCGGCCTCACCGAGCACCTGAAGATGCACCGGCACGACCACCACTCCCGGCGGGGCCTGCTGCTGCTCGTCGGCCGTCGCCGCCGGCTCATCAAGTACCTGCGCGAGGTGGACATCACGCGGTACCGGTCGCTGATCGAGCGCCTCGGCATTCGCCGCTGATCCGCCGGGCCGGCCCCACGGGGCCGGCTCCGTTCCGTCCCAACTGCACACGCCACACCGACCGCGGACGATCCGCCGGTCCTCGGTAGTGGCTCCCGGGCCCGAGACGGCCCCGGGGGCTTCGATCGAAGACCGGCTCGGCGCGAGGACCCACGGTGTGGCATCCGACGAGGAGATGCCTACCTACATGACCGATCCGATGGACAACGTCCACGAGACCACTGCCGTGATCGACAACGGCAGCTTCGGCACCCGCACCATCCGGTTCGAGACCGGGCGCCTCGCGCGCCAGGCCGCCGGATCCGTTGTCGCCTACCTCGACGACGAGACCATGCTGCTGTCCGCCACGACGGCGTCCAAGCAGCCGAAGGACCAGTTCGACTTCTTCCCGCTCACGGTCGATGTCGAAGAGCGCATGTACGCGATCGGCAAGATCCCCGGCTCGTTCTTCCGCCGTGAGGGCCGCCCGGGCACCGACGCGATCCTCACCTGCCGTCTGATCGACCGGCCGCTGCGCCCGTCGTTCGTCGACGGCCTGCGCAACGAGATCCAGATCGTCGTCACCGTCCTGTCGCTCGACCCGCAGGACCCCTACGACGCCCTGGCGATCAACGCCGCCTCGGCGTCCACGCAGCTCGCGGGCCTGCCGTTCTCCGGCCCGGTGGGCGGGGTGCGCGTCGCCCTCATTGACGGGCAGTGGATCGCCTTCCCCCAGTACGAGGACCTGCAGCGGGCCGTGTTCGACATGGTCGTCGCCGGGCGGGTCGTCGGCTCCGGTGACTCGGCCGACGTCGCTATCATGATGGTCGAGGCCGAGGCCACGGTCGAGACCAACGCGCTCGTCGCGGCGGGGGCGCAGGCGCCCACCGAGGAGATCGTCGCGGCCGGGCTGGAGGCGGCCAAGCCGTTCATCCGGGCCGTGTGCGTGGCGCAGCAGCAGCTCGCCGACCTCGCCGCCAAGCCCACGGGCAACTTCCCGACGTTCCCGGCCTACCAGGACGACGTGTTCGAGGCCGTGTCCGCGGGCGCGTCGGACGACCTGGCCCAGGCCCTGACCATCGCCGGCAAGCAGGAGCGCGAGACGCGCCTCGACCAGGTCAAGGCGGCGGTGCTCGACAAGGTCGCGCCGCAGTTCGCCGGCCGCGAGAAGGAGATCGGTGCCGCGTTCCGGGCGCTGAACAAGAAGCTCGTCCGCCGCCGCATCCTCACCGACCAGATCCGCATCGACGGCCGCGGGCTCACCGACATCCGGCCGCTGTCGGCCGAGGTCGAGGTCGTCCCGCGGGCGCACGGTTCGGCGCTGTTCGAACGCGGCGAGACCCAGATCATGGGCGTGACGACGCTGAACATGCTGCGCATGGAGCAGCAGATCGACTCGCTGGGCCCGGAGACGCACAAGCGCTACCTGCACCACTACAACTTCCCGCCCTACTCCACCGGTGAGACCGGCCGGGTGGGATCGCCCAAGCGTCGCGAGATCGGCCACGGCGCGCTGGCGGAGCGGGCCCTGATGCCCGTCCTGCCCACGCGCGAGGAGTTCCCGTACGCCATCCGGCAGGTGTCGGAGGCGCTGAGCTCCAACGGCTCCACGTCGATGGGCTCGGTCTGCGCGTCGACGATGTCGCTCTACAACGCCGGGGTGC
>JAYSXW010000138.1:0-16265 GCA_043716935.1 Pseudonocardia sp.
TGGTCGGCACCGGCCGCGGCGCGCAGCTGGGCATCGTGATCAAAGGCCCGCAGGTCCTGGAGTCCACCCGCCGGGTCGACACCGTGGTCCTGGACAAGACCGGCACCATCACCACCGGACAGATGGCGCTGGTCGGGGTGGTCGCCGCTGCGGGGATCGAAGAACTGCAACTGCTGAGGTTGGCCGGCGCCCTTGAGGACGCCTCCGAACATCCGATCGCCGCAGCGATCGCGGCCGGGGCCCGCACCCGGACCGGTGACCTGCCATCAGTGGGATCGTTCACCGCCACCGGCGGCCTGGGCGTGCGGGGCGAGGTCGACGGGCACACGGTCGTGGCCGGGCGGGCGTCCTGGCTGGCGCAGCAGTGGTCCCAGCCGCTCGATGACCGGTTGGCGGCCGCGCTGGCCGCGGCGCAGGCCGCCGGGCAGACCGCGATCGCGGTGGGCTGGGACGGCGCCGCGCGCGGCGTCCTGGTCGTCGCCGACACCGTCAAGCCCACCAGTGCCCGCGCGGTCGCCGAGCTGATCGGGCTGGGTCTGCGCCCGGTGCTGCTCACCGGCGACAACGATCGCGCCGCCCGCACGGCCGCCGCGCAGGTCGGGGTCACCGAGGTGACCGCCGAGGTTCTGCCCGGTGACAAGGTCGAGGTGGTGCGGCTGTCCCGCGCCACCCTACGAACGATCAAAGCCAACCTGTTCTGGGCGTTCGCCTACAACATCGCGGCGCTGCCGCTGGCCATGGCCGGGCTGCTCAACCCGCTCATCGCGGGCGCCGCGATGGCGTTGTCGTCGGTGTTCGTGGTCAGCAACAGCCTGCGGCTGCGCCGCTTCCACGCCGTATCCACCCAGCCCGCGTCACGCCCTCGCCCGCCGCGCGCCATCGGGAGCGATCTCGGCGACCACCGCGTCGTCAACCCGCCAACGGTCAGTAGCGCCGCCAACCCGTCCAGCACGAGGAGTCCCCGATGAGCCCCGCCTCTCAGACCGCCGTCCTGGAGGTGTCCGGGGTGCAATGGGCCACCCAGAAGGCGACCGTGGAAGCCGTGCTCGGGCGCCGCCCGGGGGTGCAGTCAGTCGAGGCCAACCCGGTCGCCCAGACCGCCACCATCAGCTACGACCCGGCCGCAACGTCGGTGGCCGAGCTGGCCGGGTGGGTGCGCGACTGCGGCTACCACTGCGCGGGCCGGTCGGTGCCCTCCCATGTCTGCGACCCGCTGATCGAACCCACCTCGCACAACGGCCACACCACCGCCGCTGCTGATGCCGCACCGGTTGCCGGGCACGAGCCTGCTCCGGAGGTGTCGCCGCACGAGATGATGGGCCACGCCGGGCACGGCTCGATGTCGATGGCCGCCATGGTCGCCGACATGCGCAACCGGTTCCTGGTCGCCGCGGTGTTGTCGGTGCCGGTGTTGCTGTGGTCCCCGATCGGACGGCAGGTGTTCGGGTTCACCGTGGCGGCGCCGTTCGGGCTGCGCGACGACGTGTTCTCGCTGCTGCTGAGCCTGCCGGTGATCTTCTACTCGGCGTGGATCTTCTTCGACGGCGCGGTCCGCGCGCTACGGGCCCGGACCCTGGACATGATGGTGCTGGTCGCCGTCGGGGTGGGTGCGGGCTGGGTGTACTCGCTGGTGATCACCCTGACCGGCGGCGGCGAGGTGTTCTACGAGGCCGCCACGGTGCTGACCGCGTTCGTGCTGCTCGGGCACTGGTTCGAGATGCGCGCCCGCGGTGGCGCCAATGACGCCGTCCGCGCCCTGCTGGAGCTGGCTCCACCGCATGCGGTGGTGCTGCGCGACGGCGACGAGGTCGAGGTGCCCACCGCCGAGGTGGTCACCGGTGACCTGTTGCTGGTGCGGCCCGGTTCGAAGATCGCGGTGGACGGAACGGTCGCAGACGGCGAGTCCGACGTCGACGAGTCCATGGTCACCGGGGAGAGCGTGCCGGTGCACAAGACCCCGGGCAGCGAGGTCATCGGCGCCACCATCAACACCGACGGCACTCTGCGGGTGCGGGCGACGAGAGTCGGTGCCGACAGCGCACTGGCCCAGATCGTCGCACTGGTGCAACAGGCCCAGAACTCCAAAGCCCCCGGACAGCGCCTGGCCGACCGGGCGGCGTTCTGGCTGGTCCTGGTCGCCCTGATCGGCGGGGGCGCCACGTTCGCGGCGTGGGCGCTGTTCTCCGACAAGCCGCTGACCGCAGCGCTGCTGTTCGCGATCACCGTCGTGGTCGTCACCTGCCCCGACGCGCTCGGCCTCGCCACCCCCACCGCGATCATGGTCGGCACCGGGCTCGGGGCCCGGCGCGGGGTGCTGTTCAAGAACGCCACCGCGTTGGAAGCCTCCGCCGGGATCGACACCGTCGTGATGGACAAGACCGGCACTCTCACCAAGGGCGAACCCGAGGTGACCGACCTGCTCAGCCACGGCATGGGCGACGGTGAGCTGCTGGGGTTGACCGCGGCGGTGGAACGGGAGTCCGAACACCCCCTCGCCCGCGCGATCGTCGCGCACGCGGCCGACCACAACGCCGAGCGGCTGACGGTGACCGGGTTCGAGAACGTGCCCGGCCACGGCGCGACCGCCACTGTCGACGGGCGCCGGGTAGCGGTCGGCAACCGCCGGCTGATGGAACGTGAAGGGGCGGACCTCGGCGACCTGGCCGGCCGCCGCGACGAGCTCGCCGCTACCGGTCGCACCACCGTGCTGGTCGCCGTGGACGGCCACCCGGCCGGGCTGTTCGCGCTGGCCGACGCCCCCCGACCCACCGCAGCCGCCGCAGTCACGGCCCTGCACGAGATGGGTGTGCAGGTCGTCATGCTCACCGGCGACAACGAGGCCACCGCCGCCCGGGTCGCCGCCCAACTCGGTATCGACACCGTGATCGCCGAGGTGCTGCCCGGGGACAAGGCCGCCCAGATCACCCGCCTGCAACGGGACGGGAAGCGGGTGGCGATGGTCGGTGACGGGGTCAACGACGCCCCCGCCCTGGCCCAGGCCGACCTCGGGATCGCGATCGGGGCCGGCACCGACGTCGCGATCGAGACCGCCGATGTCGTGCTCATGCGGTCAGACCCCCTCGACGTGCCCACCGCCCTGGCGATCGGGCGCGGCACCCGACGGAAGATGCGCCAGAACCTGGCCTGGGCCGTGGGCTACAACGCCATCGCGCTACCCATCGCCGCCGGGGTGTTCGAACCCGCCTTCGGGTTGGTCCTGCGCCCCGAGATCGCCGCCCTGTCCATGTCCGGATCCAGCTTCCTCGTCGCAGTCAACGCGCTGCTGCTCAAACGACTCCAGCTACCCCGACCGCCCGCCCAACCCGACACCGCCCCGACCACACCCGCCGCCCGACCGACCACCGTCGGATAGCAGTGGGCCTTCGCGGCGGGCGCGCGCAGCACGGGAGGGACGCCATCGACCACGGCGAGCACACCCTCGCTCGGCATATCGAGGGAGATCGGTGATATCGCTTACCGCCGCGATCCTGACTGCATACGGTGTCGTACCGGTCGCGCTCGTCCGCGCCGGCGCCACGTTCGTCAACGGCAAGCTCGTCGAACGACCCGACGACCACCACCAACCCGAAGCCGCCTAAAAGATCCTCATCCACAGGTCTTGACCATTGCTCCCCGTATCGAGCCGGCCGACCTGCTCAGCCCGACCGACGGCACCCGAACGCGCTCGGGTCGCACGTCACGCGCCGGTTCGCCCCCATCCCGGGGCTCCAGCGACTCATGAGGCCCACCCTGCTCGGTCATGTCGACGTGCGGAACTCCGGGACGAGGAGGTCCTCGACGTCGCGGCGCGGGGTCGCGACGACCGGCCAGCCGTGGCCGATGCGCAGTACGGCCTGCGGCGGTCGGGTCCCGCCGATGAGCCGGCGGAGCTCCTCGCGGCTGGCTGCCACCTCGACGACCTGGGACAGGAACGAGGTGGCGAGCCCGCTCGCGGTGGCGGTGAGGAGAACCCGTTGCAGGGCCTGCCCGGCCTGCACCTCCGCGGTCCGACCGGACAGGTGCGACGTCAGCACCGCGATGAGCGGGTCCCGTTCGAAGTCCTTGCCCGGGACCCGGCCGGGGCCCGTGCCGTCGGTGAAGTCCCGGAGCACCCATCTGTCCTGGGGTTCGGGGAGTGGGCCCCCGGCTGCGGCCGGCACCCCGTCCTGGCGGGCCGGCTCGGTGGTGGTCCAGGCCGCGAGCTCGGCGAGGAAGGCCGGGTCGTCCATCTGCGTCCGATGTGCATGTCCGACGATCGTGCGCAGCGTGGCCCGCTGGCCCGGGTCGTCGACGATGTGCAGCCAGGAGCCCTCGTCGAGGGCGGCGCGACGGAGGGCGTGCTGTTCGGGGAGCGCTACGGGCTCGTCGGTGAACGGGTGCCGGTTCGTCCGCCACGCCGTCACCGCCCGGAGCAGGCGGTCCTGTTCCGGTGTGGGCGGTCGGGAGCCGCCGTGCCGGACCGTGGCGAGCACGTCGGGGCGGTCGCGGTCGGGGAACAGCGTGACCGTCGGCCGGATGCCGTGAGCGTGCAGGGCGAGCCGCAGGGTGAACAGGGCGGCGCCGCCCGCCATCCGCAGCTCGCGGCCGTCTGGATCGGCGACGGGCAGGGCTCGCCGGGGGTCGGCGTGCAGTTCGATCGAGTGCCGGGTCGGGTGGAACCCCCAGGGCTGGCTGTTGTGCAGGGACGGCGCCCGCCCGGCCATGGCCAGCACGTCCTGGACCTGGTCGGGGTTCAGGCCGAGCGAACTCGGGATGTGGGTCATCGAACCGCCCTTCGCGTTGTGCTCCGACGCGACTGCGCCCGACCCCGACGACACTGCCGCCTCCACCCGGCGTGCGACACTGCCGAAAGGCCCGATCGCATCGCCCATGGACCCGGGTGCACAGGCGGATGATCCGGCCGGAGGGCAGGGTGGCGCGGGGTGCCGAACGACGATCCCGATCCGGCGACGACAGGGCCGGTCTCGAACATGCAGCCGGGGCTGCGGCTCGACGAGCTCCTGCGCGAGGTGCAGGAGCAGTTGGCCGAGGTCGTCGCCACCCGCGGTCGGATGCAGGGACTGCTCGACGCGGTATTGGTCGTCGCGGCCGGTCTGGAGCTGGACACCACGCTGCGTCGCATCGTGCAGGCCGGGGTGGACCTCGTCGACGCCCGGTACGGGGCGCTCGGGGTGCTGGCTCCGGGCGGGGGCATCGCGCGCTTCATCCACGTCGGCCTGGACGACGCGACCCGCGCGCGGATGGGGTCGTTGCCGGAGGGGCGAGGGGTGCTCGGGCAGGTCGTGCTGGGGGATCGGCCGCTGCGGCTCGCCGACCTGACCGCCCACGAGGCGGCGGTCGGTTTCCCGGCCCACCACCCGCCCATGCGAAGCTTCCTGGGCGTCCCCGTCCGGATGCGGGACGCCGTGTTCGGCAACCTGTACCTGACGGAGAAGAACGGTGGTGGCGAGTTCACCGCGGACGACGAGGTGGTCGTCGAGGCGCTGGCCGCGGCGGCCGGCATCGCGGTGCAGAACGCGGAACTGTTCGAGCAGGGGCAGCTGCGTCAGCGGTGGCTGGAGGCGTCGGCGGAGATCCGGAACGAGCAGCTGGCCGGGGCCACCGAGGACGAGACCCTCGGCTTGATCGCCCAGCGCGCGCTGGAGCTGACCGGCTCCGACGCCACGGTGGTCGCGCTCGGAGCCGATCCGCCGGACGGCGCGCTCGTCGTCCGCGCACACAGCGGCATCGCGGGGGTCGGTCCGGGCAAGGGCCGGCTCGACACTGCGGATCCGTTGCTGCGCGAGGTCACGGACGGCCGGATGGCGGTGCTGGTGGGGTCGCCCGGGGACCTGTTGGCCGATACGGGCGATGACACGATGTTCGGGTCCACCGTCGCGGTACCGATCCGGTCGCAGCAGCGGGTGATCGGGGTGCTGGTCGCGGTGCGCCGGCGCGAGGCGGACGCCTTCCAGCCGGGTGATCTCCCGCTGCTCACCTCGTTCGCCGAGCAGGCGACGCTCGCGCTGGAGCTGGGCGAGAGCAACCGGGCCCAGCGGACGGTCGACACGCTCGCCGACCGGGACCGGATCGCCCGCGACCTGCACGACCACGTCATCCAGCGGCTGTTCGCCACCGGCCTGCAGCTGCAGAGCACGGTGCGTCGCAGCACCGAACCCGCGGTGCAGGAGCGCATCCAACATGTGGTGAGCGAGCTCGACCAGACCGTCCGGGAGATCCGCACCGCGATCTTCGACCTGCACACGGCCGGTGACGGCGGAGCGGTCGATCTGCGGCGCCGTCTGCTGGACACGGTGGCCGAGGCCGCGCTGGGGAGCGGGCTCTCGCCGTCGGTGCGGATGTCGGGGGCCGTCGACACGCTCGTGTCTCCGGAGATCGGGGCGCACGCGGTGGCCGTCGTGCGGGAGGCGGTGAGCAACGTGGTGCGGCACGCGGGCGCGGCCTCGGTGACCGTCACCGTGGAGGCGGGGGAGGACCTGCGGATCGACGTCGTGGACGACGGCGTCGGCATCGACCCCGCGGTGGCCCGCAGCGGCCTGCACAACCTCGCCGACCGGGCCCGGGAGTGTCGCGGGGAGCTGACGGTGCACTCGGACGCCGGCAGTGGCACCCGGCTGAGCTGGCGGGTGCCGTTGACCTGACCGGGGTCAGGGCCCGTCGCCCTGACGCAGCTCCGTGGCGTAGACGGCGGCCTCGGTGCGCCGCGCGAAACCGAGCTTGTGCAGCAGCGACGACACGTAGTTCTTCACCGTCTTCTCCGCCAGGTACATGTCCGCCCCGATCTGCCGGTTGGTCAGCCCGTCGGCGATGAGTGCGAGTATCCGGCGCTCCTGCGGGCTGAGCGAGGAGTACCGCGGGTCGGCGGGTTCGTTGCCCTTGCGCAGCCGCTCCAGCACGACCGCGGTGGCCTTGGGGTCCAGCAGGGAGCCGCCGGCGGCGACGGTGCGGACCGCGCCGACCAGGTCGATGCCGGCGACCTGTTTGAGCAGGTAGCCCGCGGCCCCGGCGACGATCGCGCCGAACAGCGCCTCGTCGTCGAGGTAGGAGGTGAGCATCAGGCACGCCGGGGGCGGGACGACCGTCGAGCGGAGGTCGCGGCACACCGAGACGCCCTCGCCGTCGGGCAGTCGCACGTCCAGGATCGCGACGTCGGGGCGCAGGGCCGGGATGCGGGCCATGGCCTGCGACGCGGTGCCGGCCTCGCCGATCACGGTGATGTCGTCCTCGGTCTCCAGCAGCGCGGCGATACCGCGCCGGACGATCTCGTGGTCGTCGAGCAGGAACACAGAAATCACGTGAGGGCCTCCGCTGGTCTCAGCGCGACCGTATCCCCGCCCGGCGTGTCGCGCCGCGACGCAGGGCCTGCATCGGGGGGTCGAAAGTCCCCCGGTCCGCCGGGACGTGGGACGATCCGGACGGAGTCCCCTGGGTCGGCCCGGTCCGGCGGCGGAGGCTGGGACCGGGGTCGCGCCGTGACCCGGACGGAGGCACGTGCATGGAGACCATCAGTTCCGGCCCGGTCGTGGTCGGGGTCGATCGGTCCGACGGCGCGCGCGAGGCCGTCGCCTGGGCGGCGGATCTGGCGTCGGCATGGGGCGCGGCGCTGCACCTGGTGCACGCCGTGCCGGCCGAGCCGGATCCCACCGGGCCCTTCCCCTGGCTCGGCGAGCTGCTCGACACCGTGGTGGGGGCCGGCTCCGACCGTCCGCAGGCGGAGTTCCCGAGGGGTGCGCCCGTCGAGGTTCTCACCACCCGCAGTGCCGACGCCCGGATGCTCGTGCTCGGCAGCTACGGGGGAGGGCGCCCGGGCGGGGATGCTGGCGGGGTCGGTCGCGCTGGCCCCGTCGGGCATGACCCGGCGGCGCGAGGGTCCGGAGATCCTGGCCGCGGAGGGCGCCGCGCGGCTCGACGCCGAGCTCGCCGCGGTGGTGGCGGCACACCCCGGGCTGTCCGTCGAACGGGACCTCACCGCGGTCGCCGCCGGACCGACGGTGCACCCGGCCGGGGCGGCGCGGTGACGAAACCCGTTCTGGTGACCGGGCCGACCGGCACGGTGGGCGGACCGCTGCTCGAGCTCCTCTCCGCCGGCGGGACGCGCGTCGTGGCCGGGGCCCGGGACGGCGGCCGGATCAGCGGCGTGATCGAGAGCCGGACGCTGGACCTCGAGCGGCCCGGGACCTTCGACACGGCGTTGCCCGAGATCGGGCGGGTGTTCCTGATGCGGCCCCCGGCGCTCGCCGCACGCCACCTGTTCCCGTTCGTCGAGGCGGCCGTCGCGCACGGCGTGGAGCACATGGTGTTCCTGTCGGTCATGGGGGTGAACCGCGCACTGCCGCACCGGCGGACCGAGCAGGACCTGCGGGCCTACCGCCGCGAGCTGCGCCGCAGCGGCGTTCCCGCCGACTTCGTCACCGTGCGGCTGGTGATCAACCTCGTCACCCGGCTCGGCCCGGCCGCGCGGGTCACCGACACGCTCGGCCGGTTGCTCGGGCGTCCGACGACGACGCTGGCGACCTACCTGCACGACCGCCGCGACCGGTGGACGGCGACGTGACGGGGCTGGCGACCGCCTGGCACGCCGTGCCTGCGGCCGACGCGGCGCGGGCGTTCGACGTCGACGTCCGCGTCGGGCTCCCGGCTGCCGAGGCGGCCCTGCGGATGCGGCGCGACGGCCCGAACCGGCTCGTCCAAGCGCCCCGGGAACCGCGCTGGCGGGCGTTCCTGCGCCAGTTCACCGACCTGATGATCGTGATCCTGCTGGTGGCCGCCGTGGTCAGCCTGGTGGTGACCCGCAAGTGGGAGACGCCGGTCGTCATCGCCGCGGTGGTGCTGCTCAACGCCCTCATCGGGTTCGTACAGGAGTCCCGGGCGGAGGCCTCGCTCGCCGCGCTGCAGAAGATGCTCGTGACGACGGCGGCGGTGCGTCGCGACGGCGCGATGCGGACCGTGGACGCCGCCGAGCTGGTGGTCGGCGACGTCGTGACGCTCGACGCGGGGGCTCGGGTGCCCGCGGACGGCCGGGTCGTGTCGGCGGTCGCGCTGGAGGTGCAGGAGTCGACGCTGACGGGGGAGGCGCAGCCCGTCGGCAAGTCCGCCACCGCGCAGGTCGACGCGGCGGCGGCGCTGGGGGACCGGTCCACCGCGGTGTACATGACGACGATGGTGACCCGGGGTCGCGCCGAGGTCGTGGTCACCGCCACGGGAATGCGGACCGAGACCGGCCGGATCGCGCACCTGCTGCACTCCGCCGAACCCGTCCCGACGCCGCTGCAGGCCCAGATCACGGGCCTGAGCCGCACGCTGGCGATCATCGCCGCCGCCGTCGTGCCGGTCGTGTTCGGGCTGGGGCTGCTGCGCGGGCAGGAGTTCGGCGCGCTGTTCGTCAGCGCCGTGTCGCTCGCCGTCGCCGCGATCCCGGAGGGGCTGCCGGCCGTCGTCACGTTCACCCTCGCGATGGGCGCCTCCCGGCTGGCGAAACGGGGCGCGGTCGTCAAGCGGCTGGCCTCGGTCGAGACGCTGGGCAGCACCTCGCAGATCTGCACCGACAAGACCGGGACCCTCACCCTCAACCAGATGACGGCCCGTGAGCTGGTGGTGGCCGGGCAGCGGCTCACCGTGACCGGAGGTGGGTACTCGACCGAGGGGGCGGTCCGATCCGTCGACGGTTCACCGGTGCCCGAGACCGTCGGCGAGACCGTCGGCGAGACCGCGATGGCCGTCGCGCTGTGTTCCGACGCCGAGCTGCGCGACGGCGACGTCGTCGGTGACCCGACCGAAGGTGCCCTACTGGTACTCGCGGCCAAGGCCGGCGTCGACGTCGCCGCGGTGCGCCACGAGCACCCCCGGCTGCGCGAGGTGCCCTTCGACTCGGAGTACAAGTTCATGGCCACCTTCCACCGGTGGCCCGGTGGGGCGCGCGCCTTCGTCAAGGGCGCACCGGACGTGCTGCTGGCGCGCTCCGGCCCGCTCGACGCGCCCGCCCGGCTCCGCGTCGAGGAGGCGAACGCCGACCTCGCCGGGCGGGGGATGCGCGTGCTGGCGGTGGGCGCCCAGGACGTGTCGGCCGAGCATCTCGCCGCCTCCACCGACCCGAAGGACCTGCTCGACGACGTCGTCCTGATCGCGCTGGTGGGCATCGTCGACCCGCCCCGGCCCGAGGCGCGCGACGCGATCCGGCAGTGTCGCGACGCCGGCATCCGCGTCCGGATGATCACCGGTGACCACCCGGCGACGGCCGCCGCCGTGGCCGCCGAGCTGGGCATCCCGGGCGGGACGGTCGGGGGCGCCGAGCTCGACGCCATCGCTTCCGACGACGAGCTGGCCCGCCGCCTCGACGACGTCGGCGTGGTCGCCCGGGTGTCGCCGGCGCACAAGCTGCGGATCGTGGCGGCGCTGCAGAGCCGCGGTGACGTCGTCGCGATGACCGGCGACGGGGTCAACGACGCACCGGCGTTGCGCCGGGCCGACATCGGGGTGGCGATGGGCGTGGCGGGCACCGAGGTGACGAAGGAGGCCGCGACGATGATCCTCACCGACGACGACTTCGCCACCGTCGTGGCCGCCGTCCGCGAGGGCCGCGGCATCTACGACAACATCGTCAAGTTCACCCGCTTCCAGCTCTCGACCGCGCTGGGTTTCGTCCTGACGTTCCTCGTCGCGTCGGTCACGGGCATCGCGGGTGGCGTGCCGTTCACCGCGGTGCAGATCCTGTTCGTCAACCTGATCCTGGACGGGCCACCCGCCCTCTCACTGGGCATCGACCCGGTGAGCGACGACGCGATGAACCGCCCACCGCGGGGCGCCCGCGAGCGGATCCTGGACCGCAGGCGGCTGTCGCGGATCCTGCTGAGCAGCGTCGTCATGGCGGCGGGCACGCTCGCGGTGCTGATCTGGGCGCCGGGCCCGGCGGCGCAGCTGGGGGTGCCGAGCGTCGCGGGCACGATGGCGTTCGCGACGTTCGTGTTCTGCCAGGTGTTCAACCTGCTGGGGGTCCGCCACGAGACCCGCTCCGCGTTCAGCCGGGAGACGCTGCACAACACCCCGGCCCTCGTCGCCACCGCGGCGGTCGTCGCGCTGCTCGTGCTGGTCGTGCAGGTCGACGCCCTGCACGGCTTCCTCACCACCGCCGACCTCACCGTGGCGCAGTGGTCGGTGTGCGCGGCGATCGGTTCGGCGGTGCTGTGGGTGGGGGAGGTCGTCAAGCTGGTGCTGCGCCGTCGCTGACGGGTCTCACCGCTCCGGAGCCAGGTACCGGCTCGGGTCGCTGTTCGCCCGAGCACCGGTCTCCAGCCACCTGACGAACCCGTCGGGGTCGCGGCGTTCGAGCTCGTCGAGCAGACGCTGCCGCACCTCGACCATGCCGCGCCGCTGCGGCCCCGCCGGCAGGTCCAGCATCGCGAAGTAGGTCTGCTGCCACGCGGCGCACAGCTGGGCCGTGGAAGCCGCGGTGGTCTCGGGCGGCGCCGTCTCGACGAGTCGTGGGCCGTCCCGACCGATCGGGAGGGGAGTGCTCCGAAGCGGTGCGCCGCGCCGCGCCCGCAGCCGGCCGGCCGCGATGCCGAGGACCGCCACGACGGCGACCCAGGTGGCGGCGCCCAGCACCACGGTCAGACCGGTGAGCACCAGCAGGCTCGCGGTGATGCCCAGCCCGGCGCGGACGCCGCCGGACCGGCCCGACCCGGCCACCACGGGTTCCGCCCTGCCCCGCCCGTCCGGCGGCACGCAGGCCGCCATGATCGCGGCCAGCGCACCGAGCCCGATGGCGACGGGCAGGGCGAGGGGCACGGCCACGATCCCGATGGAGCCCAGCACCACGCCGGTGCCGATCGCCACGGTGGACAGGACTCGGGTGAGCATCGCGTCTCCCTGATCAGGATGTGGAGCGGGTCGCACGAACCGGGTCCATGGCCGTACTGAAGTACGCGGCGCAGCGCCGCAGGTGCCTTCGCGGGTCGTGGTGCCGAACGACGGGCGGGCCGGCGACCGCAGTGCCGTAGAAGATTCGTTTGCCGATCTCGATCAGCACCAGGTAGCCGAGCACCATGACGGCGAGCACGGCGAAGAACGCGCCGGGCAGCGGCTGGAAACCCAGGGCCGCGGCCAGCGGCGTGGCGGGCAGCAGCGCGCCGACGCCCACCACGCCGAGCGCGACGAGGGTCAGCGGCAGGCTGGGGTGGCTGCGGAAGAACGGGATGCGGCGGGTACGGATCGCGAAGATCACGAGCACCTGGGTGGCGAGCGACTCGACGAACCAGCCGGTGCGGAACTGCTCGGGCCCGGACTGGAACACCCAGAGCACGACGCCGAACAGAACGAAGTCGAACACCGAGCTGAGCGGCCCGAAGAACAGCATGAAGCGGCGGATGAACGCGATGTCCCAGTGCGCCGGGCGGCGGAGCTGTTCGGGGTCGGCGTTGTCGGTGGGGATCGCGAGCTGGCTGCCGGGTGACGTCGGCGACGTCGGCCCGCTCACCCGCGGCGGCGGGGGAGTCCCACAGCGCCCGGTCGAGCGGGTTGCCCCCGACGGCGTGCTCGGTGGCGAGCAGCAGCCCGAGCAACGGTGACCACAGCTGGTGCCACAGGACGGGCAGCACCCGGGCCCGGTGCGAGGACACCGAGTTGGGCCCCCACCGCGCCCGGCGGCGTTCGACCTCGCCGGGGGTCCAGGCCGCGGGCGGCCGACACGGCGAGCGTCCGGGCCACCTCCTCGACGGGCAGCGTGGCCGCGTACGAGATGCGGATCGCGTCGACGTCGGGTGCCGCGGGGACAGGGTGGTCATCGGTCGGCCCGACCACGGCTCATCGGAGGTCAGCCCTCGTCGGAGGGCTGGGCGGCCCGTGAACGGGGTCGCTCGGTCGACTCGCGGGAGTAGGAGCGGGCCATGCCCCCGATCCTGAGCCGTCCGCCCCGCGCGGGGGTAGGACCGTCCTTCCCTGCCGGGTCGGGACCTTCGTCCGTACCGGTCCGGCCTCCCCACGCGCCAGCCCCGGGGCCGGCCCGCCCGTCACCCTCCAGGAGGAGTCCTCTCCGTGCTGCACCCCACGTCGACCCGGACCCCCACCCCCGCCGACCTGACGCTGATCGACGCCTACTGGCGCGCGGCGAACTACCTGTCCGGCGGGCAGATCTACCTGCTCGACAACCCGCTGATGCGCGAGTCACTGGTGGCCGATCACGTCAAGCCCCGGCTGCTCGGGTACTGGGGTATCTGGAGGGCACCTGCAGCGAGGTGTACCCGGCGATCGGGCGCGACGAGGACGGGATGCAGGCGCTGTTCCGCCAGTTCTCGTTCCCCGGCGGCATCCCGGACGAGGTGCCGGCTGATCGCGGCGCGGGTGCGGGTCACCTCCAGCGGCTGGCTCAACGGGGTGGTCGCGAGCCCCGGATCGGTGGCGGTGAGCAGCACCGCGCTGGTGGCCTCCCCGGCGCGCAGCGCGCCGTCGGGGTCCGCGAACAGGTCCACGCCCTCGGGGTCGACCCGCCACAGCCACGGCTGGGAGTTGTGCACCGACGGCGCGCGCACCGCGTGCTCGATCACGCGGCGCAGCGTGGCCACATCGGGGAGGACGGTCGGCACGGCACACTCCGTTTCCCGACCACCGCCGTGCGCCGGGCGCTGGTGCGCCGGCGAACACGCTCGACCGCACCGGCCGTCAGGTCCCTTCGACCCGTCGGGCCGGGACCTTCGGTGCCGGGTCAGGCCGAGGGTCCGTCGCCCGACGCTCCGGCCCGGCGCACCGCCAGCGGCGCTCCGGCCAGGTTCTCCTCGTTGCAGAGCGGTCGGTCGCGCCGGTCACGACCTCAATCCGTCGTGACCGGCGCTGCGGGGCAAGTCCGGCATTCCGCCGGGGGAGCCTGGTCACCGAAGCTCGCGAGGTGAGATCGGGTCGGTGCTGCGCTGCGCACCCACCAGGCCCGAGAACAGTAGGAGGACGCCGACGGCGAGCATCACCACCGGCACGACCACGGACGACGGCACGTCTTCGTCCGATCAGAACAGCAGGCTGTGGTCGTGCGGGTGGTCGAGCTGGGTGGTGCGGGCACCGGCGGGTGGCGGTTCGTCGCGGTCGGTTCCGGTGCCGACGCTGTCCGGGTTGACGACCAGCACGGTGACCGGGCTGCGACGCAGGACCTCGCGGCTGGTCGACCCGAACAGGTCGCGCGTGTAGGCGCCGTCGCCGCGAGTGCCCAGCACCACCAGCCGGCACCCCTCGGCGGCCGCCAACAGCGCCCGGGCCGGGTTGTCGTGCACCACACTGAGCTGCACCGGGACCTCGGGGAACCGGGTGCTCCAGGCTCCGAGCTCGGCGCGCAGCCGGTCCCGGACGGCGACGTCCGCCGCCTGCTCGTCCCCCGGCGTACGGTCCGGGTCGGTCACGTACCGGGCGTGCAGGACGGCCACCCGACCGCCGTGGCGGCGGGCGTCGGCAAACGCCACGGAGAGTGCGGCGTCGTCCCGGCGGAGCCCGCCCTCGCCGAACGTGTCGACCCCGACGAGCACCGGGCCACGCGGTGGCACGGGCCCGCCGCGGACCACGACGACGGGGCAGGGGGCCCGGCCGCTGACGTCGAGGGCGACCGAGCCGACGAGCGGTTCGCCCGGGGCGCCGCCCATGCCGACCACCAGCACCGCCGCGCCGGCCGCCGCGTCGAGGAGCGAGGCGGCGGGGTCCTGCGCCGTCCGGGTCGTCGAGACGACGACGTCGGACGCGGCGCGGCGGGCGACGGTGAAGGCGCGGGCCAGGATCTCCGGGGCCGACCGCGGCACCGCTCCGCCGGGACCGGCCGGCTGGGGGGTGGCATGCACGATTCGCAGGGGCAGCCTGCGCAACTGGGCCTCGATCGCGGCCCAGCCGACCGCGTGCAGCGCGAGCTCGCTCCCGTCCACGCCGACCACCACGTCGTGCCGACCTCCGTCGTCCGTGTCCATCGTTACTCCCCGTCTGTGGTGTCCCGCCAGCGTGCCCGGCGGCGCGCGGTTCCGGGCAGGACCGGTCGGCCCGGGTGGACGGGTACTGCGGCCCTGCACCGCCGGGCCCCGGCCGACGAGTCTGACCAGAAACCCACGGGAGGACGGAACATGAACGAGTCGGTTCACCACAGTACGGCCAGGACGGCACCGGAGTTGAGCCGCACGGTGGTCGCGGATGTCATGACGACCACGGTCCTGTCGGTGGGTCCGGACACGCCGGTCACCGCCATCGCGACCGTGCTCCACGATGGCGCGGTACGGGCGGTCCCGGTCCTGGACGGGCAGGGCCACCTTCTCGGTGTGGTCTCCGAGGCCGACGTGCTGGCGACCCTGGACGGGCCGGACCACGACGGGGGGCGCCCTCGGCGCCGCCCCCGGCACACCCGTCGCACCCCGCCCGTTCCGCAGATCGGGGCCGGCACCGCCCGGGTCCTCATGAGCACCCCGGTCGTCACGGTCGGTCCGTCGACGACCGTGGCCGCCGCCGCCCGGTCGATGAGTGAGCGCGGCGTCGCGTGGATGCCGGTCGTCGACGCGGACGGACGGGTACTGGGTGTGCTCGGTCGTTCCGACCTGCTCGCGGTGTTCCTGCGCGGCGACGGCGCCATCCGTCGCGAGGTCGTCGAGGAGGTGCTGGGCCGGATGCTGATGGTCGACCGCACGCGCATCGCGGTCGAGGTGACCGACGGGGTCGTGACGCTGACCGGTCAGCTGGACACGCGGGTCGACATGGAGCTGACGGTGCGGTTCGTCGAACGGCTGGAGGGTGTGGTGGAGGTGCGGGACCGGCTGAGCTGCCTGGCGGACCACACGCTCCTGGACGTCGCTCCGCTCTACTGACCCGTGTCCGGCGACATGTCGACCGGCCGGGCCCCGAGCGAGCGGATGAGCGCGTACGACCTGGCCGAGCTCGCCTTCGAGAACCACGTGGGTGCCGTGCGGATCGCGGTCGCACCACCGTGGGGGTCGGTGCCCGCGGAGCTGGCGGCGCTCGCGACGGACATGCGCCCGCAGCAAGCGCCTGGTCACTGGCTCCTCCTGGTGGCTGATGGCGCAGGTGTTCCGCGTTCTCGGGGCGCTCGGGCTGAACCGGTGGTTGATCGACCGACAGCGGTCGATCACCACGTTGCTGACGAACATTGCAGGGGCCCGCCGAGCCGCTGCAGGTGCTCGGCCGGCGGGTGACGCGCGCCGTGCCGCTGGCCACGCTGGTCGGCAACGTCACGACGGTCGTCGCGGCCCTGTCCTGCGGCGGGCGGCTGGTCGTCACGGTCATATGCGCCCCGAAGTCCG
>JAYSXW010000139.1:0-1823 GCA_043716935.1 Pseudonocardia sp.
CGGGTCGCCGCGGTCAAGTCGCCGTTCTTCGGTGACCGTCGCAAGGCCTTCATGGACGACCTGGCGATCGCCACCGGTGGCACGGTCATCAACCCGGAGGTCGGGCTCAAGCTGTCCGAGGCCGGGCTGGAGCTGCTCGGCTCGGTCCGCCGTGCCGTCATCACGAAGGACGCCACCACCCTCGTCGAGGGCGGCGGCAGCAAGGACGCCACCGACGGCCGGGTCGCGCAGCTCAAGCGTGAGATCGAGGACTCCGACTCCGACTGGGACAAGGAGAAGCTGCAGGAGCGGCTCGCCAAGCTCTCCGGTGGCGTCGCTGTCATCAAGGTCGGAGCGGCCACGGAGACCGCGCTCAAGGAGCGTAAGCACCGCATCGAGGACGCGGTGGCGGCCACCCGGGCCGCGGTCGAGGAGGGCGTCATCCCCGGCGGCGGGTCCGCGCTGGTGCAGGCGGCCAAGCAGCTGGAGGGCGGCCTCGGCCTCCTCGGCGACGAGGCCACCGGTGTCTCGATCGTCCGCAAGGCGCTGTCCGCGCCCCTGTTCTGGATCGCCGCCAACGGTGGTCTCGAGGGCGCTGTCGTCGTCGAACGGGTTTCCGAGCAGGAGTGGGGCAGTGGCTTCAACGCCGCCAACCTCACCTATGGCGACCTGATGGCCGACGGGGTGATCGACCCCGTCAAGGTCACCCGCTCCGCGTTGGTCAACGCGGCGTCGATCGCCCGCATGGTGCTCACCACCGAGAGCGCCATCGTCGACAAGCCGGCCGATGCTCCGGCGCAGCCCGCCGGTGGCGGTCACGGTCACGGTCACTGACCGACTCACGAACAACGGCGGGCCGACCTTGGACAGGTCGGCCCGCCGTTCGTCGTCGTATTTTCAGCGCCTGCTGCGCACCGGGTCGGCTGCGCGCAGGGTGCGGTGCCGGCCGCGGATGATGTCGTCACGCTCGGACTCCGACAACCCGCCCCACACGCCATAGGGCTCCTGGACGGTCAGGGCGTGCCGCCGACAGTCCTGCAGCACCGGGCATGTCTGGCAGACCTGCTTGGCCCGCACCTCGCGGTTGGCTCGGGCGGGGCCCCGCTCGCCCTCCGGGTGGAAGAAGAAGCCGCTGTCCATACCGCGGCAGGCGCCCTGCATCTGCCACTCCCAGATCTCCGTGACCGGTACCGGGAGTCTTCGTACATCCGCCACGTTCATCACCCCGCTCTTGGCCAGCGCTCCGTGTGGCTGCCGAGCACCTATTCTAGAACCGCGCCAGAACTTGTTCAAGTGCACAACGAGTGAACCGCGACGCATCGGCCTGCCGGTTGCGACGCCGCCCCACTCGCCGCACGATGGTTTCGGTGCTGCGTGAGCCGACGCCGACCGCGCGGCCGGAACCGCGCACGACGGTGGACCGGAGGACGCACGTGGAGGAGCTCCGGCTCAACGTCGCCGCAACCGCCCGCCGGTTGGGCATCGCGCCAGCCACGCTGCGCACGTGGGACCGCAGATACGGCCTGGGCCCCAGCGACCACACACCTGGACGCCACCGGCGCTACTCCGTCGACGACGTCAACCGGCTGGAGCTGATGCAGCACGCGCTCATCCGCGGGGCCTCACCCGCCGATGCAGCTCGCTGGGCGCAGACGGCGGTCGCGCCGGAGGGGCCGGAGGCCGGATCCTCCCGGTACGAGCCCGTCGCCGACGATGCTGTCCATGCCGGTGCCGAGCACGTGCGGCCCGCGCCGGCCAGCTCTCGACCGGCTGGAATCGATTCGCGATCCCGAGCGGACACCGCTGTGCAACCACGATCAGACGGGGTGGGCGCGGGCGAGGCG
>JAYSXW010000140.1:0-1822 GCA_043716935.1 Pseudonocardia sp.
ATCATGGGCACGGGGATCGTCGCGAACGCCGCGGTGACGCTGCCGCGGCAGGTGCCGGGCCTGCATTCCGCAGCACTGGTGGTGTGGGGCATTGCGTCGGTGATGCTGGTGGCGCTGACGGTGGCGTGGGCCACACACTGGGTCCGCCACCGCGCCACCGCGACCGGGTACGCGGCGGACCCCGTGATGGCCCAGTTCTTCGGCGCGCCGTCGATGGCGCTGCTGACCGTGGGTGCCGGCACTCTGCTGCTGGGCAGGGACGTGCTCGGCGAGTCGCTGGCCGTGCACATCGACTGGGTGCTGTGGACCGTCGGCACCGTCGCCGGTCTGGGCAGCGCCCTGGTCATTCCGTACCTGATGTTCACCCGGCACGAGCTGAGGCCGGACTCCACGTTCGGTGGCTGGCTGATGCCCGTCGTGCCGCCCATGGTGTCGGCCGCGAGCGGGGCGCTGCTGGTGCCCTACGCCGCGGCCGGTCAGGCCCGGCTCGCTCTGCTGCTGGCCTGTTACGCGATGTTCGGTCTGAGTCTGATCGCATCGATGATCGTCACCACCCTCATCTGGTACCGGCTCACGATGTACAAGCTCGGTCCGGCGGCCACGGTGCCCACCCTGTGGATCGTGCTCGGCTGGCTCGGCCAGTCGATCACTGCGGTGAACCTGCTGGGCGGTGTGGCACACCTGGCACTGCCCGCTCCCTATTCGGCGGCGTTCGCGGCGCTCGGGCTGGTGTACGGGGTGCCGGCGTTCGGGTTCGCCCTGTTGTGGACGGGCCTCGCGGCCGCGGTGACGATCCGCACCGCGCGGCAGCACCTGCCGTTCTCGCTGACCTGGTGGTCGTTCACGTTCCCCGTGGGCACGGTCGTCACCGGTACCAGCGCACTGGCTCTGCACACCGGCTCGGACGTGGTGGCGTGGATGGCGGTCGCCTTCTACGTCGGACTGGTCGCGGCCTGGGCGTTGGTCGCGGTGCGCACCGCCCGGGGGAGTGCTCGGGGGCGGCTGTTCCAGCCCCCGGCGCCCGCCCCGGTTCCCGTCGAATCTCAGATGGTGCGACGAACATCGACGGCACGACCCGGTCTTCGGGTCGGGCCGTGGTCAACCAGTCCCGGTGTGACCGCCGGCCATCGAGGTCGGCGCCGTCACGGCCGACGGCTCATCACGTCCAGCTCCCCGGTGGTGTCGTCGTGTACGACCGTCAGAAGGGCCAACGCCGCCCGGAGCGGGGTGCCAGGGAGCGGCGCAATCCTCCGACACACCAGAGGGGAAACAGGTCCTCGGCGGGGCGCTCCCACAGGTATCCACCGGTAGTAGGTTCCGCCGCGTGGCGCTGGAATGGGAGCAGCTCGTGATCCAGGCGGTCGACGTCGTCGGGCTGGGTCGGTGGTGGGCCGACGCGCTCGGCTGGGTGGTGGTCAACGATGCCCCCGACGAGTTCGAGATCCGACCCGCCCCCGACCGGTTGCCCGGCATCATGTTCGAGCCGGTGTCGGAGCCGAAGACGGTTCAGAACCGGCTGCACCCGGACTTCCGGCCCGACGACCAGGACGCGGAGGTGGCCCGGTTCGTCGCCCGCGGAGCCACCCGCGTGGACGTCGGCCAGGGCGTCGACATGGCGTGGGTCGTGCTCGCCGATCCCGAGGGCAACGAGTTCTGCGTGCTCGGCCCGGGGCGCGGCTGAGGGCCGGTCGGCCGGCCCGCCGCAGGCCCGGACGCGTGATCGCCACCGACGCCGAAGAGGTTGTCAGTCCCGCCGTCGTGGACGTCGAACGGTGCGCACTCCAGCACTACGCACGCGTCGGGCAGCAGCGGATGGCCCCCG
>JAYSXW010000015.1:0-2208 GCA_043716935.1 Pseudonocardia sp.
TATCCCCGAGGTCGTGCTGTTCGACCTGTTGTTTGGTGACTTCGGTAACCGCGCCGACGCGCCCGCCCTGCTCGACGGGGCCACCGGGGTGGCGCTCACCTTCGCCGAACTGAAGGTCATGGTGCTGACGATCGCGGCGGCGCTCGCCGAGCGCGGCATCGGGGCGGGTGACGTCGTGGGGGTCTTCGCGCCCAACTCGCCCCACTACGCGGCCGTCTTCCACGGCATCCTGCGCGCGAATGCGACGGTGACGAGCGCGAACTCGCTCTACTCGCCGAATGAGCTGGCTCACCAGCTGCGTGACTCCGGTGCCACGCTGTTGTTCACGATCTCGCCGTTCCTGGACCGAGCCAGGGCCGCCGTCGCGGAGGCCGGGCTGGGCGACGACGCGATCATCCTGATCGACGAGGCCGACGGCGTCACGTCGCTGCGGGACCTGCTGGCCACCACGGCGTTGCCGCCCGTCGCCACGGCCGCCGCGTCCGACACCGCGGTGCTGCCCTATTCCTCGGGCACCACGGGGCTGGCGAAGGGCGTCATCCTCACCCACCGCAACCTGGTGGCGAACCTGCTGCAGATCGCCGCCATGGGCGAGGTCAGGACCTCGACGAAGATCCTGGCGGTACTGCCGTTCTTCCACATCTACGGCATGACCGTGATGATGAACCAGGGCCTGCACCGCCGGGCCACGGTCATCACGATGCCGAGGTTCGACCTGGTGGAGTTCCTGCGGATCATCTCGACCTACCGGGTCGACCGGGTCTACATCGCACCGCCGGTGGCCGTCGCGTTGGCCAAGCACCCGATCGTCGACTCCTACGACCTGTCGTGCGTCGAGGTCATCTTCTCCGGAGCCGCCCCGCTCGACGCCGAGCTGGGCCACGCCATGGGCAAGCGCCTGGGCGCCACGGTGCTGCAGGGCTACGGCATGACCGAGCTCTCACCCGTCAGTCACTGCATGCCCGACGACCGGCCCGATCTCGATCTCAACAGCTCCGGCTTCGCCCTGCCCAACATCGAGTGCAAGCTCGTGGACCCCGAGTCCGGCGAGGAGGTCGGGCCCGGCGGGCGTGGCGAGCTGTGGGTCAAGGGCCCCAACGTCATGACCGGCTACCTCAACAATCCCGAGGCCACCGCGAGCACCCTCGACGCCGAGGGCTACCTGCACACCGGCGACGTCGCCGAGGTCACCGCCGACGGCGTGTTCTCGATCGTCGACCGCGTCAAGGAACTGATCAAGTACAAGGGCTATCAGGTGCCGCCTGCCGAGCTGGAGGCCCTGCTGCTGACGAACGAGAAGATCGCCGACGTGGCGGTCATCGGGGTGAAGGACGCCGAGGGCGAGGAGGTGCCCAAGGCGTTCGTGGTGCGGCAGGAGTCGGGCGCCGACCTCACCGCGCAGGACGTCATGACGTTCGTCGCCGAGCGCATCGCCCCACACAAGAAGATCCGGGTGGTGGAGTTCATCGACCAGATCCCGAAGTCGGCCAGCGGCAAGATCCTCCGTAAGGACCTCCGCGCCCGCGAGGCGGCGGCGGCGAACTGACCGCCGGTCCGGACGTCCGCAGTGACGGGGTGCACCGTGGACGCCGGCCCTCGTCGGTGTCGTTCAGCTCTGACGGGACGCTCGTCCGTGGACGTGACCTCCGCGGACCCGTGTTGCCGGGGCCGTTACCCGAGTTCGGGCCGTACCTGGGGCGTCGGCTCCCCGCCCCACGGCCCGACTGGCCGTCGGACCGGATCGACTGGCCCGACTTCCGGGTGGGATCCGACGGCCGGGACCATCGACGCCGTCACCGCCGCACTGCTCGCCGACCTCGCCCGCCACACCCACCACGCCACCCGCCCCGACCTCACCGCTGTCCCAGCTGCTGTCCCGGGTGCGGTGCGGATCGATCGGATCGCGGCCCTGGAACGGATCCGGTCCGCGGTCGCGGCCGCCCAACACGGAGAGATGGTGGCGTTCGCCCGCTCTCAGGTCGAGGCCCACATCAGCCAGGTCGGGGCCGGTAGTCCGGATCCGGCCGCGGTCGGGCGGGGCGTCGGTGATCAGATCGCGCTCGCCGGCAGGGTCTTCCCGTTCCACGGCTCCCGCCGGTTGGGGGTGGCGCAGGTGTGACCAGGCGCAGCGCCGGTGCGAGCAGCAGGAATGCGACCCATCGGCAGGCCGTTGAACGCGACCGCGGCTCCGAGTCCCACCACCGAGGC
>JAYSXW010000141.1:0-1821 GCA_043716935.1 Pseudonocardia sp.
TGCTTCACGAGGTCGTCGAGGCTGGAGGTGTCGCGGGCCGTGGCGGCCACGGTGTCGCCACGCTCGAGCGCGGCGACCGCCCACTCCCGGCCGAAGCCGCGGGAGGAGCCGGTGATGAACCAGGTCTTCGCAGTCATGCCTGCCAGGAACGAGAACGTCGGCCGCAACATTCCCCTGGTCGGCCCGTCGGCCCGTCGGCCCGTCGGCAAGAATGCCACCATGACCGTGCGGTGGGGTGTGGTGGGTCCGGGTCGGATCGCGGCGAAGGTGGTGGCGGACTTCCCGCACGTGCCCGGGGCGTCACTGGTGGCGGTGGCGTCCCGCTCGGCGGAGCGCGCCCAGCGCTTCGCCGCCGAGCACGGCATCGGCCGCGTCCACGGCTCCTACCGGGCGATCGTCGACGACGACGAGGTTGACGTCCTCTACATCGCCACCCCGCACCCGCAGCACCGGGCCGTGGCGCTGGCCGCGCTGCGTGCCGGCAAGGCGGTGCTGGTCGAGAAGGCGTTCACCGTCACCCCGGCCGCGACGCGTGAGATCGTCGACGCCGCGGCGGCGGCCGGCGTGTTCGCGATGGAAGCCATGTGGACGCGCTTCCACCCCGCGATCGTGCGCGTCGGGGAGCTGATTGCCGCCGGGGCGATCGGTGAGGTGCAGAGCGTGCAGGCCGACCTGGGCATCCAGGCCCCCACCGACCCGCAGGACCGCTACTACAACCCGGCGGTCGGCGGCGGGGCGCTCTACGACATCACCGTCTACCCGATCTCGTTCGCGCAGATGGTGCTGGGCACCCCCGACACCGTGGCGGCCCACGGAACGGTGCAGGGCGGCATCGACGTCGAGGAGGCAGTGCTGCTCGGGTTCCCCGGCGGCCGCAGCGCGTCGCTGTTCGGGTCGCTGCGCTGCCCGTCCCCCGGGCAGGCGCGGATCTTCGGCGACGACGGCTGGATCGACGTCCTGCCGCGCTTCCACCACCCCGACACGATCGTCGTGCACCGGGCCGGACGCGAACCGGAACCGATCACGCTCCCGGCCACCGGCAGCGGTTACACCCACGAGTTGATCGAGGTCACGAACGGCGTGGCGCAGGGGCGGCGGGAGAGCCTGGTGATGCCGTTGGCCGACACGGTCGCCGTCCAGGACGTCCTCGCGGCGGTGGCCGAGCGGATCGGGCTCGTGGCGCAGGAGGGTTCCGATCAGCTGTAGCCCTCGACCCGTGTGGTGGTCGACACTGCACGTCCACGACGGAGGGACGCTGATGCAGGCGATGCGGGTGCTGCGGCTGGTGGTGCACGTCCGGACGCGGGAACCGGTCCTGCTGCTCGGGGAGATCGACGGCGAGCGGTGTGTGCCGGTGTTCCTGCGCCGCGCCCAGGCCGACGTGATCTCCGTCGGGCCGCGCGCCGAGAACGATCCGCCGCTGCCCCAGGACGTGCTGCTGCCCGTCGTCACGGGGCTGGGGCGGTCGTTACGGGGCGCCGAGATCACCGCCCTGCGCGACGGGGTGTTCTCCGCTGCTCTGGTGTTCGACGCCGACCAGCGCGTCGAGGTCCGCCCCAGCGACGCCCTCGCCGTCGCGGTGCGGGAGGGGCTGCCCATCGGGGTGGCCGAGGAGATCCTCGACGAGGTCGGTCAGCCCATCGCCGACCTGTTCCCGCACGGCGGCGACGCGCCGCCCGCCCAGCAGCTCCAGGATTTCAAGGAGTTCCTCGACGAGGTCGATCCGGAGGACTTCGACCGGTGAGGAGCGCGCCCGTCACCGGGGTGGGGCGAAGCCCCCGTCCGGCGGCATGACCGGTGCGGGCTCCGGCGCGGTGGCCC